>NZ_JBEYRP010000013.1:0-323788 GCF_040704085.1 Streptomyces sp. NPDC047841
GGACATCCTGCGCCACCTGCGCAACTCCGACCCCGCGCCCGCCGGTCTGTCGGCCCGCGAGAAGGTCGCCTACGACCGGCTGCTGCACTTCTACCACGACGGCTTCGGCTACGCGGCGATGATGAACCAGAGCCCGCAGACCATCGGTTACGCCCTCGCCGACTCGCCCGTGGCGATGGCGGCGTACTACTACGACAAGATCGCCGAGTGGACCGACTCCGGCGGTGAGCCCGAGAAGGTCCTCACCTACGACGAGATGCTCGACGCCATCTCGCTGTACTGGCTGACCAACACCGGGGCGTCCTCCTCCCGGCTGTACTGGGAGGGCTACCAGGCGGGCGGCGGACCGTTCGACGCGTTCCACATCCCCGACGTCCCCGTGGCGGTCACGGTGTTCCCTGGCGAGATCTACCCCGCGCCGCGGAGCTGGGGTGAGCGGGCCTACGGCAACCTCATCCACTGGAACGAGGTCGACCGGGGAGGCCACTTCGCCGCCTGGGAGCAGCCGCGCCTGCTGGCCGAGGAACTGCGCACGTCGTTCAGGTCGCTGCGGCACTGACGCCGCCGCGCCATGCGGAACGGGCTGTGGCCGGTCCGGCGAACCGGACCGGCCACAGCCCGTTCCGCGCACACGCGGCCGGCTCCGGCGCGTGCTCAGTGCCCCGCGCTCATGCCGCCGTCGACGTGCAGGATCTCGCCGGTGACGAACGGGGCGTTCTCCAGGTACAGCACCGCGTCGGACTGGTGCCCGCCCTTGGTCAGCGACGCCATGGCGGAGGGCAGGCGCATGTCCGGGCTGTCGACCAGGCTGGGGTGATGGTGACGACGTGACCGCCGCCCTGGACGAGCATGCCCCCGGACGGGCTCCGGGGGGACCGGCTAACTTGGCGCGCCCTCGCCCTGCGCCGCGACCCCGCGTCCGGCGATGCCTTCCCGGAGGGTGTCCTTCAGCTGCGGGGGTATCCGACCGGCCGGTCCCGCCTCCGCGGCTTCGAAGCGATTGCCCACCTCGCCTCAGGCGCGCTGGAGGACGCTGTCGACTTGTACCGGCCGACGTCCACCTCGGTCCCGCCCGGGCGGAAGGCTGACCGATTGCGGGGCGACATCGCCGACCCCGCCACCGTCGAGCGCGTAGTCGCCGCTTTGTTCCTGCCGGCTTCCGGTGCCCGGCGGGGCCGGGAGCGCCGAGAGCGCCGACCGCGTAGCCCGTGCGCGCCCGCGACGGCGGCTCCTCGACCTGCCGGCCGTCGAGAGGTGCGGGCGGGAGCGCTGTGTGTCGCCTCACACACACCGAGGACCGGACGGCACACATGATTCGCCCCCCGGATCCGCAGGGGAGGACGGGATAGCATCCGCCCATGTCGACGATCTGCCTGATAGGTGTGGGACGGATGGGCGAACCGGTGTGCCGCCGTCTCGTCCTCGCCGGGCACGAGGTGCGGGCCTACGACATCCGGCCCGAGCGCCGGGCGGTGGTCCGGTCGTGCGGGGCCCGGTGGTCGGACTCGGCGGTGGCCGCGGCGTCGGGGGCGGACGTGCTCCTCACGGTGCTGCCCGGTCCGGTCGAGGTCACGGCGGCCGTGCGGGACACCGTCCTCCAGGCGCTGGCCGCGCACGCCACCTGGATCGACATGAGCAGCAACACGCCTACGGCCGCGGACCCCTGCCGGCAGCAGGCGGCGGCGCACGGTGTCGGCTTCCTGGAGGCGCCCATCGGCGGCTCGGCCGCGGACGCCGCCGCGGCGCGGTTGCGGCTTTTCGTGGGAGGCGACGCCACCCTCCTGGAACGTCACCGTCCCCTGCTGTCAGCGGTCGCCGACCGCATCAGCCACGTCGGCGGCCCCGGTACCGGCTACACCGCCAAACTCCTGGTGAACCTCCTGTGGTTCGGTCAGGCGGTCGCCACCGCGGAGGCGCTGCTGCTCGGCCGGCGCGCTGGCATCGACCTGGGCGTCCTCACGGACGTCCTTGCCACGGGCCCCGCCTCGTCCGCCTTCGTCCGCAGGGACCTGCCCGCGCTCCTCGCCGGTGACTACCTCCCCGCGTACGGCCTGGACCGCATCCGCGACCAGTTGGCGGCGATCACGGCTCTGGCGGAACAGCGCGGCACTCCGCACGACGTCGCGGACACCGTCCGGCGCCTGCACGAGGAGGCGCTCGAACGGTACGGGCCCGTCGACGGCGAACTGCTGGCGGTGGCACTGCTCGAGGAGAGGGCCGGTACGCTGCTGCGCCACCCGAACCCGGCCACCGACTGACCAGCGAGTGGGGGGGGCGTGGTGCCGGACGGCGGGCAGTGCCGGCCGGGCGCGGCCCGGAAGTTCGCCGCACGGGCGGGCATCGCCCTGCCGTCCTGAGAACAGGATCCCGCCGCTGTCACGCGGAGCTGCGCCGGGTGCTGTCGGAGACGAGCTTCACCGCCGCCGCGTCCCGCATCCGCGACGAGATCGCCGCCATTGGCCCGCTCGGGCAACGGAGCGTCAGACGGACGCTATGCGCTCCAGAACCTTCGCGGCGGCGGCGATGTCGCAGCCCTCCAGACGCGAGAACACATGGCGTCGTACGCTCGCGAGATTGGTGGGCCACGCCTGCTTCAGCTGCGTCCACCCGGCACTGGTGAGAACGGCGAGCCAGGCCCTCCCGTCGGCGGGTGACTTCTCACGGGCGACGAGCGACTGCGCCTCCAGCCGGTTCACCACCCGCGTCATCCCGCTCAGTGACAGCCCGCACATGCCGGCCAGCTCGCTCATCCGGATCCGGTTGTCCGGCGCCTCGGAGAGGTGCACGAGGACCATGTACTCGGTACTCGAAATCGCATGCTCTTCCAGCATGTCCCCGTCCACGACCCGGGGCAGGGAGGTGATTACCCTCCCCAAGGCCCGTAGGAAGGCCTCCTCGTCGCGGTTCAAGGGCTTGATGGTCGTCACGTCTGCCATGGCGCCAGTGTAAATGCCGCAACCGGTCGACTTAAATTGTTGAGGAAACTAAAGTGATTTCACGATTTCCAGGAGATACGTGTCCGTCGGCCCAAGGCATCGCGCAGCGGTGTCCCGGACCGGGTGTCCGGCGTCCATGACCGTCGTCGGTGACCGGCGCTCTGGCCACCGCCGACGTGCGTCAGCAGCCTCGCGCTCGGGCCGGAGGGCCGCGATGACGTCGGCTTTGCGCGTCCAACTCCATGGGTATCCCGACGTCGACCACTTCCGCCCGGACCTGTTCCAGGCTGGCCGAGCAATTGCCCCGTTATGGCGTGCCTGCGGCAGGACGGCATTTCATCGCGGTCGGACGGAATAGCATCGGTCACCGAATCGGGCGCAGCCTGTTCGCAGGTGAGCCGATCTGGATGCGCAGCGCGCCCCGTCCCGCTGCCCGCCGGTCTCGGAAACGCGCGGACCTGGCCCGCGCCGCGTCGCTCACACCGACTGGAACCCGGTGTCACCGGCGGTGGTGTTGATCGCGGCACACACTGGCCGTAGCATATTGCACGGTCAAGCACATGGTTCGGTGTACGGCGTCCGTGCCTCGGCGCGCTCCCTCCGCTCGGCGGCACGTGTCCGCCGGGAATCCCCCGAGGGCACCTGCGGGGACCGGCCCCCTTGCCCCGGGAACCGTCCTTCCCGCCACCGGAGTCCTCGTGCCGTGACCGGCCGCGGCGGGGAAACGGACGCGCGAGCGAGAGGCGGCCGGACCGTGCCGCACGGAGGAAAGAGGATCCCGGGTGCCCCGCAGGACACACAACCCCTACGGCTTCTGGTACCGACTGGCCGCGGCCATCGCGAAACCGGTGCTGTTCCTTCTGGTCAGACACGAGTGGCGCGGGAGGGAGCACATACCCGCCGAGGGCGGCTTCCTCACCGCCGTCAACCACATCTCCTACTTCGACCCCCTCACCTACGGGCACTTCCAGTACGACAGCGGCCGGCCGCCCCGCCTGCTCGCCAAAGCGTCGCTCTTCACCATCCCCTTCGTCGGCACGGTGCTGCGCAGGACGGGCCAGATCCCGGTCCACCGCGGGACCGCGGACGCCGCGTTCGCGTTGCGGGACGCGGTGGACGCCGTCAACAGGGGGGAGTGCGTCGCGGTCTACCCCGAAGGCACCGTCACCCGCGACCCGGGGCTGTGGCCGATGACCGGCAAGACCGGTGCGGCGCGGATCGCGCTGACGACCGGGGCGCCCGTCATCCCGGTCGCCCAGTGGGGGGCCCACCGCATCGTGCCGCCGTACGCGCGCGGCGGTCGCGGCAACCGCAGGGTGCGGCTGGTCCCCCGCCAGCGGGTCCACGTGACGGCCGGGCCGCCCGTCGACCTCAGCCGGTACCGCGGCATGCCCCTCACCTCCGATGTACTGGCGGCGGCCACCGAGGACATCATGGCCGCCATCACCGCGCTCCTGGCGGAGATACGTGACGAACAGCCGCCCGCCGAACGTCACGCGCTCCCCCGGAAGACGCTCCCCCGGAAGACGCGCGAAGGCACCGGGTGAGAAGCCGGGAGGCGTGAGCGGCCGCCGGGCGTCCGAGAAGGGATGACGACACGTGTGCGGGTTCCCGAAGACGCCTCCGCGCTCTGCTGCCGGCCGGAGCCGGGCGGGTGGTTCCCCTGATGGACGAACACCCGTACGGCATTCGTCACCCCATGTCCGCCCGGACCGGGCGGGTTCTGACTAGCGTCGTGGCGTTTGTTCCATCGACACCCGCCAAGGAACACCATGTGCACTGATGCTGACATCCCCTCACACGGACCGGCCGGGCAGAGCCGGCGTGGCTTCCTGCGCAACGCGACACTGGCGGGCGCCGGGGCGGCGGCCGCGGGAATCGGCGCCCCCCTGCTCGGCGAACCGGCCGCGTACGCCGCGGACGCCGCCGGAAGCGGCGGCACCGGTACGTGGAGCCCCGACCCCGACGCCCTCCAGTTCACCCTCGCGGTCATGCCGGACACGCAGTTCCTGTACTGGGGCAGCCAGGACAGCGTCAACAGGACACCGCAGGAGGAGTCGTTCCGCTACATCATCCGCAACAGCGGGAGCGGAACGGACAACATCGTGTTCATGACGCACCTCGGCGACCTGACGCAGGACGCCGACCCGACGTCGTTCGACCAGGTCGACAAGGCGTTCTCCCTCCTGGACGCGCACGGGGCCGCCTACAGCGTGGTGGCCGGGAACCACGACGTGAGCGGCGAGGACGACCGCGGCGACACACCGTACCTGCGGACCCTGGGACCACAGCGCTTCAGACGCTCGAAGACCTTCGCCGGGGCGGACCCGACCGGCTACAACACCGCACACGTCTTCCGGGCCGCCGGCCGCTCCTGGCTGGTGCTCGCCCTGGACTGGCGGGCCACGGACCAGGCCTTCGCGTGGGCCGGCGACTTCATCAGGTCCCACCCGAAGATGCCCGTGATCCTCACGACGCACGACCTGGTCTACTCGACCTACGATGACAACGTTTTCCCGTACGAGTCCGGCGATCCGGAGGACAATGCCGAACTCTCCGGCTACGGCCAGAAGATCTGGGACAAGCTGATCAAGGACAACGATCAGATCTTCCTGACCCTCAACGGCCACTACTGGCCGTCGGGCCGCACGACCAGGAAGAACGCCGCCGGCAACGACGTGCACCTGCACATCGCCAACTACCAGAACCGCTACTTCGGCGGTGGCGGCATGATCCGGCTGTACCACTTCGACCTGGCCCGCGACACCATAGACGTCGAGACCATCAACCCGTGGATCCTCGCCCAGGACCCGGAGTCACGCAACAAGCTGGCGGCCGAACACGCCCGGATCACGGGCCCGGTCGACGACTTCTCCGTGCCGGTCGACTTCGCGAAGCGGTTCTCCGGCTTCCTGCCGGCGCCCGACCGGCCCGCCCGCCCGGCCGCCGGGGAACTCGTGAAGGGCACCCTGGCCTACTGGCGCTTCGACGGACAGGGCGCACCCGGCACCCCGCTCCCCGCCGGCCACACGATCCGTGACCTGTCCGGCAAGGGCAACGACCTCACGGTGGTGACCGTGCCGGGCACGGCCGCCGACGCGCTGACCTGGTCGCAGGACCACCACCCGGACCAGCCGGGCCACGCCAGCCTGGACTTCGCCGGCGGGCGCGACCCGCTCCACGGCGCGTATCTGAGCACCGGGCCGAACGCGCCGCTGAACAGGGAGACGTTCCGCGGCGGGTACACGATCGAGGCCTTCGTGCGGATGCCGCTGGACTGGGACGCCGGCAGGAACGGTTTCGCGTCGGTACTCAGCCGTCGCGGCTCCGCCGGGGCCGCCGGCAAGCAGGGCAGGAACACCGACCCCGACGAGCCCCTGGTGCAGCTCTCCATCTCGAACAACGGCCGCGAGCCGCAGTTCAACCACTACCCGCTGAACAACACCTACCCGACCACCAACTGGGGGCACGGCCTGGCCGAGCTGAAGTGGTGGCACCTGGCGGTCGTCAACGACGGGCGCTACACGAAGCTGTACGTCGAGGGCGCTCCGGTCGTCGACAACCCGCACCGGGTGTCGAGCGGCCTCACCTCGCTCGGGCTGCCGTGGCTGGTCGGCGGTCACGAGTACGCGGGCGCCGTGGACATCGTCTTCCACGGCAACATCGGTGACATCCGGGTCGTCAACCGTCCCCTGTCCGCGGACGAGTTCCTCACGGCCGGGTGAGCGCCTATGCGTCGCGCGAAGGGTGTCCTGCTGGACGAGGTCGACCTCATCGGCCAGATCCTCCCCACGGCCGGGCAGGGCTGACCGGGTCCGGCGGACCTGCGTGACCCGGTTCGCCGCGACGGGTCCCGGCCGGGCGCGCCCGCGGGCCCCCCGCCGGTTGGCCGCTGAAGAACGGGAACCGCCCGCGCCGGCCACGAGCCTGCCCGGTGTCCCCGTGCCCCGTCCGGCCGGAACACCCCGTCGGCCGGGGTCCGCGGGCGCGGCCGCCCGCAGCCGGTCGACGGCGCCCCCGGACCGTAGGCCGGCTCGTCCTGGCCGGGCCGGCCTGCCGGGTCACCTCCTCCGCTGCCCGCGCGGGCCCGGCGGACGCCGGTCGCGGCGGTCCGCGCGAGGCGTCGCACCGGCGCGGCCGCACCCCAGGGGCCCGGTGGCGGCCCCGATCGCCGGCCGATCGGCGGGCGGGACCGCCGGGCCGACGGGGCCGGTCCTGGCGAGGTCACCCGCCGCTCGGCGGACCGGTCACGCCCGCTCGGTGGACCGGTCACACTCGTGCGCGGGAAGGCCCGGATCCTCCTGCACCTCGTACATCCCCGTGCCGTCCAGGAAGCGGAGCGTGTTCAGGTCGCGCCGCAGGACGGCCTCCACGGGGTGGCTCAAGGTGAGCGTCGCCGGGTACCCCAGATCCCACGTGGTGGGTACGACGCGGTCGCCGGGTTCGACCAGGAGCGTCACGTCCCGGAAGCTCTCCAGGCGCCGGACCTCCTCCAGGGCGCGGTAACGCACCAGCCGCCCCGACACCGGGGAGACGAGCGCCGCCCAGGCGAACGCGGTCCGGCGCCGGTAGTCGTCCCCGGCGCGCGCCTTGAAGCGTTCCGGTCTGAGGTACGCGTCGGCGGACCACTCCAACTGGCCCTCGCCGACGGCTTCCGCCACGTAGTAAGGCAGCCCCGAGGGCCGGGCGCCCGCTTCGACCAGCCGGGGGCCGTCCGGCGTCAGCTTGATCTCCAGATGTGCCGCGCCGTGCCGGATGCCCAGCGCGTCGAGGACCCGGCGGGCGTACGGCACCAACGCACGGACCGAGGGGTCGTCCGAGCGGAGCAGCACCTGCGCGACGACCAGGTCCCGTACTCCGTTCGCGGTGATGCGATCGGTGCTCCACACATCGGTGACCTGGTGGAGGCCCGCACAGCTCACGGTGTTGACGATGTATTCGGCGCCGACCAGGTATTCCTGCGCCACGACATGGGTGTTGCGCTCGCCGAGACTGTGCACACGGTGCAGGAGCGAGCCGAGCGCGGCGGCCGAGTCGTCCGGAGTGTCGCAGAAAGTCACCCCCTCCCCGCGACAGGCGCGGAGCGGCTTGACCACCGCGGTACCGGCGAGTGCCTCGTGCCAGGCGCGTAGTTCGTCCTCGTCGTCGGTGCGTATCTGTCGCATGGCGGGCACGCCTTGCGCCTTCAGGCGTTCGATCTGCACGTACTTGTCGCGGCGAGCCTGACTGAGCGCGGTGCCGTTGGTGGGCAGACCGAGTCTTTCGGACAGTGCGTCGGCGAGCTCCACACCCGACTCGCGCCCCGGCAGGACGGCGAGCGGTCGCAGAGCGGCCAGCCTGGCGGCGAGGCCGTCGAGGTCGCCGTCGTGCACCAGGGTCCGGGCGAACTTCGCCGAGTCCACCGGCGCGACTCCCGGGAGGAGTCCGGGTGTGCTCTGGACCTGTATCACCCCGGCGCCCAGGGCGGCGAACGCGTCGGTGTAGCGGAAGGTCGTCCCGAACGCGTCCACGACGGCCACCTGTGGCTCGGACATCACATCTCCTCGTGCGTCAGGACGAGATGGCATGGAGGGCCTCGATCTCCCGGCGGGCCGCGAGCAGCCGGTACACCGCGTTGGTCAGCACGTTGCGCACGTCGAAACCGGACGTGCCCGGATTCTCATCGGCCAGGACGGTGCGCTCCCCGGACTGCGCGGCGATGTCCTTACGGGTCGTTCCGCGCGTTCCCGCGAACGCTTCCGGGATCATTTTCCTGGTCACCCCGAGATGGACCATGCGGAAGTCCGTGAACTTGTCGAAGACGCCGAGCAGTGCGGTCGCGGACTTCTGGTCCAGCTTGAGGCGGCCGTCGAGGACCGCCTGCGTGATGTTCTCCCCCCGTGCGGACATCGCCCGTCGTTCGGCGATGAGTTCGCGGGACCACGTGGGGAAATAGGGCATGGACTGGTCGAGATACACCTCGTACTCCTCGGTCGGCGGGACGAGGACCAGCTCCAGCAGCTGCACGCTGGGCATGAAGGCGCCGCTGGCTCCCCGGGGTCCGCCCTGATAGCCCATGTGATAGCGGCGGAAGGAGTTGAACTGTTCCCTGGTCAGTCTGCCGTAGCGTGCCATGCCGAGCCGGAACTCATCGAGTTTCCGGAACGCCTCGTCCATGCTGTGCGCGAGGTCCTCCGGGGACGGCTCCGACAGTGACGAGCACAGCCGGTCGTACGCCGTTCGTACGGACGGCTCCGTGAGGTGGTGTCCCAGGTAGAAGTCGCGCTCCAGGCGTCCGAGGTCGCCTTCCGAGAACACCCGCATGTGCCCGTGCCGCCCCCACTGTTCACTGTTGACGTCGATCAGGAGCTCGTAACTCATGTGCGGGTCCAGCGAGGGATGCCGCGCGCACTGTGCGGTGACGGCGTCCACCAGCGGCCGCGGGAACGCCTCCGGGCCGGCGGGCAGATAGCCGTTCAGCATGAAGAGCAGGTCCAGTTGCGTCACCCGCGCCGCGGCCAGGTCGTCGACCGGGAAGGCGCCGGCACCGGCCTCTTGCAGGATCCGGCACTGCTTGTCGGCGAGACCGGAGTAGGTCATTTCCTGCCGTGACACGGCCGACAGGTCGGCCGGCAGCTCGGAGAGAACATAGTCACGGATTCTGCGGACGTGTGCAGGAAGTATTTCGGGTGAGGGCGTTCGTGGGGGGTTCTCCGTACCGGAGAAGAGGTCTTCCTGGTTCATTACTGCCTTCACTCGGTCGCTTTTGACGACTCGTCGTGCCGGTAAGTCATTGTCGAGTCAAGTACATGTGGTTATCTGACGCCAGGTCAAGCGGCCTCAGGTGTCGTGCACGTCACTCGCCCTCTGGCGGTGCGCGGCCTTGACGGTGCCCGGTGTCGCAGCCGGCCGCCCCGGTCGGGGAGGGTCTGACGCGCGAGCCTTGGCTTGTTATGCACCAGGATTTTTGAAAGATAGTAAGTTACTTGCCCTGTAAATTACCTGCACCCACTTCTGTTCTGTCCGCTCCACCGACAGACTGCCGCTGGGCATCCGCCGCACCGACGAGGCCGCCAAGGCGCGCACCCAGGCGAAACCCGCCGGAACCACCACCGTCCGCGCGCCGGACAGCATCAACGGCGCGGCCGTCGCGGAGAACCACACCCGGGCCTTCGCGTCCTGGTCCGCGCTCACCACCGGAGGCGTCGCGAAGGTCTGGCCCGACGGCAGGGTCACCGCGGACCTGGCCGACTCGACGCGGCGGCTCATCTCACTCCCCGCGCTCCAGCAGGCGCGCGAACGGTACGAGACCGGCGTGGGGATCCTCGACGGGCGGCGTCTCACGCCGGGCCATCGCGTCGGCGAGTTCCCGAGCAGCTCGCCCGATACGCCGCACCAGCGGGGCCTGCGTGTCGCCGCTGCCGTAGCCCCAGTCATCCGTCGCGGCGAAGACCGCCGTGGGCACGACCACGGCGCGCAGGTACGCGAACAGGGGTCGCACCGCGTGCTCCAGGACGAGTGAGTGCCGCCCGGTGCCTCCGGTGGCGGCTGTCAGCACCGGCTTGTCCACCAGGGCGGTGTCGTCGAGGCAGTCGAAGAACATCTTGAACAACCCGCTGTACGAGGCGGTGAAGGTCGGCGTCACCACGATCAGGCCGTCCGCGGCCGTCACGACGTCGAACGCGCGGCTCAGCCCGGGTGACGGATAGCCCGCCATCAGGTGGTTGACCAGGTCGTGTGCGTGGTCGCGTACCTCGACGACGTCGACGCCGACCTGTGCGCCGCGCCCCTCCAGCTCCTCGCGGACACCGTCGGCGAGCCGGTCGGCGAGCATCCGGGTCGTGGACGGCAGCCGCAGGCCGGCCGAGACCACGGCGAGTGTGCGCTTCATCGTCCGCCCTCACCGCGTGCGACTCCGGCCGCCGCGCCCGCGGAGGGATGCGTGGGGGCGTCCGGAACGTGGGCGGGCCGGCTCCCGGCGAACTCCTTGCGCAGCACGGGCACGATCTCGCCCAGCGATTCGATCTGCTCCAGCACGGTCTTGTGCGGGACGCCGATGCCGTCCACGTTGAACAACTGCCGCTGGTAGTCGCCGCCCGCGTTCTCACGGTAGGCGAGAACGCGCTCGATCACCTCCTGCGGGCTCCCGACGACCATCGCCGTCCGGGCCATCGTGTCCTCCAGCGACGGACCGTTCCCGTACGCGGCGGAGCCGTCGAAGTAGGGGCGGAACTCCCGTACGGCGTCCTGAGAGTTCCCGCGCACGAACAGATGCGCGGCGAGGCCGACGACGGCGTGGTCGGCGGGACCGTGTCCGTAGTGCTCGAAACGGCTCCGGTAGAGGTCGACCAGCCTGCGGACGTGTTCCTTGGGCCAGAAGAGGTTGTTGTGGAAGAAGCCGTCACCGTAGTACGCGGCCTGTTCGGCGATCTCCGGGCTGCGGATGGACGCGTGCCAGACGAAGGGCGGAACACCGCCGAGCGGGCGCGGGGTGGAGGTGAATCCCTGCAACGGGGTACGGAACCGTCCGGTCCAGTCCACCACGTCCTCGCGCCACAGCCGGTGCAGCAGGGCGTAGTTCTCCACCGCCAGTTCGATGCCGTTACGGATGTCCTGGCCGAACCAGGGATAGACCGGGCCGGTGTTGCCACGGCCGAGCATCAGGTCGACCCGGCCGTCCGCGAGGTGTTGCAGCATCGCGTAGTCCTCGGCGATCTTCACCGGGTCGTTGGTGGTGATCAGCGTGGTGGACGTCGACAGCAGGATCCGTTCCGTCCGTGCCGCGATGTGCCCGAGCAGCGTGGTGGGGGAGGAGGGCACGAAAGGAGGGTTGTGGTGCTCGCCGATCGCGAAGACGTCCAGCCCGACGTCCTCCGCGAGCTTCGCGTACTCCACGAGTGCCTTGATCCGTTCGTGCTCCGTGGGCGTCCGCCCGGACAGCGGGTCGCGCGCCACGTCACCCACGCCGAAGATGCCGAAGTGCATATGTGTGTCCTGCCTGTCGTGTCGACGGCTGTGTCGGCCGCCGTGATGGACTGGATGTTGCTCGGCTGAGTCGACGGCTGCTCTCGGCCGGCGCACGATGCGCCGAGCGGGCCGCGACAGCGGTACGCGGCTGCCCGCGGGGTGCGGACGCGGCGGTGACGACGGTGCGGATGCCGCGGTGACGACGGTGCGGATGCCGCGGTGACGACGGTGGCGCGGTGTGGACGCCGCGGTGACGACGGTGTGGGCGCCGCGGTGACGACCGCGGCGTCGTCGGCTGCCACCGGCCGGACGGCACTCGCGCCGGCCGGTCTCAGTTCCGGCCGGGCCGGCCTGCTGTCTGGTCGTCGCCGCTTCCGAGGAGTGCGCCGGGCGGCATCAGGGGCGTGCCGGCCGGTCGGCGGTGCCGGCCGTGCCCCACGAGGTCGCCGGCGGGAGCGCGCCGGTCCTCGTCGGCGTGTGCCCCCCGGTGCCGGCCGGTGCCCCCGCATGTGAGGACACGCGTGATCCGAGCGTGTTCTGACGGGGCGTCGGTGATGCTGGGAGCCATCTCATGTTTCCTACGTGGTGTGCACTGCTGGGCAGTGGAGAACGATCGGGTGTCCGGCGGGCCGCGGGCGACAGGCGTGAGCCATCGCCGCTGACGAGCACGGAGGCGCGGCCTCGAATAACTTGCTGCGCGAAGCAAATATAGTCACGTATCTCGCCGGTTGATCAATCGGAACATGTGCGGTGTGCCACAGGGGACACACCCGGCGCGATCCCGTGAGGAGGGCGTACGCCTCTGTGGCGGCGGTCCGGCCGGGGCGCGCGGGGATTCAGACGGCGACGTTCCGCAGGACGGCGGCGAGCTTGGCGAGGTCGAAACCCTCCAGATGGTCGAGGAAGTGCCGGCGTATGGCGGCGAGCGCGCTCGGCCACGCCTCCTCCAGGCGCTTCAGCCCGCTGTCGGTGAGGTGGGCGTGCCAGCTGCGGCCGTCCTGGTCGCACCGCACGCGCTGGATGTAACCCTGACTCTCCAGGCGGTGCACGACCCGGGTGATGCCGCTGAGCGACATCTCGCAGGCGTTGGCGAGGGCGCCCATGCGCATCTGCCGGTCGGGCGCCTCGGACAGGTGCATGAGCGTCAGGTACTCCGTGTTGGACATCCGCTGCTCACGCATCAGGTCGGCGTCGATCGCGCGCGGCAGGGCATAGATGAGACAGGGAAGGGACCGGACGACGGCCTCTTCGTCCGCGGACAGCGGTCGAACGCCGTCCGCGGATGCTGTGGGCTTTGGTGCCATGGTCACATCCTCGTGTTCCCCTCGATGAAAGCTACGCCGACCGATCGGGGCGGACCGGAAGGTTACTTGTCACAGCAAGTATATCTCGGGCCGTCGCCGGGCTGCGCGTACTGCGGGGAACATGTCCTCCGACGCACGGCCTTCGAGACCCGCTGCGCGGGAGCCGCGTCCTCTCCGCGGACGAGGAGGCCGTCGTACGGACGCTCGGCCGTGTCATCCACGCCATGTCGCGCGCCGTCGACGTCGACATGGTTCGGGAGCAGCGTCTCCCTCTCGTCGAATACCTGGCACTGATGAATTTCTCGGAGGCCCCGGACCGGCAGCTGCGCATGAGCGACCTCGCCGCCGCGGTGGAGACGTCGGTCAGCGGCACGACGCGCCTGGTGGACCGCTTGGAGAGACGGGGGCTCGTGCGGCGGGTCAGGTCGGCACAGGACGCCGGCGGCTGGAACGCGAGCCTCACCGAGGCGGGGTTCGCCCGGCTGGAGAAGGCCTGGCCGACCAACCTGGCATCCGTCCGACGCCACTTCCTCGACCACCTCACGGGCCTGGACCTCGCCAGGCTGGCGGCGGCCCTGCGCAAGATCGGCACCTGACCGGTGCGGGCGCCCGCCCTGCGCGGCTGAGCCACTGGGTGCCGATCCGGGCGTGGACGCGTGCGTTCCCTCTCCCACGTAGATTGCCACTGAGCCTTTTCCATCCTCAGCCTGAGCTGGTCAGGTGGAGGATGAGGACGGCTTGGACGAGGCTCGTGATCCGGGTCGCCGAGCAGCGGAGCTCGCGGAGAAGCCGCCAGGACTTGAGGGTGGCGACGGCCTGTTCGACCAGCGCCCGGAACTTCGCGTGGGATCGGTTGACGGCCTGCTGGCCGGTGGACAGGCGGTCCCATCGGCCGCGGTAAGGGACGCGTACCGCGCCGCCTGCGCCCTGGTAGCCCTTGTCTGCCCAGCAGGTGATGCCGGCCTCGGTGAGAGCGGCGATGATGCCGTGCTCGCGAGCGGTCCGGACGTCATGGACGGCACCGGGAAGGGCCGGTGAAGCCCACAGGAGACGGCCCTTCGGGTCGGCGATGACCTGTACATTCATGCCGTCCAGGGTCACGAACGTCTTCCTGCGCGCTGTGATCATCGCTGAGGCCAGGGGCGGGGCAATGGCGGCCAAGACGTCAACGGCCTCGTGTAGGTAGCGATACACGGTCGCGATACCGACGTCGAACCCGGCGGTGGACGTAGGTGTCCCCGCACCGCAGGTGGGCAGGCACGAGCAGAGCCTGCCGGCCGACGGGAAGCCGCCGCCGGCGCGTCCCGATCTCGTGTCGCCGAGCCCGCAGTTGCTCACTCAGGTAGCGCAGGGCGCGGCGTGGACAGATCGATCGACGACGGGTAGGCGAGCAAACGAAGCTCCTGGGCAGCATGGGTGATCTTGGTCGTGACCCCAACTACCAGGAGCTTCGTGGCGTTTGTACGGCTGGCCAACTCGCGCACGGCGCGATCAGGTGGGAAAAGTGCCTTGAGAGAGGTCGAGGGCTGTTTGTCGATGCTCGCCCGGCTCAGCCAGCCGCCCGCAGCGGGCATCCGGTGCCAACACGTGCGTCGAGCTCGACCCGCAGGGCGGCAAGCTGCGCCATACGCGCATCGATAACCTGGATCTTCTCCTTGAACAGCGCGGACAACGCCTCGGCGGTGTCGGGCGCGTTCCGCAGTTCCTCGCCGGTCTGTGCGATCTCGGCCAGCGAGAAGCCGAGCGTCTGTGCGGTGCGGACGTACTGCAGCCAGGGCACTGCCTCCGGCGGGAAGTCGCGATAACCGTTGGCCAGACGCCGTCCCGTGACGAGACCGATCTTCTCGTAGAAACGGATGGTGTCCCTGGTCAGTCCCGCTTGCGCGGCCAGCTCCCCGATACGCACGGCTCTCCCTGAACTGCGGACTTGACCTTGGACAGTACTCCACTGTTTACCGTCGTGGCGTCCGTGCAGGAGACCAGCAGGAGCCTCGCCGTGTTCCGTCTTTTCGCCCCTTCCCACCCCGCCTGTCTTCGCGTCGTACGCACAAGTGCTTGGTACGACCTCGTGGTCACAGCCGGTTTCGCCACGCCGTGGACCTACGCCCTGGTGCACGACGCGCTGTCGAAGATCGGTGACGCGCTCGGGCTGGGCGCCCTGCCTGCCCTCGACCCGATAGAGATCCTTTACGCGAATCTGATGGGTTCAGTGGTGGTCGTCTGGGCGCTGCTCCGGATCATCAACCCGCTGCCAGTGCACGGACTGTTCGACGGCATCGCGCGCACGCTTTTCGCCACGTGGCAGGCGTATGCGCTGGCACACGGTGCCCCGCGCTGGCTGTGGCTGTTCTTCGTTGCCGAGGTGGCGTTCGGCGTCGTCCAGCTTGTGCCGTGGTGGCGGGCTCGACGCACCGACCTTATGGACCCCTCTGCCGGACAACCGCTCGGCGACGTGGGCCGGTAAGACCCAGACGAGTCTCTTGGCCGAAAACCCATTCGCCAGTGGCCTCGTCACTCCGCTAGGAGCAACTGCTGTGCCAGCGCACCAGGTTGGAAAAGGCTCACTGTTGTGTTTCTCGCCGTCCGCCTCGCCCAAGGGTGCAGCGGAAGGGTGATGTGCCGAACGGCCTTGTTGCGAAGGGGGCATCGCCGCGGCCGTCGGCATGCCGTCCTGTTCTGGGGCGCGAGCAGGTGCGCCGTCGTGGCGCGGGTACCCATCGTCAGCGGCGTGGAGATCGGCCCGCGCCACGTCTGCCGGAGCGTCGGCGGACGGTCGGCGGTGACCGGCCGGGACACCGCGCGGAGGCCCACCGGGTGTCCGGTGGGCCTCTGTCGCGTCATGCCTCCGGCCAGGTCAGCATGGCGCGGAAGGTGGCCTGTCCGACCGTCAGATCCGCTTGGGACGGCAGGGTGGACCGGTTAATGATCCGGGTCTTCATCTCGAAGATCCGGGTGGCGAGGCGGTCCGGGTGGGCGCGCCACGACGAACTCGTCGCCCACCCCGCGTGCCCGGCCGCGCATGGAGGCGATGCTGACGAACCGATGCTGTCCGTGGCCGACTTCGAGTACGCCAACGCGGAGATCTTCGAGGGACTCGCGGGCCCTGTTCGGGCCTCAGGTCGCCGGTGCTGGCAGCCCGGCCGGGCTACCGGTACCGACGTGCGTGACCGTTGTGCGGTGAGGGGCGGTCAGTGGGTGACGGTGCGGGCGGCGTGTTCGATCAGGTCGGCCACGGCGGCCGGCTGGGAGACGGAGACGGCGTGGGAGGCGTCGACCTCGACGGTGTGGGCATGGGCGCGTTCGGCCATGAAGCGCTGGGCTGCCGGGGGGATGTTGTAGTCCTGCGTGGCGATCAGGCTCCAGGAGGGGATGGTCTTCCAGGCGGGCTCGGTGGCCTTCTCCTCCAGGGCGTTCGCGGCGATGGGGCGCTGGGTGGCGGCCATGAGGTCGGTGGTCGGCCTGGGTACGTCGGCGGCGAACTGGTCGTGGAACGTGTCGGCCTTGATGTACAGGTCGGTCCGGGTGCCGTTGCCGACCGGGTCGAGGGTGGGGCCGAGGGTGCTGCCGGGGAACTTGTCGGACAGCTCCAATGCGCTCTCGCCCGCGTCGGGGATGAAGGCGGCGATGTAGACGAGGGCCTTGACCTCGGCGTTGCCGGTGGCGGCCTGGCTGATCACGGCGCCGCCGTAGGAGTGGCCCACCAGGACGACGGGGCCCTGCACGCTGTGGAGGTAGTCGCGCAGACCGTCGGCGTCGTCGGCCAGTCCGCGCAGCGGGTTGGCGGGTGCCACCACCGGATAGCCCGCGTGCCGCAGCCGCTCGATGACACCGTTCCAGCTGGAGGCGTCGGCGAACGCTCCGTGGACCAGGACGACCGTGGGCTTGTTCTCCGGCTTGCTGTTCATGGCATGTCTCTTTCTCGTGCGCTGGTACGGCGGTCGGTGTCTGCGTCTGCCGCGCCGGCCCCGGTCGTCCGGGTGCCGCCCGGTGCGCGCGGGGTCAGCGGGTGGTGCTGCGGGCGGCCTGTTCGATCAGGTGGGTGACCGCGGCCGGCCGGGAGACGGAGACGGCGTGGGAGGCCGCGATCTCGACGGTGTGGGCGTGGGCGCGTTCGGCCATGAAGCGCTGGGCGGCCGGCGGGATGTTCTTGTCCTGGGTGGTGACCAGGTCGAAGGAGGGGATGGTCTTCCAGGCGGGCTCGGCGGCCTTCTCCTCCAGGGCGCCGGCGGCGATGGGGCGCTGGGTGGCGGCCATGAGGTCGGTGGTCGGCCTGGGTACGTCGGCGGCGAACTGGTCGTGGAACTTGTCCGCCTTGATGTACAGGTCGGTGCCGGTGCCGCCGCCGGGGAGGGGGAAGGTGACGGGGTCGAGGTTCTCGCCGAGGGTGCTGCCGGGGAACTTGTTGGACAGTTCCAGTGCGCTTTCGCCCTTGTCGGGGAGGAAGGCGCCGATGTACACCAGCGCCTTGACGTTCTGGTCGCCGGTCGCGGCCTCGCTGATCACCGCGCCGCCGTAGGAGTGGCCGACGAGGACGACCGGTCCCTTGACG
Source organism: Streptomyces sp. NPDC047841 (assembly GCF_040704085.1). Taxonomy (NCBI): domain Bacteria; kingdom Bacillati; phylum Actinomycetota; class Actinomycetes; order Kitasatosporales; family Streptomycetaceae; genus Streptomyces; species Streptomyces sp. NPDC047841. The sequence continues at coordinate 17,736 of NZ_JBEYRP010000013.1, forward strand.
CTCGCCAGGACGCTGCGGACGTAGGCGGCGTCGTCGGCGAGTCCGCGCAGCGGGTTGGCGGGTGCCACCACCGGATAGCCCTCGTGCTGCAGCCGCTTGACGACGCCGTTCCAGCTGGAGGCGTCCGCGAAGGCGCCGTGGACCAGGACGACGGTGGGCTTCTCGCCCGCCGCGCGGTGCTCGGCCCTGGCCGCGCTGGCGGGGGTGGTGACTGCCAGCGTGAGGGCCGAGACCCCGGCGACGGCGCCCAGCACGGCGATGCGCTTGCGGGTGGGGCGGAAGACGGTCTTCAGGTCCATGGTGGCTCTCCTCGGGCAGTGGGCGTGCGACGAAACGTGTCTGCCGGGGCGGTCCCGCCCGTGGCGACATGGAAAAACATAGCGCGCAATTAAGTTGTGCACAACTCAACTCAGGTCACCGCTGCACCGACCGCTACGAGGTCGAAGTCGTCGCGCTCCAGCGTCTCGGCGAGCCGTTCCAGACCGGCCGACCCGCCACTGTTCCTGGTGAAGTCGCCGTCGAGGCCGACCGAGCCGACGGTGATGGCCGGCTTTCCGGTGAGCTTCTTCGCCGAGCCCGCGAGGCTGAGGTGGGACCCTTCGAACTCCGGCTCCCAGTAGCGACGGGTCGATGCGTGGAAGGCGCTGACGCCGGCGTCGGCCATCGGAGCGAGGACGGCCTGCAGCTCGTCGGGGGTGTCCGCCAGTCGGGCGTCGAAGTTCCAGCCCTTCCACTGGGAGAAACGGAAGATGACGGGGAAGTCCGGTGAGACCCGCTCGCGGATGGCCTCGACGATCTCGACAGCGAAGCGCGTTCGCGCGACCGCGTCGCCGCCGCACTCGCCCGTGCGGCGGTTGGTGAAGGGCCACAGGAACTGGTCCATGAGGTAGCCGTGCGCGCCGTGGACCTCGACGCCGTCGAAGCCTGTCCGCTCGGCGTCCGCGGCAGCCTGCGCGTAGGCCGCGACGACATCGTCGATGTCCGCTCGGCTCATGGCTCGGCCGGCGCCGTCCTTGTGGGCGGCGCCGAAGGTGATGAGTACGGCACCGGAGGCGGGGCCACACCCCGCTCCAGCGTGCAACTCGCCTGGGGCCGACGTCGCTTGGTGCGGTACTGGATACGGTGTTGCGCCCGGTCCGCGCGCTCGGCTCCGACGGCGGGATCAGGTGTGAGTGGTCCGGCTCCGCGGCGTGGCGGACGACGTTCGCGAGGTCGACCCGGACTCGCCGGGTGCGGACAGCAAGGCGCGGCCGGCGGACTCGGCGAGCCAGGCCTGCGCCCGGTCGAAGCTCCAGCCACGGTCACCCACGAGCGTGAACCAGGCCCTTTGGCCGAGGTGGAACCACAGCACGTCCAGGGCGGTTCCTCGATCGATTCCCTCTCGCAGGCCACCGAGTTGTACGAGACGGCCGGCGATGACGTCCAGGGCCGAGAGGTAGCTGCTGATCCCCTTCTCCATGACGTCGCGGGCGGCCGGCTCGCTGGGCGGGTGGCGCAGCAACCCGTAGATCACCCGCCAGTGCCGTTCATGCGCGCGGCGGGTGCCGGCGGCCGTCAGGCCGATCACGGTCCCCGATTCCCGCGCATCGGCCACGGCGGTCAGGGTCTCCTCCACGGCGGGGTCCGCCACGGCCTGCTCGAGGACCGCGGCGAAGACGGCCGCCTTGCCGCCGGTGCTCGCGTACACGGTGGGGGTGGCCACCGAGGCCGCCTTGGCGATGTCCGCGACGGTCACGTTCTCGTAGCCGCGTTCCAGGAAGAGCGCGAGTGCGTTGTCCAGGATCGCCTCGCGGGTGGCCTGGGCCGCCTGGGCCCGCCTGGGGGAGTGGTAGACGCTGCTCATCGGTCATGCAGCTTACCCACTTTGTTGACTATAGGGTCCTATGATGAATATAGTTTAGTCATGAACCAACTTGCGGAGCCCCGTTCGGTACTAGAGACCCGCCTCACCCACGAGACGCACCGCCGGGCCAGCGCCCTCCTGGCGGACGCGGCGAACAGCCGGTCGGCCGACCCGGAGGCCCTCACACACCTTCGTGACTTCCTCGTCGCGACGCTGCACCACCACCATGAGAGCGAGGACCACGTCCTCTGGCCGTTGATCGAGGCGACCGCCCCAGGCTCGTCCGCGCCGCTCGTCGCCCTCGGCGAGGAACACGAGGAACTCGAGAGGAAGCTCCGCGCACTCGCCGAAGCCCCCGTGCCCGCGGCGGAACCCAGGGACGCGCTGGCCGAAGCAGCCAGGGACGTGCGAGACCTGGTACACCGCCACCTCGAGCACGAGGAACCGGTGCTGTTCCCGGCGCTGCGGGAACACCTCACCGCTGAGCAGTGGGACGAATTCTCGCTGCAGGTGGTCTCCACGACGCCGCCCGTGGGCGCACTGCTGATGATCGGTTTCGTCAACGAGTTCGCCACCCAGCAGGAGCTGGACGCCATGATGTCCGGGCTGCCGGCCACCGTCCTGGAGATGGCACCGGTGATGGCGGCCGAGGCGGCCAAGGTGCTTGCCGCCGTGCGGGGCTGACGCACCCATCTCGGTCGATCGGCGGCCCGCGGCATGGTGCTCGCGAGTCGTCGGCCCCGAGGCCCGGCGCCCACCGCCGGCCGGGCCCACCGGTGGCCCCGGCATCGGGATACCGACGATCCCGGCCACGGCCACCGGTGGCCCCGGCACCCGGATACGGGAGATCCCGGCCGGCGCCGCGCCCCGACAGCACAGGGCGTCCATGAGGGCCGGCCCGAGCACCGCGATCCGCGCCATCAGGTCGAGTTCCGCCGGCCAGGCGTACCGGTGGCGGGAGTTGCCGTGGAGACAGCGACCGTCTTCGCCGTCGCGGGTGAAGTGGTGCGAAACAAGGATCTGCTCGACCGGCTCGAAGGTGTCGAAGCCGAGATGCCGCTCGGCGACGCCGAACGGCACCGCGAACTGCCCGGGCGGCGGGAACCGCATTGACGGCACCGGCTCGATGACGAATCGTCCGCCAGGACGAGATGGACGAGGCTGACTCGCCAGGGGCGCCGTCACGCGGACAGGCGGTGGACACGCCGACCGGCGTCACCCGGGGGCGCATCGCCTCCGACCGGCCGTGGAGACTGCCGTCGACCGAATGTGAAGACGCCGGCGAGCTGACAGGATGGTACGGAACGCGCCATGGCCGGGCCGGGGCCTGAGCGGGAGCTGGGGGACCGTAATGGGCTTGGTGATCGAGAGCCGACCGTCGGAGCTGGCGTACGTCGAGCGGGTGTGGCGCAGTCGAAGTGAAGACGTCTGCCGGATGATGTCCGTGGCGACGTCGCATGGGGAACTGGTGTTCTGGCAGCACCGGGGCGAGGCGCAGGCGGCGGTGCTTGGCCCGGAGGCGAAGGCGTCGCTCGCCCCGGTGCCGGAGGACTCCGTCTTCTTCGGGATCAGCTTCGCCCTGGGGACGTCGATGCCCCACATCCCGGTCAGTCGGCTGGTGGGCGGAAGCGCGGAGATCCCCGACGTGACGAGGCGCTCGCTGTGGCTGAAAGGGTCGGCCTGGCACGTCCCCGACTACGGCAACGCCGAGGCGTTCGTGCGCCGCATGGTGCGCGAGGGCATCGTGGACGTGGACCCGGTCGTCCCCGCGGTGCTCGGCGGAGCCGGCCCGGACGTGTCCGAGCGGACGCTGCAGCGGCGCTTCGTCGCGGCGACCGGCCTGACCCAGGGCGCCATCCGGCAGATCCACCGCGCCCGCCAGGCGGCGGTGCTGATCCAGGAGGGCGTGCCGGCCCCGGAAGTCACGCACCGCCTGGGGTACTTCGACCAGCCGCACCTGGCGCGGTCCCTGAAACGGTATGTGGGAAGGACCGCCACCCAGCTGAGCGCACCGGACGCGACGGAACCGCTGTCGCTTCTGTACAAGACCTCGCTCCTGGCGCCTGCCTAATGTCCTCGACGTGGCCGACGTGGCCGACGGGTCGCCCCGCCCCGGCCGGGGAGGGCGGAGAACCCCTTGGAAGCACTCATGGAGGAATCATGCGCAAGGTTGTCTCGGGTCTGTTCGTCTCGCTCGACGGTGTCGCGCAGTCGCCCAACGAGTGGCAGTTCGCGTTCGACGAGGAGATGGGCGCGGCGCTGGCCCGCACGCTGGAGACGGCCGACACGATCCTGCTGGGCGGGGTGACGTTCACCGAGTGGGCCGGGTACTGGCCGACGGTCACCGGCGGTGAGGACGCCGGTTTCGCCAAGTGGATCAACGAGTCGCCCAAGTACGTCGTCTCCTCCACGCTGGACAGCGTCGAGGACTGGGCGAACAGCACACTGATCAGGGGCGACCTCGCGACCGCCGTCAACGAGCTCAAGTCGGGCCAGGGCAAGGACATCACCGTCGCGGGCAGCCCCACGCTGGTGCGCTCGCTCCTGGAACTCGACCTGCTCGACGAACTCGTGCTGCTGATCCACCCGGTGGTGGCCGGCGAGGGCCGCAAGAAGTTGTTCACCGACGACGCCCCGATGAAGAGGCTCCAGTTGGTCGAGGCCCGGCCCACGAGCAGCGGAGTGATCATCGTGACCTACCGCCCGGAACGCTGAACCTTCGCGTGGCACCGGACGTCGACAAGTTCCCGGCTCGGCCGGTGCCTTGGGAGGCTGACAACGAAGACCTACCTGGAACCGGGCCAGGAGCCCCGACAGGGCATGCGGATCAGACCAGTTCCAGCCCGCCGTCGATCGTGAGGATCTGGCCCGTGAGCCAGGTCGACGTGGGATCGGCGAAGCGAACGATCCAGGACGCCACTTCCTCGGGCTCACCTCGCCTGCCGAGAGGAATCTGTGCGGCCTGCTCCTTCTTGACCCTGGTCACGTCCTCCTCGGTGAGACCGCTCACGGACAGTGCCTCGCTCTCCGTCGGGCCGGGCGCTATGGCGTTCACCCTGACCCCGTCCTGGGCCAGTTCGAGCGCCCAGGTACGTGTCAGCTGTTCCAGCGCGGCCTTGGAAGCCGCGTAGTGGGCGGCGCCGGGCTGCGGGCGGTGGCCGTAGGTGCTGGAGATGTTGATGATCGAGCCATGACTGCGGCGCAGATGGGGAAGTGCCGCTTGGGCGAGCATGGTGGGCGCGATGATGTTGAGGTCGAACAGATCGGTGATGCGCTCGCGTGTCAGTTCTTGGAGGGAGACGCGTGCGGTCGCGCCCGCGTTGTTCACCAGCACGTCCAGCTGGTTCCATCGGTCGATCGCCGCGCCGATGATCAGGCCGGGAGCCTGCTCCGAGCGCACGTCGACGGCGAGGGTCGCGATGTTGGAGTTGACGGCGGCGGTCTCTTGCAGGGCTGTCTCCCGGCGGCCCACACCGAGGACGCGGGCCCCCGCCTCGGCCAGCGCGATCGCCGTGGCTCGGCCGATCCCCGAGCCTGCGCCGGTCACGATCGCGACACGACCGTCGAAGGTGGGCTCATGCTTCATGACGGTACTTCCTCACTCTGGTGACAGGTGGTGGGACCGAGGCGAGAGCCCGGCCGGGCCTCGACGCCCGGCTTCACCCTCCTCGGTGTCGCGCAGCCTGCGCGGCCGAGGCAGCGCAAGACGTTCCTGGGCGGCGCCGCACACCCCACAATAATCGATAATCGTCGATGTTCGAAGTATGCTGGACTCATGCCCAGAGAACTGGCCCATCCCGATCTCGAAGCCGTCACTCTCGCGAAAGTGCTGTCCGCCCTCGGCGACCCCGTCCGTCTCCACGTCATGAACATCCTTGCGGACGGCAACGAACACACACGCCAAGACTTCGATGTGCGGCTCGCCCAGTCCACCTTCAGTCACCACATCAAGGTGCTCCGCGACGCCGGGCTCCTGCGGCAACGTATGGAAGGCACACGCTGCTACGTGTCCCTGCGCGAGGAAGCACGGGACAGATTCGCCGCCGTACTCGACAGCGTCCTGGCCACAGACAGAGCCGAACGCGCGAGATGACCGGTGTCGGCAGCGCGCTCGGGCCCCGTCCGCTGGGGGCCCGCAGCATCCTCACCGATCCACGTGCCCGCCGCCAGCCGCCGCGAGGGTGGGCTCCCGTCGACCGCGACGATCCGCACCAACGTGCCGCAGTCCGCACACCTGATCCGGTCAGTGCACTGTCAGTTCAGCCATGTGCAGACGACCCGTCTCCAACGTCACCAAGGTCCGGCTACACAAGAAGGCCGGGGCGGCGTTTCGCCGTCCCGGTGCAGTGGTGGCGGGTCGGCGGGGGAGGTCTGGACGGGTGCTGACCGTCAACGTGGCGGTACTGCCGCCGGCCGATGAGCCCCCGGACACGCCGAGGGCAGCCGGCGCCCAGGGCCGGGCCGCGGGTCTGAGGAGCGGGGGAGTGATGGCGGCACGTCGACGGAGCCGACGTTTGAAGAAGCGGACGCGCAGGCGGTTGCAGGGCTGGGGTGCGGTGGTGACGGTGGCCGCTGGGGTGTGGGTGGCCGGGCACTGGTCGGTGGTGTGGCCCGTCCTGGTGGCCGTCCTCGCCGCGGCAGTGGTGGGCGGGGCCGGGTGGGCGCTGCTGCGGGCGCACCGTCGTGCGGTCGGCCAGGACCGTGAGTGGCGGGAGCAGGAGGAGACCAGGGCGCGGGAGCTGTCCATGGCCGAGGTCGACGCGTTGTCGTGGCAGGAGTTCGAGGCGTACGTCGCCGATCTGTGCCGGCGCGACGGCTGCACGAGCGTCGTCGTGAGCGGCGGGAGCGGCGATCTGGGCGCGGATGTCGTCGGCTACCTGGCCGACGGCCGCAAGCTGGTCGTCCAGTGCAAGAAGTACGCGCCGCACCGCAGTGTGTCCTCGCAGGACATGCAGAAATTCGTCGGCACCGCCCGCCTCGAACACGGCGCCGACGTCGCCGTGTTCGTCACCACCTGCCGTGCCTTCACGAAGGCCGCGCTGGGCCTGGCGGTGCGGCAGGACATCGTGGCCCTGCACCGCGACCTGCTGGGCTCCTGGGTGAGGGGCGCTCATCTGGAGACCCTGATCCCGTTGAGCGGACGCGGCGCCGGCACCAGCCGGCACCCCTCCGCCTGACGGTCCCACTCCACCAGTGGCCTGGTCAGGGTCGGTAAGGGCAGGGCGAAGACGCGTCGGACCTGGCAGGTGGCGCGTTCACCGCCGATCGGCGTGGTCCTGGGCTTCGGTGCGGGCGGCGGCGTGAGCAGTGCCGCCCGCCGCGTGACAGCCGCGGGCTCTGCGCAGGAGCAGGAGAAGGCTTGCTGCGGTCCGGCAGGAGCCGGTGGAGGGCTGCCGCTGCCTCCGGAATCTCCGCCGCGCCGACCAGACGGCGACCGGCGGCTGCCCTGGCGGGCCGGGACGCCGAGTCGGAGTCCCGGCCCGCTAGGGCTCGGAAGGGCTCACGGCCTCTCTCGGGCACGTGTGTGAACGGGCCGCTCCGGAGGCGCCGTTGCCTGACCCAGGTGGCAGGAGCAGGCGTGACGGCGGATCCGCGGACGATGCCGGTCACCTCCCGCGGGCGCATGCCTCCGCCTCCGCCAGGTACCGCGCCACCGGCCCCAGGGTCAACAACCCGCTCGCCCCGCCCGCGTGTTCGGTGCGGGCGGGGCGCAGGGCCGTCGCGGCGCGGGCGGCGACCGGGCGCTCGCCGAGGCGGGCGGCGGCGTGGGCGGTCAGGCACCACAGCGCCTCCTGCATGTGATCAGGAGGTGGTTCGGGCGCCCTGGCCAGGGCGGTACGGGCCTCCTCGGCCCGGTTCCGGGCGAGCAGCACCAAGGGCTGCGTCCAGGGACAGTACGGGCCCCAGTCGAGGGCGGAGTCGGTGGGCGCGGGACGGTCGTGCAGGAGACGCAGACCCAGGAGGGCGAGGGCGAACAGGCCCCGGTGCAGTCCCGGCATGCCCGCCGTCCCGGCGAGGGCGTCCTCGGCGACGCGGTACTGCGCCGCGGCCGTGGCGGCGGTCGGTCCGCCCGGTTCGGCGCTGCGGGCGGCCGTTGCCCGGGCCCGGAACCAGCCGGTGAGGACGGGCACGAGAGAGGCCTCGGTGCTGACGGCGAGCAGCTCGGCGGCCTCGGCGTGCGCGGTCGCGGCATGGAGGTCGCCGAGGGCGGAGGCGGATTGCAGGCGGATGAGCCGGCCGAGCACGGCGAAGTTCGACAGCTCGTGCCGGGTGGCCAGGTCGAGCATCTCGATGCCGATCGCGTCCCGTGCCGCCGCGAGCCCTGGCCGGGTGAAGGACTGGAGGAACACACCGTTGAGGGCGAACACCAGCAGGGCGGGGTCGCCCAGCTCCCGGGCCAGCGCCTCCGCCTCGCGCGCCGCCTGTCCGGCACGCCCTCGTTCGGTGCCGGACACATCGGCGCTGCGGCTCTCGACCGCGACGGTGGCCAGCAGCCGGGCGCGCAGTTCGGCGGGGCCGTCGGGACCGAGCGCAGTGAGCGTACGTTCGGCCGCCGCGACGACGGCGCGGGACTGCACGGGGTCGTCGGCCCGGCTCCACAGGGCAGGGACGTCGTAGGCGCCGATGACACGGGCGGTCAGGGCGATGTCTCCGGTGCGCTCCGCGGCCCGGGCGGCGGCGAGGCGGTCGCGCCGGGAGTGGACGAGGGCGTCACCACCGGCCAGGGCCAGGGTGCGCGCCAGCTCGACGGTGGTGCGCGGGCCGAGCCGTACTCCGGCGGGCCACGTGGTCCACGCGGTACCCGCGGTACACGCGGTACTCGCGGTACTCGTGGGCTGGAGCGTCGTAGCTCCGTGGAGGATGTCCGTCTCCAGGCGCCGGAGGTCGGCACCAGGGTCGAGTCCGAGCTGGTCCGCGAGCATCGTGCGGGCGCGGCGGAGGGTGGCCAGCGCGTCCGCCTGCCGGCCCGCCCGGTGCAGTGCGCGGGCCAGCAGCCCCCAGGCGGGCTCGCGCCAGGGGTGTTCGGTGACGTGGGCGCCCAGTTCGGCGACCAGCTCGGCTCCCGAACCGGAGTCGAGGAGGAGGCGGGCGCGCAGCTCCACCCCCTCCAGCCTCAGCTCCTCCAACCGGGTCCGCTCGCGCTGGGCCCAGGCGGAGCCGGTCACGTCGGCGTAGGCGAGGCCGCGCCAGGCCGCGAGGGCCGCGTCGAGGCCGGTCAGCGCATCGGGGGTACGCCGGGCGCGGGCCAGGGCGTCCTCGAACCGGTGGACGTCCACGTCGTCGCGCGGGAGGCGCAGCACGTAGCCGGGGCCTTCCGTGACGAGGATGCGCGGCGGAGTGCGGGGCGGCCGGTCGGGTTCGATGGCGCGGCGCAGCGCGGCGACGAACGTGCGCAACGCACCCACGGCGCGCACCGGCGGCTCGGCCCACAGGTCGTCCACGAGGGTGTCGGTGGCGACCAGCCGTCCCCCGGCGGCGACGAGCCGGGCGAGGACCTCGCGGTGGCGGGGCCCGCCCAGGTCCACCGGTGTGCCGTCATCCCGGAGGGCCCGCACGGCACCGAGCACGTCGATTCGCATGCCCTCCATCTTCCGTGCCGCCGGTGCGCGGCGTCGAAGCGTACTGATCGGCTGCTGATCGCCGTCGCGCACGCTGATCCGGTCAGTCCTCGGACCAGGGCTTCCACCGGTCCGCCGACCCCAGGAAAGGGCCTTTCATGACGCTCACCATTCCCGGTTTCGACCACGTCCGCCTGCCCGGCACGGACGGAGTGGAGCTGGCCGCCGCCGTCGGCGGCGACGGCAGCCCGGTCGTGCTGCTGCACGGCTTTCCGCAGACCCACCTGATGTGGCGGCACGTCGCCGAGCGGCTCGCCGGCGAGCACACGGTGATCTGTCCCGACCTTCGCGGCTACGGCGCCAGCGACAAGCCGACGGCCACCGGCCCAGAGGTGTACTCCAAGCGCACGATGGCCGCCGATATCGTCGCCCTGGCGGCGGCTCTCGGCCATGAGCGCTTCGCCCTGGTCGGCCACGACCGGGGCGCCCTGGTCGCCTTCCGGGCGGGGCTGGACCATCCCGAGACCCTCACACACCTCGGCATCCTCGATGTCCTGCCGACGCTGGACATGTGGGACGTCCTGCACGGTGTCCCGGCGGCGGTCGGCTACCACCTGTTCCTCATGGCGCAGCCGCCGGGGCTGCCGGAGACGATGATCGCCAACAGCGCCGACGCCTACTTCGGCTCCTTCCTCGACGCCTGGGCCGGCGATCCCGCCGCCATGCCGGAACAGGTCCGGGCCGCGTACCTCCGGGCGAGCGCCGCGGCCGTGCCGTCGATCGTCGCCGACTACCGGGCCTCGGCGGGCATCGACGTCGCACACGACCAGGCGGACCGGGACGCCGGTTCCCGGCTGGCCATGCCCGTGACGGTCGTCCAGCAGGACTGGGGCGTGCGACTGGGCTACGACGCCACCGCGATCTGGCACGCGTGGGCACCGGACCTGGACCACCGGCTCACGAGGGCGGGACACTTCATGGCGGAGGAGGCGCCCGACGAGATCACGGGGGCGATCCGCGACCTGCTGCTCCGCTGAGCCCGCGGACCGGGCCACGGCCGGCAGCGGGCGAGCCCCGCGTTCCCGGCGCCGGACCGGCCCCGCGATCCGGCGACCGCTGACGAGGCCGCCGCCTCCCTACGGCCGCTGCTGTGGCCCGCCGGAACACGGGGCGACGTTCAGCAGAGCGCGGCAGCGCACCATGGATGTACGACCGTTCCCTTCCGCATCCCCTCCACTTCGCGGGCGGGGCAGGCCGGGGCAGCGAGGGGGCGGCACCCGTTCCGGGCAGGCCGGGGCAGCGAGGGCGCGGCACCCGTTCCGGGCAGACCGATCGGCAACCTCTGCCCGGCGCGTCCCCGGACTCCGCCGAAGACTCGACAACCGCGCATACCGGGAGCCCCCCGCTCATCGCCCTCCTCGTGCACACTGCGTGCGCCCGGCGCCGCTGCCCGCGCCCGCGGGCGTTCACTGGCCGGTCCGTGTGACGCCGCCTGCGGGTTCCTCGGTATGTGCCGGATGCCCCGGCCCGCCGGGGTGGGCGCGAGCAGGACGCCAGGCGCCGCACGAGAGAATCCGCTAGCCGTGAAGAAGCTGGGCTGGTCGCGGACATTGACCGACTCCTCCCGCGTGCGGGCGGCGGGGCTGGGCCCGAAAGCGGGCCCAGCCCCGCTGAGCCGCGCGCGGCCGGGCGGCAAGTATCCGCATCCTGACCGACGGGCAGGGCATCCCGCCCACGGTGTGCCCGACCGACGGCAACCGCAACGACGTCACGCAGTTGCTGCTGCTCGACGAGAAGGCCTGGTCACGACGCGAAAGCAGCCGACTGAAGTCCGTGCGGCCCGAGGAGCCCTCAGGCCGCCGTCAGCGCCGCCAGGGCGCGGTCCATTGCGGCGTTGAACTCTTCCGGCGTCAAGGGCAGACGGGACTTGACATCCCGACTCCACTGGTCGGCGAGGACCTCGGCGGAGTTCGCCTCGACACCGTCGAGCGCCGCGTCGGCCAAGTCCGGCGGAGCGATCTTGTCCACGGGCCAGCCCGCGGCCATGTCGGTATCGGCCAGGCCGAGGTGTACCGCTGTGACGAGCGTGCCCTGCTCGGCGAGCTCCAGGCGGACGCCGTTGGTCATGGCCCAGGCGGCGGCCTTGGACAGGTGGTAGGCACCGGCGCCTTTGCCCCCGAACCACGACATGGCGGAGAGGACGTTGACGATCGCGCCCCCGCCGTTCCTGGCGAGCGCCGGCGCGAAAGTCCGGATCATTTCCAGGTGGCCGAACATGTTGGTCTCCAGCTCGCGCCGCACCGTATCCAGCGAACCGGTCACCAGATCGGTCCCCGTACTGATTCCCGCGTTGTTGACGAGTAGCGACACGTCCGGGGCGGCCTCGGCGGCGGCCCTCACGGATGCGGGATCGGTGATGTCGAGGGGCAGGACCTCGACCCCGGGCACGTCCACGGTCTCCGGTCGGCGGGCCGTCGCGTAGACCTTGCGGGCGCCCCGTTCGAGCAGGCGCTGGGCGAAGGCGCGGCCCAAGCCGCGGTTGGCTCCGGTGACAAGGGCGACGGAGTTGTTGATATCCATGGCCGGTACGCTAAAACCTGACGTTATCGTCAGAGGCAAGTGCCGACCGTCAGAGCCAGGGTGAGAGGAATCACCATGTCTGTCACAGCGGACGCGACCGAGCGGTTGATCCGCATCGGAGAGGTGGCACGGGGCGCCGGCGTCTCGGTGCGCGCCGTGCGCTACTACGAGCAGCAGGGGCTGCTCACCGCGGAGCGCAGCCCGTCCGGCCAGCGCCTGTACCGGCAGGAGGCCATCCCTCTGGTCCGCTTCTTCCAGCAGATGTTCGCCGCCGGCCTGACCAGCCGGAGGATCACCGAACTGCTTCCGTGCTGGGACTCCGGGCACACCGACGCCGATCAACGAGCCATGCTGCGCGTCGAGCGCGAGCGCATCCAGGCCAAGATCGAAGACTTGGAGGCCGCCCGGGACCGCCTCGACGAGGTCATCGCGATCACGGACACGCACCCGTAGACGCGACCGGCCAGATGTCTCCCCAGCGGCCTGGCCTCGATGTCTCGGTTGCGGTGGTTCGCCCTGCGGACGAGCCCGGGCCGTTCGACGTCTCACACCTGGTCGGTACCGTCCCGACCCCGTCCCGACCGGGTGGTCGTGCCCAACGGTGGCCTCTGCGGGATCACCCCTGCGCGGGCCTAATGTGCCTGGTCCCGTGCTCATCCAGCATGGGCGCCGCCGCGTTCATCACCGCGGCCGTCACCCCCTCGCGCAACGACCCCGGCAACAGCTCATCGCGTCGCACGGTCAGACACACGTACCGGGAGACAATGCCGTCCGGTGTGGGTGATCAGTCTCCCTGGGACCAGGCGGCGCTCGGCAGGGACAGGTAGACGCCGAGGTCGACGATCCCGGTGGCAGCGCGGATGTTCGCGTGAAGCGCATCCACGCGCTCTTGCCGGTTGGCTTCCCTGCCGGCGGACCACTTCGACTTGATCTCGATCACCACCGTCAGGTCACTACGGTCCAGCGGGCTCAGCGGCCGGAAGCGAATCTCGACATCCCCGGGTCGCAACTCGCCGTCGTACGGCTCCTCGGGGCACTCCACGGCCAGGGACACCAGATGCGGCAGCACCGAGCCGAGTTCGCGTAGCTGATGCTCGGGCACCGTGGGCGCGTAGGTCACTTCGACAAGCGGCATCCTCAACACCCTAGACGCAGACCCCACAAGACTGCCGTCATGAGACGAACCTGACACCGCTTGAAGGGCAAAGGACAAGCTGAGTACCTGTTTCTGACCTCACCTCTGAGGTGGGTGAGGTGATGGCCTGATCACGCAGTAGTGGACGGTCAGAGTCACTACGCTGAGCGCCTTCACACCCCAGGAGGTTCGGTTGGTACGGCGGAGCGCGCTCGGGCAGGACTTCCGGTGGTTGTGGGGCGCCTACGCGGTCAGCGCAGCGGGCAGTGCCGTCGGCATGGGGGCGTTGCCGCTGATCGCCCTCCTGGTGCTGGATTGCTCGGCGTTCCAGGTCTCCGTGCTCGCCGCGTTGTCCGCGGTGGCCAGCGCGGTGATCGCTCTGCCGCTCGGTGTGCGTATCGAGCACCAGTACAAGCGGCCGGTCATGATCACCGCCGATGTGGCCCGCTGCGTGATGCTGGCGAGCATTCCGGTCGCCATGGCTTTCGGCAGGCTCACCTTCACCCAGCTGTGTGCCGTGGGCGTTCTCCAGACGGCCGCGTCCGTCGCGTTCGACGCGGCGAGCGGGGCGCACCTGAAGGCACTTGTCTCGCCCGAGCACCGTCTTCGTGCCAACAGCCTGTTCGAGACCACCAACTGGATCAGCGTCAGCGCCGGCCCGCCCGTCGGCGGGCTTCTGATCGGAGCCCTGGGTACGGCCGCCACAGTGGTGGTCGACGCCTTGTCCTTCCTCGGCTCGGCCCTGGGCGTCGCTCGCATCCGGCAGCCCGAACCCGCGCCACCGCAACGCGCGGTCACCTCTCACCTGGGCCGCGACATCGCTGCCGGATGGCAGTACCTCCTGCGGCACCCAGGACTGCGACCGCTCTTCTTCAACTCGCTCCTCTTCGGCGGATCCATCATGATGTCCTCGCCGCTGATGGCCGTCCTCATGCTGGATGATCTGGGCCTGGCGCCGTGGCAGTACGGACTCGCCCTGGGGCTGCCCTGCGTGGGCGGCGTGCTGGGCTCACGCCTGACCCCGCTGCTCACCCGGCGATTCGGACAGCGTCGCGTTCTGCTGCTGTCCGGTGTCGCACGCACACTGTGGACGATCCTGTTGCCGCTGACGCCCTCGGGTGTCCTCGGCGTGTGCGTCATCGTGGCCGCCGACTTCGGCCTGCTCTTCTGCGCCGGGGTCTTCAACCCGTCGTTCACCACGTATCGCATGGCGGCCACACCGGACGCGTTCATGTCCCGCGTCGGCACGTCCTGGTCCGTCGGCTCGAAGACATGCCAGGCCGCCTTCATGATCACCGGTGGCCTCATCGCCGCCGCAGCGGGGGCACGCGGCGCCCTGCTCATCGCCGGCCTGCTGTGCATGGCGAGCGCGCTGCTCCTGCCATGGCGGAGGGAACGGATGGCCGCCGGGCATGTCCCGGCGCCCGCGACGGAAGCGGTTCCGTCCCCGGCCGCGGACGGTCCGCCCGCGTAGCGGTTTCACGGCACTGCGGTGACGCGGCTTGCAAGTCATCTCAATGGGTGATCAGAGACGGGGGAATGCGCTGGCTGGGCTGGTGCAGCAACGGTTGAATGCCACCGTGCAGAACACCTGGACACCAGCCCATCAAGCGGTGGAGGACGAGGACGCGGAGACCCTGGCTCAGCTGCCGGCCAAGGGACAAGACCCTGATGAGGTATGCGACAACATGACCCTCCTGACGCACGCCATCGACGCTGAAGGCGATGGCGCCTTGCAGAGGGGCGGCCCGCTGACTGTGCATACCACCGCTGTTCTCCTAGCCTTCGGTGCTGACCCGCAACTTCCGGGGCCTGACGGCCAAACGCCTATGGACCTGGCCCTTCACTACGGCCATGACCTGGCAGTCGGACTGCTGCAACGGCACATCGGCGGGTGAGGCGGCGGCGTAGGCGGATGAGCGGCAGATGAGCGTGCAGGCGATGCTGGTGAAGGCCGCAAAGTGTCCGGCCTTGCGTTCGCCGCGGCGATGAAGGTGACGGCAGCAGCCGGCCGGCCAGGAGACGGTCCGTTCCGCGACCCAAGCCTCCGCTCCCCTGGGCCGGCGGCGGACAGGTCGGTGAGTTGACCCCCATGCCGGCCACTGACCTTTCTGGCCGGCGACCGGCGACCGGCGACCGGCTTGCGGGTGCGGTCGGCACGGAGGCCCCGACGATCAGGGGGCCACGAACCTCCGCCTCGCCAGTTCGACTGCCGTGCGGACGCCGGTGGCGTACTCCGACGGGCGCTCCCAGGCCGCGAAGTGGCCGCCGGCCAGTTCCTCGGTCCAGGAGCGGACGTCGAAGAAGCGTGCCGCGAACTCGCGGGGCGCGTTGACGAGGTCCTTCGGGAAGATCGTGAACGCCGTGGGGACGTCGATGCGTCCGGCCGGTTTCGCCGCGCTCTCGGCGTAGGGGGTGAAGGAGGTGCCGATGGCGCCGCTGACCCAGTACGCGGTGATCCACGTGAGCAACTCGTCCCGGTGGAACACCGCTTCCACATCACCGCCGCAGTCGGTCCACGCGCGCAGTTTCTCCAGGATCCACGCCGCCAGGCCCGCGGGCGAGTCACCGAGCGCCACAGCCAACGTGTGCGGTTTGGTGGCCTGTTCGTGCATGTAGCCGCCCTCGGTGGCCTGCCACTGACGGCCGCGCCGGACGTACGCCCGCTCCGCGTCGGACAGGTCCTGCGGCGGGTCCACCAGGAAGCGGTACTGCGACACATCGGTCAGGTGCAGGGCGGCCACACGGTCGGGGTGAGCGGCGGCCAGCGCCTCGGCGACGTCGCAGCCCACATCGCCCGCGGACACGACGTACCGTTCGTAGCCGAGCTCGGCCATCGCGTTCGCGATCGCTTCGGCCGTGGCCCGGGACGACATGCCGCGGGAGGCGACGGGCGCGGCGAACGGGAAGCCCGGCAGGGCCGGGACGATCACGTGGAGGTCGGACAGCAGGGGCCAGACCTTCTCGAACCGCAGGACGGAGTCGGGCCAGCCGTGGAGGAGCACCACCGCCACCGCGTCGGTGCGCGCCGCTCGCAGATGGACCGCCCGCACCGGTGTGTCGGCCAGGCCGGCCAGGGCCCAGGGCAGGGCACGGATCCGGGTTTCATGCTCGCGCCAGTCGTAGGAGCGGGCCCAATGGGAGATCAGGTCCGCGAGGCGGTCGCCGTCGACACCGCGTGCCCACCCGAAGCCGGCGGGGACGTCGACTCGGCGGTAGCCACTCAGGCGCGCGCGCAGGTCCTCGAGCACCGACTGCTCCACGACGGGTGGAGTGGCGTGTTCCGTGCTGATCATGCTCGGTCGTCCTCTCGTTCGCTCGAAACGTCTCTGATGTCCGCGTTCCCGTGACGTTCCCGGGACGCCTTCTCCGGGACAACTGCCCCGAGGGCGTGAACGACGACGCATGACCTGCCGGCGCGGACCGAGACCTTGTGACAGCAGTGCGTTCGCGGGTGGAGTCGAGCGGCTCTCGCCGTCGTCCGCTTCCGCGTTCTGCAGCAGCGCGATGAGTGGGTTGGGGTCCCGCCAGTATCGCGCTACGAGGCAGAGTGAGTCCTTTGGCGGCCCCGCGCTCGGCCGTGATGTCGCGCAGCGGCCCGGTGCGGTTGCCGAAGCCGCCCACGCCCGAAACTCAGCCCGGCGCCGCGTCTGCGGACTCGCTTCTGCCAGTCACCACGCCACGAGTCCGCCAGTCGCCACGCCACGCGCTCGCAGATCGCGGAGGCGTCCGGTACCGGACACTCCCCGGGATCATCCGGCGAGATCCGGCCGCCGGGCGTCTTCTACAGGCTTGTAGAAGCTACGCTGTCCCGCGAAGCACTTCGGCTCCCTGCCCAGGGGTCAGTGAAAGGAGAGACATGGGTGTCATCGCGTGGCTGGTTCTGGGTCTTCTCGCCGGGGCGATCGCCAAGGCCGTCCTGCCCGGACGTGACCCCGGCGGATGCATCGGCACCACCGTCATCGGCGTCGCCGGCGCATTCCTGGGCGGCTGGCTGTCGGCGACCTTCCTCGACCGTCCCATCCAGCGGGAGTTCTTCGACCTCGCCACCTGGGGCTCGGCCATCGGCGGTGCCCTCGTCCTGCTGATCGCCTACCGTCTCCTGTTCGGCAACTCCCGTAACTGACGTGAGCGAACCTCCAGTCCGCCGGTGAAGCCGCACACGGTCAGGCCCGCGGGGCGGCTCGCCTCCCTGCACGACGCTGCCGTCCAGCGGTCCGGAAGGCGGCGCCCCAGCGGGCTCCTGCTCAGGCCGGACATCGGATCCGCCACCTCTCCGCGGACGGCGGACCGGGCAACCGGCACCGGCACCCCGCCGATGTCTACATTGCTGTAGAAGTCTGGCGTAGAGCATGATCACTCAACAAGCCCGCCTACCAGCCCGGTTGGCCGGGAACAGTGTGCTGCGCGAAGGAACACAGCAGGATGACGGACAGCGCCCCCATGGTTCGGCCCGCCACGGCGCGGGCCTCGACGGCACGATGGTGCCGCGCCATCACCGAAGCCCGATGGTTCGCGGTCACCGTCTTCTGCCTGATCCTCACCAACGCCGCACTGCTGGGCGCGGAGACCTACACCGGGGTGGTCACCGACTGGCACGGCTGGTTGAGCCTGGCCGAACACGCGTGCGTGGCCGCCTTCACCGTGGAGATCCTGCTACGCCTGGGCGCCCACGCCGACCGTCCCAAAGGCTTCTTCCGCGACCCGTGGAACCTCTTCGACCTCGCCGTCGTACTGAGCACCTTCCTGCCCCTCGTCCGGGAGAACACCACCGTCCTGCGGCTGCTGCGGCTGGCACGCGTCCTGCGCACCGCCCGGTTCCTGCCGCAACTGCGCATCATCCTCGTCGCCGTCGCCCGCAGCCTGCCCGGCACCCTCAGCTTCCTCCTCGTCGGCGCCCTGTTGCTGTACGTCTACGCGATGGTCGGCTGGGTCTTCTTCGCTCGCCACGACCCGCAGCACTACGGCTCCGTCGGCCGCGCCGCCCTCACCCTCTTCCTGCTCATGACCCTCGACGGCATCGGCGACGCCGTCCACGCAGGCCTCGAAATCTCCCGCCTGAGCCTCATCTACTACGCGTCCTACGTCCTGCTCGCCTCCTTCGTCCTCGTCAATGTCCTCATCGGCGTCGTCCTGTCCTCCCTCGATGAAGCCCGCGACATGGAACGGAACCACGCGGCACCAGCCCCCCGCCCGGCACCCATCCCGGCCACGCAGCAGACCCTGCACGACCGCATCGTCACAGCCCGCCGCGCCCTGGACGACCTCGAACGCGAACTCGCCCACGCCTCAGCGCCACCAGCCGTCGAAGCGGAACGGACTGTCTCCCCAGCGGGCACGGGTCTTCACCCCTGATCCTGGACACTCGGTGTCCGCGTCGGTGGTCGACGGGCGCAGCACCCATGGTGCCGTCAGCCCGCGCCGCTGGAGCAGTTCCTCCTGGGCGGCTCGCCGGAGCCGCTCCGATTCCACGGGCGTTCGGCTTCCCGCAGGACCAACTCGCCGTTCAGGCGGGCTGCACGCACTGTCCCATCAGGCCGGCGGGGATTGCATCCGACCCGTAGTACGCCCCCGCAAGGTCTCCGGTCACCGCGGCAGCCGTGTCCGTGTCATCGCCGGGGTCGATCGCCGCGCGTATGGCGTCCTCGAAGCCGGTGGTGGTGCGCGAGGCCCAGAGGGCGGAGCCCAGGCAGCGCCGGACGGCACCGTTGAACTCGGTCGCCTGATCGGGGTGGCAGTCGGGCGAGAGCACTGCGGCGTAACGGCCGCGATGGCCGGGGTGGACAGGAACCAAGGTGTCCGGGAGTGCGGCGAGGGGGGTCGGTGTCCTCGATCGTCACTCCGTTACGGGCAGGCACTCGGCGAGCAGGTCGACGACGTCCCGCCAGGCTCGCTGCGCGTGCTGAGGGTGAAAACCGACCCCAGGAAGCACGATGTGGTCGACCGGTGGGTGATGGAAGGCGTGCAAGGCGCCGCCGTAGACCACGAGGCGCCAGTCAACTCCCGCAGCCTGCATCTCGGCAGTGAAAGCGTCCCGTTGCGCGGGCGCCATGATCGGGTCTTCCGACCCGACCCCGGCCCACACCGGGCAGTGGATGCGCGCCGTCTCGCCTGGCCGGCCCGTGATCAGTCCGTTGACTGTCGCGATCGCGCGCAGGTCGACGCCGTCGCGCCCGAGTTCCAGCGCGATGGCGCCCCCGGTGCCGTAGCCGACGGCGGCGATCCGGTCCGGGTCGGTCCGCGGCTCGGCGCGGAGCACGTCAAGGGCCGCGTGGCCGATGCCTCGCATCCGGTCGGGGTCGGCGAGCAGCGGCATGCAGCGGGCCAACATCTCCTCAGGATCGCTCAAATAGCGCCCGCCGTGGAGGTCGAAGGCCAGGGCCACATATCCCAGCTCGGCGAGCGCATCGGCCCGGCGGCGCTCGACATCGCTGAGCCCCGTCCCCTCGGGCCCGACCAAGACCGCGGGCCTGCGGTCGGCACCGGCCGGGAGCGCGAGATGCCCGAACATCGTCAGGCCGTCGGCCGCGTATTCGATCGTGCGTGTTGTGACCGTCGTCATGAGCCTGGACTGTAGTGATCGTAGAGCCCGGTCGGGCCGGTGTTCTGCCGCCGGCAGAAGGCAGGTCTCCGGCGTATTCCGGGGAGGTGCCGTCACCACCCAGATGGGCAAGCAGCGGCCGGCCGGTCTGCTCGGTGTGCACCTGAACCTGCCGGAGTTCATGCTGACCAACACGGCCCTGGGGGACGGCACGCCGGAGGAGAAGGCGGCCATCGCCCAGCAGCAGGTCTTCGCCCGGCAGTACTCGGGGTACTTCCAGGAGCAGGCCACGCGCCCGCAGACCCTCGGCTACGCCCTGGCCGATTCCCCCGTGGGGCAGGCCGCCTGGATCTTCGAGAAGTTCATCGACTGGACGGACAGCGACCACCGTCCGGAGCCGCTCCTGGGTTACGACCGCATGCTCGACGACATCAGTCTGTACTGGCTCACCAACACCGGGGCGTCGTCGGCGCGGCTCTACTGGGAGTTCTACCGGGACAACCACGACCTGACACGCCTGGACCTGCCGGTCGGGGTCAGCGTCTTCCCCGGCGAACTGGTGCGCACGCCGAAGGTGTGGGCACAGAAGGCCTACGACAACCTGGTCTACTTCAACGACGACATCGCCGCGGGCGGTCACTTCGCCGCCTTCGAGCAGCCCCGGATCTTCGTGGAGGAACTGCGGGCCTACGCCCGTCTCGTCAGGTGACCGCACCGCCTGAACGCGGGGCCCCGGCCGGGGCCCCGCCGCGCGGTACGGTCGCATGCCCGCCGGCGCGGAACCGTGCGACGTGTGCCGCACCAGCCACATGTGTTGGCGTCGTCCACGCCATGTCTGACGCGCGCGCCGGGCGGCCCGGACGCACCGCAGGCCGATTGGCTTGTTGTACACACGGATGCGGGCCAGGTTGAACCCCTGCGGACCCGGCGACTTCGTGACCAACGACGGAGAGCGACAGCAACTCCAGCCGGGCCGGCAGGACATCGACGACGCGGTCAAGAACGCCAAGGACGCCAAGGCACGGGGGATGAAGATCCTCCTGTCCTTCCACTACAGCGACGTCTGGACGAACCCGGCGATGCAGCACAGGCCGGCGGACTGGGCCGGCTGCTCCCAGAGCCGACTTGAGGCGGCGGTCCACGACTTCACGGCTCGCTCCCTTCAGGCGATGAAGGGCGCGGGCGTCACCCCGCAGTACGTCTCCATCGGCAACGAGATCAACAACGCCCTGGCGGACGTGAGCCGCTGGACCAGTCCGGCCGACTACTTCGCGCTGCTGGAGTCGGCTTCGAAGGCGGTGCGGGACACCTCCCCGACGAGCAAGATCGTCATCCACCTCACCACCCCGGACCGCACCGCCTACGCGGGCTGGATCACCACCGCCGAGGCGAACGGCCTCGACTACGACATCATGGGTGTCTCGATCTTCTGGACACGTTTGCCCTGAGGGATTCCTCCCCGCCCTTCCCCCAGGAGCGCGCCCAGCGCGCGAACTGCTGCGCCCGGGCGCGCCGGCCCTTGCGGACTGGGCGCCGCCGGCCGTCGACCGATGGCGTCTGGACGCCACCGTGGTCGGCCGCCGCGAGGTGTACGTGCACGACTGGTGCGACCCGCAGCGCTGGGACGCCTGGCTGTACGAGCGCTACGCCGTCCACCGGACGGCGATGGAACAGCGGCTGAGGACCTGGACCGACGCCGCCGCGGACTGGGCCGCCGGGACCGGGGTGCCTTCGTGTTCGGTGAGGGCTGGATCGGCTACACCCCGCTGCACGGCACCTTCGAAGAGTGCCCGGTGGGTGCGGCTTTCTGCCGGCTGGCGGTGACCGCGTCCGCGCGCGCCGGAGCCTGGGGCGCGGTGGTGTGCTCCAACGCCGCGCCCCACCACCCCATGTGGAATGCGAATGTTTCGAGATGCGCGTCGAATCATGTGGAGGGTATTGACGCCGTCCACCGGTTCCCTATTATCCACCATGCCCGATACCCCGACACACGTTCGACACTGCGAACGCGTCGGGGTTGCTCCACGTGTGTGTCATGTTCGCAACAAGGCAGCACGAGTCCACCCTCGCTGCCGTGCACGTGCCCTCCGGAACTCGACCCGAGGAGCGATGAACCATGTCCGTGACCACCGAGAGGGCCAGGCGTCCGCGCACGCCGTTCCCGCTGACGCCGCTGACGTCCTTGCGCAGAATCCTGGCGCTCGCGTGCACGGTCGCACTGCTCGCCGTGGCCGCCCCCCTCCTCGCCCTGGGGACGGCGCAGCCCGCGACCGCGCTGGACAACGGGCTGGCGTTGACGCCGCAGATGGGTTTCAACGACTGGAACGCGTACGGCTGCGCCGTCTCCGAGTCGCTGATCAAGTCCACCGCGCAGGCGATGCACACCAACGGCATGCAGGCGGCGGGCTACTCGTACGTCAACATAGACGACTGCTGGATGACCCACAGCCGCGATTCCGGCGGCCGTCTGGTGCCGGACCCGGCCAAGTTCCCCGACGGCATCAAGGGCACCGCGGACTACGTGCACTCGCTGGGGCTCAAGCTGGGGATCTACGAGGACGCGGGCACTGCGACCTGTGCCGGCTATCCGGGCAGCCTGGGCCACGAGACCACGGACGCCCAGACGTTCGCCTCTTGGGGCGTGGACTATCTGAAGTACGACAACTGCAACAACACCGGGGCGCCCGCCCGTACCCGGTACACCGCGATGCGCGACGCCCTGGCGGCCACCGGCCGGCCCATCCTGTTCAGTCTGTGCAACTGGGGCCAGGAGAACGTGTGGACCTGGGGCGCGGACGTGGGCAACAGCTGGCGCACCACCGGGGACATCACCGCGAGCTTCTCCAGCATGCTCTCGATCTTCCACAGCAACGTGGGACTCGCCTCCTACGCCGGCCCCGGCCACTGGAACGACCCCGACATGCTGGAGGTCGGCAACGGCTCGCTGACGGCCACCGAGAGCCGTAGCGAATTCAGTCTGTGGGCGGAGATGGCCGCGCCGCTGATCGCGGGTACCGACATCCCCTCGGCCGGCAGGGACACCCTGGCCACGCTGACCAACTCCCGCGTGATCGCGGTCGACCAGGACCCGCTGGGCAGGCAGGGCGTCATGGTCTCCTCCTCGGGCGGCCTGGACGTCCTGGCCAAGCCGCTGGCGAACGGGGACGTGTCGGTGGCGCTGTTCAACGAGACGGGCTCGACGGCGACCATCACCACCAGCGCGGCCGCGATCGGCAAGACCGGGGCCTCCTCCTACACCCTGACCGACTTGTGGTCGGGGGCGTCCTCGACGACCTCGGGCACGATCAGCGCCTCGGTGCCCGCGCACGGCACGGTGATGTACCGGGTCGTGGGCGGCACGAGCAGCGGCGGCGGCACCACTGTGACCGGTGCGCTGCACGGGGTGGGGTCGGGCAAGTGCCTGGACGTCCCGAACTCGACCACCACCGCCGGCACCCAGGTGGAGATCTGGAGCTGCAACGGCGGCGCCAACCAGACCTGGACGCATTCCGTCTCCGACCAGCTCACCGTCTACTCGGGCAGCAGCCAGAGGTGTCTGGACGCCTACGACAACCGCACCACACCGGGGACGAAGGTGGAGATCTGGACCTGCAACGGCCAGACCAACCAGCAGTGGACGCTCAACGCGGACGGCACGATCACCGGCGTCCAGTCCGGCCTGTGCCTGGACGTCACAGGAGGGGCCGGCGCCGACGGAAGCCTCGTCCAGCTGTCGACCTGCAACGGCAGCGGTAACCAGCGGTGGACGCTGGGGTGACTCCCCCTCCGCGCCCCTGCCGAGCACCGTACGGGCCCGCCTGCCGGGTGGCTGCCCGCCGCGGGCGACCGGGCGTCCGCGCACCGACCACAGGCGGCTACGGCGCCGCCGTGGCGGCACCGTCACGGAGGAGGTCTCCATGCCCGGACAGCCGTCGATCGCCGGCGAAGGCGATGGAAGGCCACGCTCCTCGTCGCCCTGGCGATGGTCGTGCCCGCGTCCGGCACCACGGCGTTCGCCGCGTCCTGACGGACCGGTACGGCCACCGCCGCACACCGGCCACCGCACAGTCATCGGGCCCCGTGACACGGCTCCTGCCCTCCCGCACGGGGACACCTCCCACCTGTGAAAGGAATCCACCGTGTCAGCCTTCAGCCGGTTGTTCCGGCGCCTGCGCGTCCTGACCGCAGTGCTCGCGGGCCTGCTCCTGACCGCCGGCGGCATCGTCGCCACGACCGCCGCCCCGGCCCAGGCCGCCACCTCCCTCACGATCAACGGCGCGTCCGGCGGCCGTGCCTTCGACGGCGTCGGCGCCATCAGCGGCGGGGGCGGCAACAGCAGACTCCTGATCGACTACCCCGAGCCCCAGCGCGGCCAGATCCTGGACTACCTGTTCAAGCCCGGCTACGGCGCCTCCCTGCAGATCCTCAAGGCGGAGATCGGCGGAGACACCAACTCCACCTCAGGGGCCGAACCGAGTCACCAGCACACCCGCTCCGACCTCAACTGCGACCGGGGCTACGAATGGTGGCTGATGGAGCAGGCCAAGGCCCGTAACCCGGGCATCAAGCTGTACGGGCTCGCCTGGGGCGCGCCCGGCTGGATCGGCGGCGGGAACTTCTGGTCCACCGACATGGCCGACTACCTGCTCTCGTGGCTGGGCTGCGCCAAGCAGCACGGGCTGACCATCGACTACCTCGGCGGGTGGAACGAGCGGGGCTACAACATCTCCTGGTACGAACAACTGCGCAGCGCGCTCGACAGCCACGGCTACGGCAACGTCAGGATCGTCGCGGCCGACTCCGACTGGTCCGTGGCGAACGACATCGACTCCGACCCGGCGTTCGCCTCCGCGGTGAGCGCCATCGGCACGCACTACCCCTGCGGCTACCGGTCGTCCCAGTCCACCTGCTCGGTGCCGTCGGCCGCCACGTCGTCCGGCAAGGCGCTGTGGGCGAGCGAGAACGGCTCGGACGACTACAACGGGGGCGCGCAGGCCGTGGCCCGCGGCATCAACCGCGGATACATCGACGGCCGGATGACCGCGTACCTCAACTGGCCCGTGGTCGCCTCGATCACGCCCAACCTGCCGTATCCCACCATGGGGCTCGCCCTGGCCCCGCAGCCCTGGTCCGGCCACTACGCGATCGGCAAGAACGCCTGGGTGATGGCGCAGACCAGCCAGTTCACCGCCCCGGGCTGGCACTACCTCGACGCCTCCAGCGGCTACATCGGCGGCAACCGGAACAACGGCAGCTACGTCTCGCTGAAGTCCACCAACGGCTCCGACTACTCCACGGTCATCGAGACGATGGACGCCACGAGCGACCAGACGCTGAACCTCAACGTCACCGGGGGACTGTCCGCCAAGACCGTCCACGTATGGTCGACCGACGTCACCTCCCAGAACCCGGCCGACTACTTCGTGCACACCGCGGACATCACCCCGTCCGGCGGCGGCTTCAGCCTCACTGTCCGGCCGGGCCGCGTGTACACCCTGACCACCACGACCGGCCAGGGCAAGGGCACCGCCACCGGTCCCGCCCAGGGCACGCTGAAGCTGCCGTACAGCGACTCCTTCGACGGCTACGCCACCGGTGCCGAGGCCAAGTACCTCATGGACTGGCAGGGCGCCTTCGAAGAGGTGGGCTGCGGCGGCGGCCGCAGCGGCAAGTGCGTGCGCCAGATGAGCCCGCAGAAGCCGATCACCTGGGACGCGCTGTCCGATCCGCACGCCCTGCTCGGTGACACGGGCTGGAGCGACTACACCGTCTCCTCGGACGTGATGCTCGAACAGGCCGGATACGCGGAGCTGATCGGCCGTGCGGGCGCACAGGACTACAGCGGTACCGGAGGACTGAACGCCTACCGCCTGCGGGTCAGCGACACCGGTGCCTGGTCGGTCCTGAACTCGAACACCAACGGCACCCTCTCCACCCTGGCCCGCGGCACGACCGCGGCGCTGGGCACCAACCGGTGGCACACCCTGGCCCTCACCTTCTCCGGCGCCACCATCACCGCCGTCATCGACGGTGCCACGGTCGGTTCCGTGACCGACCGGACCTGGGCCGGCGGACAGATCGGCTACGGGACCAGCCAGGGTGAGACGGCGCAGTTCGACAACCTGTCCATCACCCCCGGCAGCGGCGGCGGCGACGGCGGTACGACAGGCCCGGTCGTCGGCGTCGGCTCCGGCCGGTGCGTGGACGTGCCGAACCAGTCGCAGACGGCCGGCACCCAGGTGGAACTGTGGGACTGCAACGGTGGCGGCAACCAGCAGTGGACGAACACCTCGGCCGGTGAGCTGCGGGTCTACGGAAGCGTCTGCCTCGACGCGGCAGGCCAGGGCACCAGCCCCGGAACCAAGGTGGAGATCTGGGACTGCAACGGCGGCGGCAACCAGAAGTGGACGCTCCACTCCGACGGCACGATCACCGGCGACCAGTCCGGTCTGTGCCTGGACGCGACCGGCGGGGGAACGGGCAACGGCAGCCTCCTGCAGCTGTGGACCTGCAACGGCAACGGAAACCAGCGGTGGACGCGCGGCTGATCCGGTGACCGGCCGACGACCGACGGCTCCCGCCCCCCGGGTCCCGGCTCAGGGGGCGATGGTGAGCCGGCTGATGAGGTCGCCGTCGAGGGTGAAGCGGAAGCGGAGGTCGACCGTGCCGCCGGGGAAGTCGCCCCGCAGGCGCTGGGTGACGGTGAAGTGGTCGGCGGCGTCCCTGTGCGCCGACAGCAGTTCGGTGGTGTAGGTGTACTCGGAGGCGGCGCCGTCGAGCCACTGCGCGACGGCGGCGCGGCCACGGTAGGTGTGGCCGTCGTCGGTGACGGTCGCGTCTGCGGTGAGGGCCGCGACGGCGGCGGCGGTGTCGCGGGCGGTGTGCGCCTCGAGGTACCGGTGGACGACGCCGGGAAGCTCGTGCGTGCCGGGCGCGGTGGTGCTGGTGTCGGTCATGTGAGTCTCGCTTTCGGATCGGAGGGGCGGGTTCGTGGACAGGGCGGGACGTCGTTCAGAGGGTGGGGAGGGTGCCGCCGTCGATGACGTGTTCCGCTCCGACGATGGCGGAGGCCCGGTCGGACACGAGGAAGGCGACGAGTTCGGCCACCTCCTCGGGACGGTTGGGCCGGCCGAGCGGGATGCCGCCGAGCGAGTCCATGAGTGAGGCCAGGGCGGAGTCGCGGTCGCCCGTGCGCTCGGCGATCCGGTCGACGAGTGCGTCGGCGGCGTCGGTCTGGATGAACCCCGGCACCACCGTGTTGACGCGCACTCCGTGCGGGGCCACCTGGTTGGACAGGCCCTTGCTGTACGTGCTCAGGGCGGCCTTGGCGGAGGCGTAGGCCAGCGTGCCGTCCCACAGCGGCATGCGGTGCTGGATGGAGGAGACGTGGACGACCGCGCCCCGCCCTCGCGCCATCATGCCGGGGACGAGCGCCCGGTCCAGTCGTACCGCGGCGAGCAGGTTGTGGCCCAGTTCCTGCGACCAGATCTCCTCGGTGAGCACCTCGAAACCGCCGGCGGGGGCGGACGATCCGCCCAGGCAGTGCACCAGGATGTCGGTGGTGCCCAGTCGGCGGGTCGTCTCCCGGGCCACGTGGCCGGCGCCTTCCGGTGTGGTCAGGTCGGCGCCGACGAAGTCCTCCTCGGCCACGTGGTCCGGCCTGGAGCGGGCCGCGACCAGGACGGTGGCGCCGGCGGCGCGCAGCCGGGCGGCGATCGCGGCTCCGGTGCCCTTGGTGCCGCCGGTGACGAGGGCGTGCCGGCCGGCCAGGGAGTCGTCGATGATGAGGGACACGGTGCGTCCGTTCCGGTGTGCGCGGGGCACACCCCTTGTCGCTGGGTTACTGCTAAAATGAAAGCCGGTGACTTCGACTTTAGCAGTAACAGGAGAGGGGGGCGCAATGGCGAGCCGGATCCGGCTTGAGGACCGCGCCTGTCCGTTGTCCACGACCGTGCAGCACGTGGGCGAGTGGTGGACGCTGCTGATCCTTCATGACGCCTTCGACGGCTACACCCGGTTCGACCAGTTCCAGCAGAGCCTCAACATCTCGACCAGCATGCTCACCGCGCGCCTGAAGACCCTGGTCGCCGACGGTCTGCTGGAGCGCCGCCCGTACCAGACCCATCCGGTCCGCCACGAGTACGTGCTCACCGAGCGCGGACGTTCGCTGCGCCCGGTGATCGTCGCGCTGGCGGCCTGGGGGAACCAGCACCTGGCGCCGGAGGAACGAGCGATGATCCTCGTCGACGCGCGGACCGGGGAGGAGGCCGAGCCGGTCGTCGTGGACCGGCGCACCGGACGGGACCTCCATGACAGCGACGCGTTCGTCTTCACGGCGGGGCCCGCGGCCGGCGAGACCATGCGCGCCCGGTACGACGAACTGGAACGGCGTCGGCGGGAGGCCGGAGCGGAAGAGTAGGCACGCGGTGCGGAGGAGCACCCCGCCTGACTGCGCCTTCAGAATGGCGGCACGGCCGCGGCGACGAGCAGGCCCGCCGCCGCGGCCGTGAGCGATCCGACCCGGATCACGGCTGTCCACTGTTCGCGGGGGTGGCGTACGACGTGCCGATCCACGCCTCGTCGACCCGAAGCCGCTGGTAGCGTGTGGTGTCGCTGGAGGCGGCCCAGGTGGTGTCGACCTCGAGCCGGACGTAACGGGCGTTGGCGGCGGTCAGGTCGATGCCCTGCATTCCCCGGCGACTCGGCAGCCGGCCGGTCTTGACCGCGCTGCCCCAGGTCGAGCCGTCGTTGCTCAGGAACACCTTGTAGTCCTTGATCCGCGCGGACTGCTCGGTGTCGGAACGGGCGTAGGCCACGGAGTCCTCACGCTGGTTGAGCCCGATGTACCGCACCTTCTTGGCCGAACCGAGGTCGAAGGTGAGGTTCACGGGCAGGGTCTTGCCGTTGTCCCAGTAGGTGAGGTAGTCGCCGTCCCCGGCGGCCGTCGCGGAGTGTCCGCTCGCGGAGGCGCTCGCGCTGACCTTGACGCCGGTGAGAATGCCCTGGCGGCCGGCCGTCGCGACCTTGAAGACCGTGTCGTACGGGTCCCAGTTCCCGAGCCCGCTCAGGGTGAGCACGCCGCCGGACTGCGACCAGGAAACCGCCTTGCCGGTGCGGAGGTCGGTGACGGAGGCGATGCGGTAGCCGTTGTCCCTCACCCGCAGCGTGCTGGTGCCGGGCGGGGTCAGGACGTGGATGTACTGCCGGCCGGGGTCGTTCCTGGCGATGGTGGTCACCCCGTACGCACCGTCGTTCCAGGAACCGGGCTTGAGGCCGCCGTACATGTAGCCGCCGCCCTCGGTGCCGTGCAGGGACTCCCAGATGGGGTCGAGGTAGGAGTCCGCGAAGGTGTTGAAGGACGCCTGGTTCGACGGGAACGTGCCGTTGACCTGGGCTGTCTCGGCCATCAGCGCCTTGACCGAGGAGCCTGCGTTGGTGACGAGGCGGCCGATGGTGAGCGCCCGGTCGACGGAGGGGTCGGAGCCGTCGTACCACCAGGCACCGGTCGACGGGAGTTTGAAGTCGGCCTCGGTCAGGCGGGGTTGTGCGGTGTAGACCGCCTGCGGGTAGTCGTAGGCCGGGGTCATGCCCGTCTTCTGCTCATTGCTGATCATGTCCATGATCGGCGTGTCCTCGTTGTTGTTGCTGAGCGTGTAGTCCGGGCGCTTGTCGTAGATCTGCCGGTAGAGGTCGTGGCTCTCCCAGTACGGGTTGTCGTTGTCGATCCAGAAGCCACCGAGGCCGGGATAGCGGTCCATGACCTCGAAGAAGTTGTCGTAACCGAACTGACCGAAACCGTCGTTGGTGGTCAGGTCGATGTCCTTGCCCTTGTAGGCGGAGTAGGCGGCCGAGTCCAGCCACTCGTGACCGCCCTCGTCGTGCCACTGGGGGTCGTTGGTCATGTAGAGGATGACCTTCATGCCCTTGGCCTTGGCGGCCGTGATCAGCTCGCCCAGGAAGTCCCGCTTGGTGGAGCAGGAGCCGGGGATCCTGGACGGCCAGGGGCGGGCGTAGCCGAGGCGGCTGTGGAAGGTGGCGAGGACCAGGTACTGGGCGTGCAGCTTCTGCGCCTCGTCGACCCAGTAGCCGGGCGTCCAGCCGCCGTCGGTGACGTCCTTCTCCCAGGCGGTGCAGCTGGTGTGGGCGGGTGCGGTGCGCAGGCCCCAGTGCAGGAAGAGCCCGCCGACGGAGTCGCGGAGGAAGTCCTGGCGGGGGTTCTCCAGGTCGAGCGGCTTCACCGCCGTACTGCCGCAGTCCTGGCTTCCCGAGACCCGCAGGGCACCCCCGGAGGTGGTGTGGCTGTCCGTCAGGCAGCCGCCGGTGACGTTCTGGAAACTCACGTCGAAGGGCGAGTTGCCGCCCTTCTGCGCAGTGAACCGGGTGAGTCGGATGCCGCTGGCCGCGTCGGCGACGAACGCGGGCCGGCCGTCGTCCGAGGCGAACGTCACCGAGCTGTCGGTGAACCGGACGTTGTCGGCGTTGTGGAGGTACCAGCCGTAGGCGGGCCGGGTGCCGATGCTCTTGGGGTTGTAGTCGGTGGAGTCGTTGCTGGGCACGCCCGTCGACATGGTGCCGTGGCCACCGGGGACCGAGATGTGGACGTTGGTGAAGGTCACGCTGTCGATGCGGTGGCCGGACTCGCCCCACAGGGTCGGGCTGAAGGCGGGGCTGTTGCCGGTCGCCGTGATGTTGTCGTACGTGACGTCGCTGATCGATCCGACGCCTGGACTGTTGCCGCACCGCTTGCGTGTGCCGATCTTCTGCATGATCGGCGAGTGCACGTCGGTCAGCCAATCTGCGCTTCGCACACTGATTCATCGGTCAGTTGGGGCCAACGAGGAGGGCACCTGTACCTGATCCGCCGGTGGCGTGCGCGGTGCCCGAACCGGGCGGGACCCGGCTAGCGTGCCTCCGGCCGCCACCCCAGCGCCCGTGAGATCCCCCGCGCCGCCAGGCGCACTGCCGGGATCAGCACGGGTACCTGGGCCGTCGCGTGCGGGACCACGATCGACACCGCCGCCGTCACCCCACCGTCGCGGCCGTGTACCGGGGCCGCCACCGACACGGCGTCCTCGGTGATCTGACGACTGCTCACGGCCACACCCGACCGCCGCACCTCGGCCAGTTCGCGGCGCAGTCGCGCGGGGTCCGTGACGGTGTACGGGGTGAACGCGGTCAGCGGCCCCTCGCAGTACGCCTCCTGGAACGGCTGCCCGCTGTGGGCCAGCAGCGCGAGCCCGACCCCGGTGGCGTGCAGCGGCCAGCGGGCGCCTACCCGGATGTGGACGCCGACCGCGGAGCGTCCGCAGAGCCACTCGATGTACACGACGTCCCCGCCGTCGCGCACGGCCAGCTGCACGTTCTCGTGCGTCGCCTCGTACAGGTCCTCCAGGTACGGCAGCGCCACCTGCCGTAGCGCGAGCCCGCGCGGAGCGAGCGCCGCGACCTCCCACAGCCTCAGGCCCACGTGGTAGAGACCCTCCGCGTCCCGCTCCAGGGCGCCCCACTCGGTCAGGGCCCCCACCAGCCGGTGCGTGGTGGTGAGGGTGAGCCCGGCCCGGCGGCTGATGTCGGTCAGACAGAGCGCCGGATGCGCGTGGTCGAAGGCCGCGAGCACGGCGAGCAGCCGGTCCGGTGCGGAGCGCACCGTCCGCGGGGGCAGCGCTTCGGCGGTCATCGGGACGGCGTCAGCCGAGTTCGCCCGTGACCCGCGTACCCGCCTCGCCCGTGACGCGCGGGGAGGTGCTCGACTCCCGCTGCGGGGCGCCCTCGGAGGTGGCGAGGAGACGCCGGCACCGCGTAGTGGCGCAGCCCGAGCCGGTTCAGCGGAGAGCGGGTGTCCGCGTGCGGCTCGCGCGTCCACGGCTGACGGGCGCCGATCGGGGCGGAGCCCACGGAGTGTTCCGGGGCGTACTGCTGGCCGGTGATCGCGGGCTCCCTGGGCCGGGCCTCCGTCCGGAGGCGGGCGTACGGATGTGCCGCCCCACAGCATGCCGCACGGACCGGTCCGCAACAACCATTGATCTCGTGCCCGGCACCGGTCCCGCCGGCAAGGTGGCCGTCGTCACCGGAAGCCGGCCGTGACCCCGGCCCGGCCTGCTGTGCCTGCCCGTGCCCGCCGGCCACGGCGGCGCCGTGGCTTGAGGGGGGTCCGTCACAGATCGAGCACCAACCGCCCGCCCCGGCACCGGGACACGCAGATCATCATGGTCTCGCCGGACTCCCGCTCCTCGTCCGTCAGGACCGAGTCCCGGTGCTCCGGTGTGCCTTCCAGGACGTCGGTCTCGCAGGTGCCGCAGGTGCCCTCGGTGCAGGAGTAGAGCACCTCGACGCCCGCGGCACGCACGGTGTCGAGGATCGACACCCGCGGCGGGACGGTGAGCGTACGGCCGGTCCGCTCCAGGACGACCTCGAACGCGCCGTCGTCTCCAGCGGGTTGCTCCCTGGGCCGGAAACGTTCGACGCGCAGGGCCCCGGCCGGGCAGCGCTGCTCCACCGCGTCCAGCAGCGCGTCCGGGCCACAGCAGTAGACGAGCGTGCCGTCGGGCAGGTCGTCCACCGCCGCGGCCAGGTCCAGCAGCCCGGTCTCGCCCTGCGGGGCGAGCGTGACCCGGTCCCCGTACGGCTCCAGCTCCGCGGTGAACGCCATCGAGCGGCGGGTGCGGCCGCCGTACAGCAGGGTCCACTCGGCGCCCGCCGCGTCGGCCGCGGCGAGCATCGGCAGGACGGGCGTGATGCCGATGCCGCCCGCGATGAAGCGGTAGCGCGGGGAGGGCCGCAGGGGGAAGTGGTTGCGCGGCCCCCGCACCCGTACCTTGTCGCCCTCGCGCACCCGCTCGTGGACGTACGCCGAGCCTCCCCGCCCGTCGGGCTCACGGAGCACGGCGATCCGCCACAGGTGCCGGTCCGCGGGATCGCCGCACAGTGAGTACTGCCGCTCAAGGCCCGGACCGAGCAGGACGTCGACATGGGCGCCCGGCTCCCAGGCCGGCAGTTCCTCTCCCAGCGGATGGCGCAGGGTGAGGGCGAGAACGCCCTCGGCCGCCGGCTCGCGGCGGTCGACGACGAGCTCGGCTTTGTACACGGTCATGGGGCGGTTCCTCCCGGCTGGTGTCCTTCGGGGTGTGCGAGCATCCACTCCCACATCCGCACCGGGTCCTCGGCGGTGTTCTCGGCACCGCAGTGGCAGGTGCCGTGCAGGACGTCGGTGCCCGGGAGCCAGTCGATGCGGTAGACCTCGCGGCTCACAGCGGCGGACGGCGTGCTCACCGGACCCTCTCCACCGGCTTGTCGCCCTCCTCGACCAGACGGGCGAGGATGCGGCGGGCGGCGAGGCCACCGGTGTCGATGTTGATGCTCAGCTCCTGGTAGCCGGCCCGCTCGGTGCCGAGCGTCTTCTGCAGCAGGTTGAGCGCGTCGACGTCCTGCATGACGACCGTGTGGTTGAAGTCGTGCAGGAACGCGGTGACTTCCTCGTCGTCCTTTGCGAAGTCCCGGGAGACGGCCCAGAAGTCGTACACCTTGCCGTCGGCGGACGGGGTGATCGCATAGGTGATCTCGGTGTGGAAGCCGTTCGGGTCGCTGCCGTCCGGCTCGGGCAGCACGCCGGCCGGGGCGATCCGGCTGTGCAGCAGGTAGAGACAGGGCGCGTGGTACTCGATGTCCTGCCAGCGGGTGATACGGCCCTCGATACCGGTGGAGCGGGCGTAGAAGGGCGGGCACTCGGCGTCGTCCATGTGCCGGCTGACCCGCACGATGCCGGCGCCCTCGTCGACCTCGGTGGTGATCGGCGTCTCGGCGAC
The DNA here is from genome assembly GCF_040704085.1 of Streptomyces sp. NPDC047841. Lineage (NCBI taxonomy): Bacteria > Bacillati > Actinomycetota > Actinomycetes > Kitasatosporales > Streptomycetaceae > Streptomyces > Streptomyces sp. NPDC047841. Next base: position 51,196 of record NZ_JBEYRP010000013.1, read on the forward strand.
CTCCGGGGTGCCGATGTAGCCACCGTGCAGATACGTCTCGTGGGAGAGGTCGAGGAGGTTGTCCACCAGCAGGCCGTAGTCGGCGTCGATCGGTTCCATGCCGCGCACCGTGACCCAGTCCGGGGAGTCCAGGTGCCGGGCCCGCGGGATGACCTCCGCGTCGGCGAGCGCCGGATCGCCGATCCACACCCACACCAGGGAGTCCTGCTCGACGACCGGGTACGACGTGACCCGGGCCGTGCGCGGGACGCGCTTCTGCCCCGGCACGTACACGCAGGCGCCCGTCCTGTCGTAGGTGAACCCGTGGTACCCGCACACGATGCGGTCCCCGTCGAGCCGGCTCTCCGAGAGGGGGAAGCGGCGGTGGACGCAGCGGTCGGCCAGTGCGACCGCCGTGCCGTCGTCCTCGGCGCGGTAGAAGACGAGCGGCTCACCGAGGATCGTCCGGCCGAGCAGCTCGCGCCCGACCTCGTGGCTGTAGGCGGCGACGTACCACTGGTTCCTGGCGAAGGCGGTCATGTGAGGCATGGGGTCGGCTCCCGTCTCTCGTGGTGGCGCTATCGTCGGGAGAGCCTCGACAGGGGCGCAACACGGCTTCCGCCCCACGGAAGAGACCGTACGAACACCCCGTCCGTGGCCCGCCGGAGGCGTTGGTCCGGCCGGGGCAAGGCCCACCCGGTGATGCCCGGACCGACGCCGGGACAGGGCCGGGTCACCGCAGGGCGACCCTCGGTCCGTTCACCGAATCGTGGAGTTCGCCGGGGCTTCTGGACTAAGCTCCGGACTCGAGTCGTCCCTCGCTGCTCTTTCCGCGTGCCCGGTTGGATTCCTCGATAGGGAGGCAGCGCCGCATGAGCCGATACGCCCACGTGGCCTTCACCGAAAACGTCCGACGCGTCCAGCAGGAGCGGGGAAGCGCCGCCGCCATGCAACGGCTCCTCGCCTCGGACCCGGAGCGCGCCGACCGACTGGGCGCCGACGAGGCCGAGTTCATCGCGGCCCGCGACGGGTTCTACCTCGGCACGGTGACGGAGACCGGCTGGCCGTACATCCAGTTCCGCGGCGGACCGCCCGGGTTCGTGCACGTGCTGGACGAGGAGACGCTGGCCTTCCTCGACGTGCGGGGGAACCGGCAGTACATCACGACCGGGAACGTGCGCGGGAACGACCGGGTGTCGCTGTTCTTCATGGATTACGCGCACCGCACCCGGCTGAAAGTACTCGGCCGGGCCGAGATCAGGGACGCCGCCGAGTTCCACGGCCTGCGGGACCGGTCGGGGGACGCGCGCACCGACGGGCACGAGGAGGCGCTGATCGTCGTGCGGGTCGAAGGCCTCGCCTGGAACTGCGCCAAGCACATCACCCCGCGCTTCTCCGAGGCCGAGCTCGCGCACGTGCTGGAGCCCGTGTACGAGCGCATCGTGCGCCTGGAGGAGGAGAACCGGGAACTGCGCCAGCGGCTCGGGGCGCGGACCTGATCCGCATCCCGAGCCGCGTCCGTGCCCGCCCCGCCGCGGTCAGCCGGCCGCGGCCAGCCGGTCCTTCGCCAGGGAGGCCAGGAGCAGGGCGCCGTCGCCCAACACCTCGTTGCCGAACACCGCGTCGGCGCTGTGGTTGAAGCTCGCCGTCCCCGGGTCGCGGTCGGGCGGGCAGGCGCCGAGGAACAGCATCGCCCCCGGCACCCGGTCCAGCACGAAGGAGAAGTCCTCCGAGGGACTGAGGGTGTTCGGGGACCAGACGAGCCGCCCCGGACCCAGCGCCCTCTCGACCGTGCCGGCCGCGAAGTCCGCCTCGTCCGGGTCGACGACGGTGACCGGGTAGTCCATGGAGTGCTCCACCGTCACCGTGACCCCGTGGGCCGCGGCGACGCCCTCCAGCACCCGCCGCACCCCCTCCACGACCTGGGCCTTGGCCCCCGGCCCGAAGGTCCGGACCCCGATCTTCAGCTCCGCCTCGTCCGGGATGATGTTGGCCGACGTGCCCGCGTGGATGCTGCCGACCGAGAGCAGCACCGGGTCGAAGGGGTCGAAGCCCCGGCTCGCGTACGTCTGGAGCGCCAGGACCATCTCGGCCGCGGCCGGGACCGGGTCCTTCAGGAGCTGCGGCTGGGAGTCGTGCCCGCCCCGGCCCCGGACGGTCACGCGCAGGGCGTCACCCCCGGCCAGCAGCGGGCCCTTGCGGGTCAGCAGCCACCCGGGCGGCAGCATCGAGGAGGCCACGTGCAGCGCGTACGCCGCCACCGGGCGCGGGCCGGCCGCCTCCAGCACCCCCTCCTCGATCATCAGCCGCGCGCCGTGGTGCCCCTCCTCTCCCGGCTGGAACATGAACACCACGTCGCCGCGCAGCCCGTCCCGGTCCTCGGTGAGCAGCCGGGCCGCGCCCACCAGCATGGCCGTGTGCAGGTCGTGCCCGCAGGCGTGCATCCGGCCCTCGATCTTGGACGCGTACGGGACGCCGCTCGTCTCCGTCAGCGGCAACGCGTCCATGTCGGCGCGCAGCAGGACGACGGGACGGTCGCCGTCCCCCGCGTCCGGGCCCCCGCCGCGCAGCACGGCGGTGACGGAGGACAGCCCGCTGCCGGTCGTGATCTCCAGGGGCAGTCCGTCGAGCGCCGCGAGCACCTTGGCCTGGGTCCGCGGCAGGTCGAGCCCGAGTTCCGGTTCCCGGTGGAGGTCCTCGCGCAGTCGTACGAGGTCCTCCACCAGGCCGGGACCGGGACGGTGCCCGCTCACTTGACCGCCGTGATGATGCCGTGCGGCGTGATGGCCTCGGTGCAGCGGGTGCGGCGCACCTGGTCGAACCCGACCTCCTTCAGTGACTTCTCGTAACCCTCCCAGGAGTAGAGCATCCCGCCCTCGCCGGCCACCGCCGCGAAGAAGGGGCTGGCCAGGGCGGCCATGAGGGGACCGTCGTAGTTGTCCTCGGACATCGAGTTCAGGATCAGCACCCGGCCGCCGTCCGGCAGCACCGCGTGGGCGTGGCCCAGGAGCACGCGGATGCGGTCCTGCGGCCAGATCTGCAGCTGGTGCACGAACATCACGGTGTCGTGCCCCTCGGGGTAGTCGCCCGCGAAGATGTCGCCCTCGATCACCTTGACGCGGTCGCTGAGCCCGGCCTCCTCCACCCGCTTGCGGGCCAGGTCGACCACCTTGGGGATCTCCAGGACCGTGACCTCGACGTCCGGGTGCGCCCGGGCCACCGCCATCGCCATCGTCGCGTCGCCGCCGCCGACGTCGAGGACGCGCCGGGAGGCGCTGAAGTCGCCGTACTTGATCAGGTGCTTGCTGGCGACGGCCGACCAGGTGCCCATGAAGTGGTAGAAGACCTTGAGCAGTTCGGGGTCCTCGCTGAGCCGGTGGTAGACGGTGGCGCCGTCGCCCGGGTAGCGGCGCAGGCCGATGTTGCTGTTGGCCCGCAGGGACTCGGTGAAGTCGACGAGGCCCGGGTAGGTGACGTACGCCTCGAACCCGACGACGGCCTTGACGAGTTCCCAGTGGCCGCCTGTGAACAGGTCCGAGACCGACTTCGAGTTGCGGTACCCCTCCTCGGTGCGCTCCACCAGCCGCAGCGAGGTGACGCCGAGCAGCAGGATGTCCAACGACCGCTCGGCGAGGTCCAGTTCCGCGCCGATCCGCTCGCGCGGCGTGCCGGGGCTGCGCTGCAGCAGGTCGAAGAGGCCGAGTTCGACACCGGCGCGGGTGAACTGGAAGGCGTTGTGTCCGAGCAGCACGGTGGTCAGGGCGTCCGGGACGACGCTCTCGGGCTGGGTCTGTACCTCGGTCATGATGCTTCTCCCTGGAATGAGAGGGTGTCGATCAGGTCGTCTGTGGTGAGCGACTGCATGCCGGAGGCGGCTGTGGAACCCCGGCCGTCCGGGGCGTCCGGGGCGGTGACGGCGACCGCGCCGACCACGTCGGGCGGTACGCCGGGCAGGTCGTACAGGAGTCGGCGGCCGAGCCGGAACGGCCGGTCCCGGCCCGTGGGGGACAGCGGCAGGCGTGCGAGGTCCACGTCCGCCATCGCGGGCAGGCCCCGCGCGGTGAGCTTGACCAGTGCCTCCTTCCGTACCCAGGTCCGCAGGAACGCGCGGTGCGGGGCGGGCGACCCGCGGATCCGGTCGGTCTCGCCGCGGGTCAGGAACGACCCGAAGCCGCGCAGGTCGGGCCCGCCGGCCCGGGCGGCCGGGCCGGGCAGCCGCTCGACGTCGATGCCGACGGCGTGATCGGCCGCCGCGGCCGCCACCACCCCGTCCGCGTACGACAGGCTGACCCCGCACCGCGCTCCCGTGACCCGCGGCCGGCCGTGCGGGCCCGCGCAGAGCGGGCACCGCTGGTCCAGCGCGACGTCCCGGACGGTGCCGCCGGTCCGCCGTGCCACGCACATCCGGGCCAGGACGTGCGCGGCGAGGAAGTCGGCCCGGGCCCGCGCGGTGCGGGCGGCGGCCAGGCGCCGCCGCTCCGCGGCCGTCAGGAGCGAGGCGTCCGCACCGGGCAGGGCCAGGAGCCGGTCGGTGTGCGCGACGGCGACGGTCACGGCCGCCGTCACCGGCTCCTCACCTCTTGCGCTGGCTGTAGACGACACCGGCGAGGGACAGCGCGCCGCCCGCCACCGCGAGCCACGGAGGCGTCTCGTCGAGGATCAGCCAGGCCAGGGTGACCGCGATCGGCGGGGACAGGTAGGTCAGCGCGCCCATCTTCCCCGCGGTGGAGCGGGCCAGCGCGTACCCCCAGGTCGTGAAGGCGACCGAGGTCGGGAAGACGCCCAGGTACACCGTCCAGCCGATCGCCTTGCCGCTCGCGTGCGAAAGGTTGTCGATCAGCTGGGGCAGGAACGGCAGGCAGAGCACCGCGCCGACGACACAGGCCAGCCAGGTGATCACCAGGGCCGAACTGTTGCCGAGCAGCGGCTTCTCGGTGACGACGCCGCCCGCGTACGCGGCGGCGGCCAGCAGCGCCAGCGCACTGCCCGTCCCGGCCTCCAGCCCCTTGCTGGAGGTGGCGAGGCCGATCAGCAGGACACCGGCGAGGGCGACGCCGCCGCCGACGACCAGCGGACGGGGGAAGCCCTCCTTGAGCAGCAACCCGGCCAGGACGGCGATCAGTACCGGACCCAGGCTGATGATCATGGATGTGGTGCCCGCGTCGATCCGCTGCTCGGCGGCGTTCAGCGCCACGTTGTACACACCGAACCACAGCAGACCGCACAGCACCAGGCGCGGCAGGTCGGAGCGCGGCGGCAACGGGACCCTTCGGACCAGGACGACCACGCCCAGCAGCACCGCGCCGATGAACAGCCGGGCCAGGGTCAGCGCGCCCGGATCGAGGTCCTTGCCGGCCGCGCGGATGCCGATGAACGCGGAAGCCCACAGGAAGACGGTGAGCAGCCCGGCCGCGACCGCGAGCGGCGGAGTGCCCGGGGACGGGGCCGGGGGCTGTGGCGAATCCGGTGAGGCGGTCCCCTGATTGGCTTTCGCGGAGGTCACAGATGTTCACTTCCTTGTCGTTCTGCGAGGACGGTTCGCTCGCAGGTGTCCAGGGCCGCCGCCAGCCGCCGCGCGACCTGGGCGACATGGGGCGGGCCGAGCAGGGTGAAGTGGTTCCCGGGGAGCGTGGCCTCCTCGCGGACACCGCCCCGGGTCTGCCGCGCCCAGGAGGCGCGGTGCTCGCGGAGCCGGTCACGGGCCCACCAGAGCGTCAGCGGGGCGTCGACGACCGACGGCCGGTGCGCGAGCACCAACCGCTCGTGCAGCTCGGCCAGTTCCGCCTGCCGGAGCAGGGCCTCGGACGGCAGCACTCGGGAGCCGCGCTCCTCGGCCCAGGTGGTCAGCAGCTTCAGGCGCTCCGTCAGCGGCAGCCCGCGCAGCCGGTCGCGCAGCGCCGCGGTGTCCTCGGCGGTGACGTCGAGTCCGGGCAGCGAGTCGGCCAGGGCGACGGCGGGTGCGAGCAGCGGGTCGGGTTCGCCCTCACCGGGTACGGAGGAGTCCAGCAGGGCGACCAGCGCGACGCGCTCGCCCGCCGCCTCCAGGCCGGCCGCCACCTCGACCGCCAGGGCGCCGCCCATCGACCAGCCCGCCAGGTGGTAGGGCCCGGTCGGCCGGCGCTCCCGGATCACGTCCACGTACTGGGCGGCCATCTCCGCCAGGGTCGCCGCCTCGGCCTCGCCGGTCAGGGCGCGCGACCGGATCGCCAGCACCTCGCGGCCCGGCGGCAGCAGCGTCACGAGCTGCCGGTACGCCATCACGTCCCCGCCCGCCGGATGCAGCAGGAACAGCGGCGCGGGCGTGACCGGCGCCCGCAGCGACAGGATCAGCGAGTGCTCGGACCCCGCCGAGACCAGCTCGGCGAACCGGGCCACCGTGGGCGCCTCGAACAGGGCGGTGAGGGGCAGCCGCACCCCGAAGCGGCGGGCCACCACCGCCATCAGGCGTGCCGCGAGCAGCGAGTGCCCGCCCAGCTCGAAGAAGTCGTCGTCCGGTCCGATGGCGTCCGCGTCCCGTCCGAGCAGCCCGGCCCACAGGCCGGCGACCGTGCGCTGGAGCGCGGTGCGCGCCGCGCGGGCCGGGGCGGTGGCGGCGGCCGGGGCGGGCGCGGGCAGGGCCGCGCGGTCGAGCTTGCCGTTGGCGGTGACGGGCAGGGCGGTCAGCGGCACGAGGACCGGGGGCACCATGTAGTCCGGCAGGGACCGTTCCAGGAAGGCCCGCAGTTCCCGCGGTCCGGGCGGCTCGGCTCCGGCGGCCGGGACGACGTACCCCACCAGCCGGTCGTCCAGCAGCCGCACCGCCGCGGCCTGCACGGACGGGTGGGCGGCCAGCCGCGCCTCGATCTCGCCGAGTTCGACGCGGAAGCCGCGCAGTTTGACCTGGCCGTCGACGCGGCCGACGAACTCCAGCGCGCCGTCGGGCCGTTGCCGCACCAGGTCGCCGGTCCGGTACAGCCGTCCGCCGGGCCGGCGCGGGTCGGGCACGAAGCGCTCGGCGGTGAGCTCGTCACGGCCCCGGTACCCGGCCGCGAGCTGCACCCCGCCGATGTGCAGCTCTCCCACGACGCCGGGGGGCAGCGGGGTCAGCCGGTCGTCCAGCACGTCCAGGGTGGTGTTGGCGACCGGATGCCCGATGGGCACGGGGCCGGCCGCGTCCTCGGGTCCGCACGGCCACGCCGAGACGTCGACGGACGCCTCCGTGGGGCCGTACAGGTTGTGCAGCTCGACGGCGGGCGGCGGGAACACCTCGAAGAACCGGCCGACGAGGTCGGGCGGAAGGGCCTCGCCGCTGGCGATCACGCGGCGCAGCGAACCGCAGCCGGCGGCCGCCGGGTCGGCGAGGAAGACGCGCAGCATCGACGGGACGAAGTGCACGGTCGTCACCGACGTACGGCGGATCACCCCGGCCAGGTAGCCGGGGTCGCGGTGGCCGCCGGGCCGGGCCACGACGAGCCGGGCTCCGGTCATCAGCGGCCAGAAGAACTCCCACACGGACACGTCGAAGGTGAAGGGCGTCTTCTGCAGCACCGCGTCGGCCGCGGTGAGGCCGTACTCCTCCTGCATCCACAGCAGGCGGTTGCAGATGCCCCGGTGGGTGAGCATGACGCACTTCGGCGTGCCCGTGGACCCCGACGTGTAGATGAGGTAGGCCAGTTGGTCCGGCGCCACCACCACCTCGGGGGCCGTGTCCCGCGGATCCGGCGGCTCGGCCAGGTCGACCCGCAGCACCGGTACGCCGTCCGGGAGGGCGTCCGGCGACCCGGTGACGAGGACCAGCTCGGCGCCGGCGTCGGCGAGCATGAACGCCTCGCGCTCCGCGGGCGTGGCCGGGTCGAGCGGCAGGTAGGCCCCGCCCGCCTTGAGGACGGCGAGCAGGCCGACGACCAGCTCCAGGGAGCGCTCCATGCGCACGGCCACCGTCGTACCGGGCGCGAAGCGGTCCTCGCCGACGGCCCGCCGGATCCGCCGGGCCAGCCGGCCGGCCGCGGCGTCCAGCTCCGCGTACGTCAGCGAGCGGTCCTCGAAGACGAGTGCGGTGGCGTCGGGGGTACGGCGCGCCTGGCGCTCGATGTGCGCGTGCAGCGGGATGCCGAGGTCGTAGGAGCGCGCGGTGTCGTTCCAGGCGTCGAGCTGCTTCAGCTCCTCGTCCGACAGCATCCGCGGGGCGGACAGCGCGTCGTCGGGCCGGGTCAGCAGGGCGTCGAGCAGGGCCAGGTAGTGCCCGGTGGTCCGCTCCCGCTGCACCTCGTCGAAACAGGCGGTGTTGAAGTCGAAGTCGAGCACGAAGCGCGGCGGCGCGGTGGCGTCCCGGCGCAGCTCGCGGACCTGGAGGGTGAGCCGGTCGGGGGAGTGCCCGGTGTCGAGCAGCTCGAAGCCGGCCGTGCCGCCGAAGCCCTCGAAGGCCGCGTTCTGGTAGTTGAGGTACACGTCGTACAGACGGGTGCCGCCGCGATGCCGGGGCACGTGGTCCTGGTACCGGGCCGCTTGCAGGAAGGCGCGCTGCGTCTCGCGGGCCAGGTGGCGCAGCGTGGTGTCGCCGCCGACCCGCAGGTGCAGCGGCAGCACGTTCATGAACAGGCCGGCCGTGTCGCGGAACTCGGCCGGGCGGTTGGCGAACGGCGTCCCCACGCGCAGCAGTTCGCCGCCGCCGATCCGGCGCAGGTAGGCGAAGAGCGCGGCGGCGAACGCGACGGCGGGCGAGGCGTGGCCCTCCTGCCGGGCGAACTCGGCGATGCGGGCGCTGCGTCCGGCGCCGAGGTCCAGGGTGAGCCGGGCGGTGCGGGTCGTGCCCGCCACGTCGTCCTCCCTGCCGTAGAAGGCCAGCCGCTCCACCGGCTCGGCCAGCGTCTCGCTCCAGTGGCGTTCGGCCCGGGCGCGGCGCTCCGAGCCGCGCAGCGACCGCTCGTGGTCGACGTACGCCTGGAACGGCGGCAGCGGCGCGGCCTCGTGGAGACTCCCTCGCCGGTCCAGGTCGTAGTACGCGGAGACGGTGCGCAGGAACAGGCTCATGGACCACGCGTCGCAGACCAGGTGGTCCACGTTGAGGTACCACGCGTACGCCGTGTCGCTCAGCTTCAGCAGCGCGGAGTCGAAGACGCACCGCTCCGGGTCGAGCCCCGGCCCGCTGCGCCGCCGGGCCCAGCGCAGGGCGGCCTGCCGGGGATCGGGTTCGGCGGAGAGGTCCACCAGGTCCACCGGCGCCGGTACGGACCCGGTGACCCGCCGCAGGGGCACGCCGTCCACCTCGTGGAAGGTGCTGCGCAGGGCGTCGCTGTGGTCCACCAGCTTCTGGAAGGCGCGCTGGAAGCGGCCGTGGTCGAGCGGGGCGGCGATGGTGTAGAGGGCGGTGACGTTCTCGTAGTACAGCCGCACGCCCGCCGCGGTCCTCTTGCCGAACCACAGGGCGAGCTGACTGTCCGTCAGGTTGGTCTCGGGCTCGGCCGCCGTCCGAGTCCCGGGCTCCGGCCCGCCCGTCACCGCGACCGCCTCCGGCGAACGCACGGCCTGCCGGACCGCCTGCTGGAACTCCTCCGCCCAGCGGGCGACGGTGGCGGCGTCGAACAGGCCGGTGCGGTACTCGAGGCAGCCCAGCAGCTCGCCGTCCTGCTCGCGCAGGTGCAGGCTGAGGTCGAGCGGGGACACGCCGAGGCCGAAGTCGTCCGGGGCGGCCGGGGTGACGGTCAGCCGCCCGGCGCGCCGGCCCCCGGCGAGGGCGGGCTGGAGCGAGAACGCGGTCTGCCGCAGCACCGTCCGCCCGGGCAGCCGGGGCGGCTTCGTCTCCCGCACGATGTCACCGAACGGGAGGCCGTGCGTCAGCGCGCCCCTGACCGCCTCGCCGGCCTGCCGGGCCGTCTCCGCGAACGTCTGCCCGGGCCGCAGCCGCAGCCGCAGCGGCAGCGTGTTGACGAAGAAGCCGATCAGCGCCTGTTCGCCGGCTCCCCTGCGCTCGTCCACGGGGGCGCCGACGACGACGTCCAGGGCCCCGGTGATCCGGTGCAGCGTGACGGCGTACGCGGCGAGCAGCAGGCCGTAGACGGTGGACCGGTCACGGCCGGCCGCGGCGCGCAGCTCCTCGTGGAGGCCGGCGGACAGGCGGAAGCCGTGCCGGGCGCCCTCGATCGCCTCCCGCGCCGGCCGGGGCCGGTCGGTGGGCAGTTCGAGCACCGGGAGCTCACCGGACAGCTCGCCGCGCCAGTACGCCACCGACCGGTCGCGCTCGGCGCCGGCCGGCCGGCGCTCGTCGGCCGGGAGGGCGGCGGGGGGCGGCAGGGGAGAGGGGCGCCCCGCGGCGAACGCCTCGTACAGCGCGGCCAGTTCGGCGGTGAAGACGCCCATCGACCAGCCGTCGCAGACGAGGTGGTGCGCGACCACGGTCAGCACGTGCCGCTCGGCCGTGAACCGGTAGAGCGTGAAGCGGGCCAGGGGCGCCTCGTCCAGTGCGAAGGGGCGCTTGCCGTTCTCGGCGTGCGCCCGGCGCGCCCGGCGCTCCCGCTCCGGCGGCTCCAGGTCGCCCAGGTCGACCAGGGGGAGGTCGACGGGCCGGGGCGCGACGACGTGCCGTACCGGTGTGCCGTCCCGCTCCTCGAACGCCGTGCGCAGCGACTCGTGCCGGGCCGTGATCTCGGTCAGCGCCCGGCGCAGCGCGTCCGCGTCGAGCGGCCCTTCGAGGTGCAGCGCGGCGGAGAGGTGGTGGGCCGGGCTGTCCGGGGCGAGGCGCTGGAGCAGCCACAGCCGTTGCTGCGCGTCGGAGGCGGCGCCGGGTTCGGCGGGCCGCGCGGCGGGCCCGGCCGGGCGCTGCCGCAGCCGGGCCATGAAGCGGGCGCGCTCCGGCCCGGACAACTCGGCGAGGCGTCCCAGGAGTTCGCTCACGAAGCCGCCCCCGCCACCCGTTCCAGGATGTCGTCGATGTTCGCGTGGGTCTCCAGCAGGGCGGCGATCCACCGCTCCAGACCGAAGGCGACGCATCCCGTGAAGGCCGGTCCGCCGTCGGCCAGGGAGATGCCGCAGCGCTCCCCGAAGAAGTTGCGGTGGAAGTTCAGCGAGCCGATGGCCAGGTCGCCGCCGTGCACGAACTCCTCCTTCACCGGGAACAGCTGCGCCAGCAGCGCCCGACCGCCGCCCTTCTCGAAGAACGGGTCCGACGCCGGCTGAACGGCCAGCTCCAGCCCGAGCCGGGCCGCGAACTCCACCACCTTCGGCCGGAACGCGGCCAGGTGCGCCAGCACGGCCTCGCGGGGCCCCAGGCACACGATCTCCCGCATGGTGAACCCGTGCAGCCGGCGCAGCCCGTCGTAGTGGTCCTCGTTGCGGAAGCACTTGGCGACGGTGGTGACGTGGCGGGGTCCGGCGAGGGTCGCGGAGCGGTGGTGCAGGTACACGTTGTAGCAGGCCGCGGAGGCCAGGCCGTACGCGCTCGCGCCGAGACGCTCCGGCGGCAGCGCCGCGCCGTCCTCCACCTTCTGGGCCGGCAGCTTCAACGGGGCCGTCATCAGGGCGAGTTGCGGGAAGTTGTCGAAGTAGTCGATGGACGCCAGGTCCGCCGTGCCGATGACCGCCGGGAAGAGCATCGGGGTCGCGCCGCACTCCTCGGCCCAGCCCCGGAAGCGCTCGTCCAGCAGGTCCATGAGGCGGACGAGTTCCGGGCCGAGGGCGACCAGCCCGCCGCGTTCCGTGTAGAGATCACTCATGGCCCACCGCGCCGGCGCCGGTGGCGTCCGCCAGGACCGTGTCGCGTATGCCGCGCAGGGTCCGGAACCCGACGACGTTCTCCGGGGTCAGCTCCAGCTCCCGGCCCGCCAGCTCCTCCAGCAGGAGCAGCAGCTGGGGGAAGTCGAGGGAGTCGATGAGCCGGCTGTCGATGAGGTCCTCGTCCCAGCCGATCCCGGTGACCTCCGGGTTGCGGGCCAGCAGCCACGCCCGTACCTGCTCTATCACGTCCGTCGCCATCAGGCCGCGGCCTCCTGGAACGGAGAGGCGGTGATGATGTCCTGGCTCACCAGGAACCGGGTGATGCGCTTGAAGAACGTCTCGTGGTAGGCGGCGCGTGCCGGGTCCCGCAGCAGTTCCTCACGGAAGGCGAAGGCCTCGGGGATGCCGGCGTCCCGGTACACGGCCGGGTTGTAGAGGGACTGCACGCTCGCGGTGATGTAGCGCCGGAGGTAGACGTCGAGACGCTCGCGCAGCTCGTGGTCGCCGCGCTCCCGCAGGGGTTCGTACAGAAGGCCCACGAGCTTGCGGCCCATGATGATGTGCCGCCACTCGTCGTCGTGGTGGACCTGGTTCACCTCTCTGATCAGGGGGTGCAGGGTGGTGTCGCGGCCCATCCTGATGTTGAAGTGGTCGACCAGCTCCTCGAAGATCAGGATGCGGGCGAAGACCAGGAAGTTGGCGACGGCGGCGTCCTCCTCCGGCGTCGCGACCGGAAGCGACTTGTCGGGGTAGATCTTGCCGCCGTAGCGCAGGCAGAACTGGGCGAAGAACCACATGTGCCCGTTCTCCTCGCCCAGGAAGCGGTGGAAGAACTCGGACGGCAGCTCGAAGCCCCGAGTGTGTATGCGCCGGGTCACCTCGATCAGCAGCTCGCGTATGCCGTGGATGTTGAGGCTGAAGAAGTTGATGCTCTCCCACTTGCTCAGCCGCATGAGCTGCTTCTCGTCCAGCTCCCGTGCGTGCCGCGTGCCGGCCACCGTGAGCAGCTCGGGCGTCATCCACCACTGCTCCTCGGCGAGTTCGTCCACCCAGTCGAACCGTGTGTAGGGGCTGTAGTGGTGGTCGGTGGCGTCGGCGACCAGGTTGTCCAGCGTTTCCACCACGTCCGTCGTATCCATGTGCCCCCCTGGTGGGATCAGCGTGCGTCAGGAACGGTGAGACCTTCGGTCCAAGAGGTCGGTGCTCGCGCTGTTCAGCCGTTGTCGCTCCGGGCGATCAGACCGGCGGCCTGCTCGTCGTCCACGGTGAGCGGTCTGCTCTCCAGCAGGGCGGCCAGCTTCGCGACGGTCGAGGCCTGGAAGAGGTCGCCCGTCGTGACCCGTACCGGCAGCTCCGCCTCGATGCGGACGGCGAGCTGCGACAGGAGGAGGGACTGCGCCCCCGAGGCGAAGAAGTCGTCGTGCACCCCGACCTCGTCCCGTCCGAGCAGCTCCGCCCAGATGTCCGCGATCAGCGCCTCCAGCGGGGTGCGCGCGGGGACGGCGGTCCGCTCGCCGGACGCCGCCGTGCCCTCGGGCCGCCAGCCGCCGACCGGCGACAGGTCCCCGGACAGGTACGCCTCGCGCGTCGCGCGGCGCTGGATCTTGCCGCTGGAGGTCTTGGGGATGGTGCGGGGCGGGATGAGCACGAGTTCGTGGAGGTCGGCCTCGCACTCCTCGCGCACCGCCCGGCGGACGGCGAGCGCGACGGCTTCCGCGTCCGCGCCGTCCACGACTTCCGCCACCAGGACCAGCCGCTCCTCCGCGTCGACGGGGACCGTGAACGCCGCGGCGCATCCGGGCCGCAGGGCGGGGTGGCTCTGCTCGGCGGCGCCCTCCACGTCGTGCGGGTACACGTTGCGGCCCCGCAGGATGAGCAGGTCCTTCAGCCGGCCGGTGACGGCGAGCGCGCCCTCCTCGTCCAGGGCCCCGAGGTCCCCGGTGCGCAGGTACGGGCCCCGGCCGTCCGGGAGCGTGGCGCCGAACAGGGCCGCGCTCTCGGTGGGACGGCCCCAGTAACCCGCCGAAACACTCGGTCCCGACACCCAGATCTCGCCGACCCGCCCCGCCCCGGCCGGCGCCAGGGTGACGGTGTCCACCACGACGACGGACTGGTCGCCCCGGGCGGTCCCGCACGCGATCCGGGACACGCCCTCGACCGGGAAGCGGCGCACGCTCTCGCCGACCGGGTCGGCGGTCACCAGCAGGGTGGCCTCCGCCAGGCCGTAACTGGGACGGAAGGCGCCGGCGTCGAAGCCGACCGGGGCGAACCGTTCCGTGAACCGCTCGGTCGTGTCCACGCGCACGGGTTCCGCACCGTTCACGGCGGCGCGCCAGGACGAGAGGTCGAGCGACGCCCGTTGTTCGTCGTCGATCTTCCGCAGGCACAGTTCGTATCCGAAATTCGGGGACGGGCTGATCGTGCCCCGGTGCACGGAGATCGCTTTCAGCCACCGATAGGGTTTCTGGAGGAAATGCAGGGGCGCCATCAGAATGCCCGGGAATCCGCCGTAAAGTGGTTCCAGGATGGCTCCGATAAGGCCCATGTCGTGATACGGGGGGAGCCAGCTCACCATGACGTCGTGACCGGACCCGGCAAAAGCCCGGTAGATGGCTTCCAGATTGTGGATGAGGTTCGCGTGCGACAGCATGACGCCGCGCGGAAGCCGCGTCGAACCGGAGGTGTACTGGAGGAAGGCGAGGTCCTCCGGGGCCGTGGCGACCGGCCGGGCGCCGAGCGGCCCGTCCGCCTGGGGCGCGCCGCCCGCCAGGGCGTCGGTCGCGAGCCACTCCAGCGGGGCGTCCAGCGCCGACCGGGCGATCGGCAGCAGGTCCTTCGTGGTCAGGGCGATGCTCGCGCCCGCGTCGGCGATGATGGCGTCCAGCCGGCCGAGGCTGCGGGCGTCCTGGGGCGGGTAGGCCGGCACGGCCACGACGCCCGCGAGCAGGCACCCGAAGAACGCGGTGATGTAGTCGAGGCCCGGGGCGAAGAGGAGGAGCGCCCGTTCGCCGCGCCCGTGCCGCGCGCCGAGAGCGTCGGCCACGTCGGCGGCCGCCGCGTACAGCTCCCGGTAGCTGATCCGCCGTTCGTCGTCCTCGCCGTCGACGAGGAATACGTACGCCGTGGCGTCGGGATTTTCTAATGCTCTGTCCCGGAGTATATGAACCAGAGTAGGTGATGTCGGCGACGAGATTGCGGGCATACTGACCGCCCCTCCGGACGCGATAAGACCGTATTCCTTCAGCTACCTGCCGGCCGCACGAGGGGCAAGACTAAATGCGGGTCCAGGCCACGTCAATGCGGTGGTCAGGGGCGTCCGCAATGGTCGCCGATATTCTGCCACCGGAGGCGGATGGAAGATCTTGGTGAAACGTTGCGGTGATGTTTCACGGTGTCCTGCGGGTGGCGTGCGGCGTGCCGGTCCGGCCGGCCGGGAGCCGCTGGGCCGAGTGCCGTTCCCGCAGGCGGGAGGAGGTGACCGGCGCGTCGGTGCGGGAGCCTCCCCTGTCGCTCCGCTCTCCCCGCGTCACCCGGCCGGGCGTGCGTCGGTGCCGTCGGTGACGGCGAACGGCGTCGGATCGTGTCCGAAACATGACAGGAAAGCGTTCGGTTCAGGCCGGTTGTAGGCGCTGGCGGGGTGCGTGGGTGCGTGGGTGCGTGGGTGCGTGGGGTGCGCGGCGCGGGTACGGCGGGTCCGTGCGGGCGTGCCGTCCGATGGTGTCCCGGGCCGGTCGCAGTCACATCTACCCGCGCTTGCCTCTGCGGTGGGGGTGGGGGCGGGGACGGTCGGGGAGCCAGAAGGAGCGGGACAGGACCTTCTGCTCGTGTTTGGTCCGTTCCCGGGTCAGCTCCTCTCTGAAGCGCCGCCCGTGCGTCCGCAGGGCCTTGGCGGCGAGCCGTTCCGCGACCAAGCGGAGATCCGCGGACTGCAGGGCGCCGACCAGGGCCGCCTGATCGGCGAGCGAGCGCAGGTGGAGCACGCGGTCCAGGACACGTTCCAGCACCCGTTCCCCGCGGTCGCCGCCGCCCGCCGAGAGCTGCTTGGCCAGCAGGGCGACGTCGAGGACCGGGCAGTCGGCGTACCTGGTGCGGATGACCGCGTCGAGGGGGCCGATGTACCCCGCGGCTTCGAGTGCCAGCAGCAGGGACGTCAGCGGGGCGAGATCCATGTCGTCGGCGAGCCGGCACAGGTGGTCCTGGCCGGCGTACCGCGATCCCGCCCTGGCGAGGGCCACGAGGAACTGGCCCGCCTGGCCGACGAGTTCACCGTGCAGCATGCACTGGAAGACGGTCTCGGCGGGCTCGGCCAGGCCGTGGTGCTCCAGCAGGGTGAGCAGCGCCGCGGCATCCGCCGGTGCCAGGACGCGAGCCGCGGTCCGCAGCAGCGGCCCCGCGCCCACGGTCGCGCCGTCCAGGTCGTGCAGCAGCTGGGCGATCTGGTCCGCCGTTCTCGTCCGCACGACCAGGACCAGCAGGTCCGCTGCGAACTGGTCACGTCCAGCCAGGTAGAGCTCGCTGATCAGGATGGCGACGTCGTCGACGGGACGGCACCGCGCGGCCCGGGACAGCACCGACCAGTCGCGGCCGTCCCGGAGCACCTGGACGAGCGGAATCAGATGACCGACGCTGCGGGCCTGGGTCTCGGCGAAGACGGCCTCGGCGTCCGGCCCGAGGCCGTGGTCGGTCAGGGACCGTATGAACTCCGCGATGTCCGCCGCGGACCGTCTGGCCGCCGCCGCCCGCTGTAAGGCATCGGCCTGCCGGACCAGGTTCCTGTCGCGCAGCGTGATGCTCAGTGTCACCAGATCGGGAACGGTGCGCTGGGCGGCGGCGGACATGGCGACGACCACCGCGTCGTCGAGTTCCCCACCGGCCAGGGTGAGGGTCACCGCCACCAGGTCGGGGACCGGGCGGACCGCGGCCGCCGCTCCCAGGAGACTCTCGGCGTGTCCCGGCAGGCCGGCCCGGTGCAGCGCCAGGGCGAAGTCGGCCAGGTCCTCGGGCTGGTGGAACTTGACCGATGCCTGCAGGAGGGTCACCACGTAATCCTCCAGGCCCTCCCGGAACAGTTCCCTGGCCAGGGCGCTGGTGTCGTCGACCGAGCGCACCATCACCATGGCGGGCAGCGCGGTCCGCGCATGCGCGTCGAACCCCGCCTGCCGCAGCGCGCACAGAAGTCCGGCCACCTCCTCGACGGTGCGGGACTGACTGGCCGACCGCACCAGCTCGCTCGCCATGGCCTTACGGGTGCGCAGCTCCAGATCGCCCACGGCGCGCACCAGTTCCGGCACCGAGGACCTGCGGTCGGCCTCCTCCAGCATCACCATGATCGAGGGAGCTTCATCGCCCTCCCGGCCGGACTCGGACACCTCCTGAAGGGTCTCGAGCCGGGCCTCCAACCGGTGGCAGAGGTCCTCGGCGGCGATCAGTTCGGCACGGGTGACCGCCAACGCTTCCTGAAGGTAGACGACCTGCTCCTGGAGGTCACCGCTCTCCTCCTGGAGCCGGGCGTACTCCCCCTGCCACAGCTCCACCTCACCCCGGCGGGCTTCCAGCTGTGTCTCCAGCTTCCGGCACCGGCTCCGTACCCGGGCCAGGCGGCCCTCCCGGTCCAGCAGCGCCTCCTCCAGGGCACGCTGCCGCGTGGTGATACGACGGGTCTCCTCGTCTGCCTCGGCCAGCTGGTCCTGGAGTCCCTGCACCTCGCTGCCGTGCTGGTTGCTCCTGAGCGCCGCCCGGTGCAGGTCCCGCAGCGCCGCCTCCGCCTCGGGGGTGAGGGGGGCCTGCCTGTCCTGGACGTCCGTGATGACCCCGGCGACGAAGTCCCACGGCGGGACCCGCTCACCGCTGAGGTACCGGCTCACCGAACCCGGGTGGAGGAACCGGCGGGCCGCATAGCGCCGCACGCTGACTCCGAGGAGCAGGAAGACCCGGCGGAGATCCTCCGCCAGCGCCCGCCTCTCCGGGGGCAGGCTGTTCTTCAGAGCGGCCAGCGTGACCGGCGGGGCGGTCACGGTCGGCTCGCCGGGGGCGCGTACGTGCTCTTCGTACATTCCGGCAGTATCGCTGGCCTTCCAACCCCGCAGTGGGCCGGCACCGTTGCCGTCCAGGGTGGCAACACCCGCCTGCCTGCTGCCACTTCGGGAGGCAACACGCGCAACGCTCTCCGGCTGGCTCGCCGCGGCCACGATGGACCGGGACCTGGTGTGAGCGAGAGGAAGAAGCATGAGGATCACCGACGAGGCCGGGCGGCCCCGGGCCGTCCGCGCCGCCTTCTGGCGACGTCTCGTCCGTCAGGCTGCCATCGGCGCTGCCGGGGCCGCCGGTTCGGGCGCCGTGAGCCTGCTGGTGTGGTGGCTGCGCGGGGGCTGAGGGGAGTTGCAGGGGGCTCTTTGCCGCGCTTCCGGGTAAGAGCTGACCGGGCCCTTCCGCCTCGCCAGGGCGGGTGAGGACGGTCGGTCGTACCCATGAAGTGCCCACGCAGTGCCGCCCATGACGTGCCCGCGGCCGGCGCCTGGGCGGCAAGCAGTGCCACCGCGGTCGCGGCGGCGGCCGCCGGTGCGGCGTCGCCTGCGGACGGCCGGGCGGGGCGGTGGCGCGGGCTGTCTTCCGCCGCAGCGGAGCGATCAGCCTCCCGCAGAGCCAGAGCCAGAGCCAGAGCCGGAGCCGGAGCCGGAGCCGGAGCCGGAGCCGGAGCCGGAGCCGGAGCCGGAGCCGGAGCCGGAGCCGACCGCGAGCGCGGTTGCAGTATCAGGGATCGTCCGGCGGATCACGGGCGGATCTGGTGGTGGATGCGCAGGTAACAGGCCGTGTCCACGTTCGACAGCCACCCCGTAGACATGGGGAAGCTCATCGCCACCGTGAGTTCGGGTGACATTCCCGCCGCCCGCGCGATGGTTCCCTACCGGCTTCTCGATATGGCCGACGACGGCCTTGGCCTGCTCACCGCGCTGGGTGTCGAACGCGCCCACGTGGTCGGTGCGTCGATGGGCGGAATGATCGCTCAGACGATGGCCCCCACCTCCCCGGAGCGGGTGCTGACCTTGACGTCGATGATGTCCTCGACCGGCGAGAAGATCATCGGTGCCGTGGTCGCCCACACCGGCTGAGCAGGTACGCCCCCAGCCCCACCCCTCGCGGTGCCGGATGTGCCGAAGGCGACCGGGCCTGTTGTCGACACAAGTGCCGGGTACATCCGGTGTGCCGCGTCATGGGCGGAGCCACGGGTGGAAGCAACCGCCCGAGCCGCGCGAGGTGCCGGTACCCGAGCCCGGCCCGGGGCAGGTCCTGGTGAAGGGCGACGGCGCCGGGGTATGCCCTCGGCTTCTCCAGGTAGGTGCCATGACACCTCCTTCGGATCCCTCCGGTCATGTCTCCCCACGCGGGACCGAACCACAGGAGGGCCCCCTGGCCGAAGGCATGACCGCCCTGGCGAACATGGGCTGGCAGATCCTGCTCACCCTGGGCCTCGCCACGATCGCCCTAGGCGTCATCGCCCTGGTCTGGCCCGGCGAGACGCTCCGCGTCGTCGGCGTGCTCTTCGGCGTCTATCTGCCGGCCACCGGTGTCTTCCAACTCGCCGGTGCCTTCGGCACCCACGTCCCCCGGCACCTTCGCGTACTGCACTTCATCACCGGCGCGGCCTCCATTCTGCTCGGACTGGTCTGCTTCCGGGGCCCCCTCGAGTCGGTCTTCCTGCTCGCCCTGTGGATCGGCTTCGGCTGGCTGCTGCGGGGCACCTTGGAGACGGTCGCCCCGGCCTCCGATCAGACCATGCCGGCCCGCGGCCGGCACGTGGCCTTCGGCATCATCGGCACGATGGCCGGCATCGTCATGATCGTCATGCCCTTCGCCTCGATCGCGACACTCGCCCTGGTGGTGGGCGTCATGGCCATCGTCGTCGGCCTGACCGAGGTGGTCCGCGCCATCAGGACACGCGTCGAGATCGGTCAACTCGCCGGCGGCACGACCGCCCAGCGGCGCAGCCTGTTCCACGCACATCCGCACCCCCAGCACTGATCGGTCCGATAGCACTGATCGGTCCGAGGCCGGGCAGCGGCACGGAACGGGGCCGTGCCCCCCAACGGTGGAGGGCACGGCCCCGCCCTGTTCGGCGCGGGGCCTTACCGCACGGTCACGGTGACCGTCGGGGAGTGGGTCTTGCCGACCGTGACGCGGTAGTGCTGCGTGCCCTTGGCGGTGGGCCTGGTCGTCACGGCGTAGGAGTTGCCCTTCTTGACCACGGTGCTTGCCTTGAGCGTGGTCCACTTTCCGTTCGTCTCGTGCTGGAGCCTGACCGAGGCACCGACCGGGATGCCAGTGGTACGTCCGGTGAACCGGACCTTCTGACCTGCCTTGACGGTCGTCGGGCTCGCGTGCACGGTGACCGACGCGGCGCGGTGGGTCATCCTCGGCGTCGGGGTCGGAGTGGGCGCGGCGGACACTGCGACCGAGCCGCCGGTGACCAGCGCGGAGGAAAGGGCGCAGACCGCCAGAGCGCGCGCACTACGGCCGCGGAACTTGGTGCTCATGGGTTCTCCCGTTGATGAGACGGACGAACGCCTCTGACGAGGCATGGGCTCCGTCGACTCACGGAGCGGAGCGGAGCCCTTACACAGGCTGCATCGGATCACCCGGTACGGCATCTCCGTACGTCACCGAAAGTAACGTAGCCGGAGACCTTGAGTGATCGAGGCAAGGTCAGGGGGCACATACATCCGCGTCTTTTTTGCCCAGCCGTTGATTTCCGCGCTGCTGTTCCTGTTCCTGCTGTATGCCTGCCTGCTTCGGGCGAGTGAGGTGGCCGGCACCGTCTGCGCACGGCACGGGCTCGACGCCCTGGAACTCGCTGACGAGGCGATCTTGGAGCGCGGTGACCTCATACTCAGCTCGGTGGCCGGGCGGATCCGGAACCGTGGCGGAGTCCACCGGACGGGAAAGCCTGTCCGAGGTGGTGCCGTGAGTACGGGTTGGTGGCGCGGCGGACGGCGATGAGGGCGATGTCGTCGCCGAGGCGTCCGCCGGTATGGGCGATGAGGTCACGCCTGAGGTGCTGGAGCAGCGCTTCGGGGTCGCTGCCGGCCCACCGTGCGACGCGGTCCGTGATCGGGTAGAAGGCACCGCTGCGATCCCGCGCTTCGATGACACCGTCCGTGTAGAGCAGCAGCGTGTCCTCGGGGGCGAAAGGCACCACATCCACTGGGTGATCTTCGGTGTCCGTCAGGCCGATGCCGAGTGGAGGTGCGGGATGCAGGTCCGGGGTGCTCACGGAGCCGTCCGCAGCGAGCCGGAGCGGTGCCAGATGGCCGCAACTGGTCAATCGTACGACGTGGTCGTCATCCGGAATCTCCAGCAGCAGCGCCGTGACGAAACGCTCCCCGGCTTCGTCCAGCGGCTCGAAGTCGGCGAGGTATCGAGCGATGCTCCTCTCCAGTGCGCCGGCCAGCTCCGGCAGACCGGCGTGCTGGTGAGCGGCCTCCCGGAAGGCGCCGAGAACAAGGGCGGCCTCCCCGATCGCGGGCAGGCCCTTGCCCCGCACGTCACCGATCATCAGGCGGACCGCGCCCTCGGTGTGCGCGGTCGCGTACAGGTCACCGCCGATCTCGGCCTCGTCCTCGGCGGCCAGATAGAGACAAGCGAGCCGCAGGCTCCCCAGATGGTTCGGCAAGGGCCACAGCAAGACGCGCTGGGCGGCCTCGGCGACCGAGCGCACCTGCGCCAGCTGGCGGCTGCGCCGATCCCGCACCACACACATGACCACGATCAGGGTGACGAGCACGGACAGAGCGATGATCTGCACCATCACGCCCCGTGAGGTCAGCAGCCCGGACCGCCAGCCGATGAACGTCTGGGCCGCCACGGCCAGGACTCCGACGCCGCCCGTCGTCCAGGGGCCCTCGAACCACGCGGTGAGCGCGGGCGCGATCACGAGCAGGGGGCCGAGGACGATTTCGGCAGGGGTCACCGTGTCCGCGACCGTGATCAGGACAATGAGCACGAGCGGAATCAGCAGACCCGTGTGACGTGGCCGCCATATCCGCCCGAGCCCAGCAGGACGTCGCTTCCAGGAGTCCACAGCCTCAACAGTGGACCGTCGGACAGTGATCTGCGAGCGCGACCCAGGGCGGTGGGAACCTCCACGACGGCTCCCGCCGCCGCCACCGCCACCACCGCCTGCGTATCAGCAGCCCATCGGCCGAGGAACGGTATCTCGACCTCGTAGGGTCTCCGTACCAACGCGCAGCCACCCGCGAGCCGCCACCCGCCCACCTCTCACGGTTCGTCCTCGGCGAGCCGCGACCTGCCAGACCCCGACCACCAGCTGCCTACGTGCCCGAGCGGGACGATCCGGCGCGAACTGAGCGAGGGCACCGACGCGCCCGGCGGATTCCTGGCCTGTCGCGCAACTGCTCACCGCCGCCGCGCAGCGAGCCGAACGAACAGTGCCGAACGCGGGCGGGACAGAGCCTCCGTACTGCCCAGTCCTGGCAGTCGCCTTCGTTCGGCTGGTCCTCACGGGTGCCTCTGAGGTCGAAGGCCGTCCAGGAGGATGTCCAGGAGGCGATCGGCCGTGACCGCGTGGCCGGACTGGTGCGCGACCGTGAAGATCCCGATCAGGCCGGCCGCGACCTCTTCGGCGGTGACGTCGGACCGGAGGTCTCCGGCTGCGCGGCCTGCGTCGAGGATCGTCGCTATCGCGTTCAGGAGCTCGTCCCGGGTCTGGGCGTGGCCGACCGCGCCGGACTCGATCAGGGTCGGCAGGGTGTCGAGCATGCCGTTCTTCGTCGCGATCCAGTTGCCGAACAGGTCCATCCATCGTCGCATCGCGACGGCCGGGGCCTCCTCGGCGAGCAAGTCCCGGGCGCCGTTCGTGAGGCGGCCGACTTGATCGCGGTAGACGGCCTCCACGAGGGACTCGCGCGTCGGGAAGTGGCGGTAGAGCGTCCCGATACCGACACCGGCCTCGCGGGCGATGGCGCGCAGGGACGTCTCGGCGTCGGGCGAGGCGAGCACGCGTGTCGCGACTTCAAGCAGCTGATCGCGGTTGCGGACGGCGTCGGCCCGTGTCCCCCGCGGCTTGGAACTCGTCAAACGGATCACGCTCCGGTTATGCTGGATTCCATAAGCGGAGCATAGTCCGTTTAAAGCGGCTCCACGAACACGAGGAAATGAGTAAGACGTGCAGCAACACGGCGACGCACTTCGAGACGGCCCGAGCAGGGCTGTCCTGCTCGACTCGTTCGGCGGCCCGGAGGTCCTGGCCGTCAAGGATGTGCCTCAACCCAAGGCGGGCGACGGGCAGATCCGCGTCCGCGTGTCGGCAGCCGGACTGAACCCGATGGACTGGATCATGACCGCCGACGCAGGGACCGCGGCACGGTTCGGCCTGAGCCTGCCCTGCGGGTTCGGCACCGACTACGCCGGAGTCGTGGACCAGGTCGGTGCCGGCGTGAACGGCTTCGCGCTCGGTGACCGCGTCTTCGGGGCGGCACTGTCCCGGGCGGTCGCCGACTACGTCGTCCTCGACGCGGACGGGAACATCGCCGGCGGCATCGCCCACCACACCCCGGACGGGGTCGACGACCGCACCGCCGCCACGCTCGCGATCGCGGGCAGCACCGCGTCCGCCGCTCTCGACATACTTGGCCTCGGTCCAGGCGACACGGTGCTGGCCGGCGGCGCGGGCGGCGGAGTCGGCGTGTTCGCGGTCCAGCTGGCACGGATCGCGGGCGCGCGCGTCATCGGGACCGGCTCGCCGTCGTCAGCGGAGTATCTGCGGAGCCTCGGCGCCGAACCGGTCGCGTACGGCGAGGGCCTGGCCGGCAGAGTCCGCGATCTCGGTGCAGGCGCCGTTACCGCCGCCCTGGACCTGCATGGCACGGACACGGTGCACGTCGCGCGCGAACTGGGAGTCCCGGACGACCGCATCTGCACCATCGCCGCCCAGGTCGACGGCGTTCCCGCCGCCAACGGCGCCAACGCCGCGCCCGACGCTCTCGAGAACATCGCGCGCCTCGTCGCGGCGGGCCGCCTGCGGGTACCCCTCGCGGCGACCTACCCCGTCGAGGACATCCGCGCGGCTGTCGAGCTCCAGGCGGCCCGACACGTCCGCGGCAAGGTCGTCATCGACCTCCAGCCCCAGCCCTGACCCACTCCAGGGGCTCGGGAATCTCACTGGCCGGGGCCCAGCTGAAGCTGAACGCCTCAGCTCCGGTAAGGATCTTGTTCGTGGTGCGCTGGGCGATGCGCGACACCGGCTGGCCGTAGAGCACGACGAGGCAGCCGTTCCTGAAGCGGCTCTCGCAGGCTCCCGGTCGGCCGAAGAGTACGCCGCCAACCTGCGCGCCCTCGACCTCGACAGTCTCAGGTGCCTGCGCATCGCGACGAAGCCGCGGGCGTCGGCAGTCACCGGGCCCCGAGACTTCACACCTCAAGGCCCGCCCGGGAAACTGGTCAGACCCGGTCCAGGGGTCGATGTGGACCGCTGGGAAGCTCCACTTCGATCATGTCGCCAGGGCGCACTACGCCGCCTTCCCTCACGATGCTCATGATTCCGGCTTTGCGCACGATGTTCCCCGCCTCGTCGCGGCCGACGACCTGCTTCAGCAGCCCGTCCCGGAAGTTGTCGATCTGCAGGCAGGGATTGCGGAGGCCGGTGACTTCCAGGACGGCGGAGTCGCCGATGCGCAGCAATGTGCCGACCGGCAGACCGAGCAGATCGATGCCGCTCGTGGTGATGTTCTCGCCAAGTTCGCCGGGCGCCACCTTGAAGCCTTCTTCGCCGACCTCGGCGAAGAGCTCTTCATGAATGAGGTGGACCTGGCGCAGGTTCGGCTGGGTGGGATCCTGCGCGACGCGCGAGCGGTGCTTGACCGTCACACCGGCGTGAACGTCCCCCTCCACACCAAGACCGGTGAGCAATCTGACGCTGTCCCGGTTCGGCTTGGTGAACGAGTACTCCCCGTTGCTGCTGACCGCCGTCACTCGCCCGCTCATACCTCGGAACCCCCTCGTCGGTAACCGTGCTCAGCCACGAGCCTAGCCTTCGCCCGTCAAGGCACAGCATTCCACGATCCATCGCGGGTGAGGCGGTTCCCGACCTTCCGGTGCCGGTGGGGCAGCCGTCGAGAACGTCGTGGCGGTACCGGAGCTGGCGTAACCTCCGCCGTATGGCAGTGATCAGGCCATGGCTCTTGCGACCGTCCGACCGGGCGTCCGAACATGGCCGGTAGATCAGCCGCGCGCGAAACGCACGTACCTGATCGTGCTCCTGCCCGCCTACACAGGCCGGCAGGCGCACAACGTCGACACACGCACTGGTGAGCCCTCGCCGCTGTCACGCTGAGCCGCCCTGCCGGCCCGGCGGGGCGGTGTTCGCCGGCGGGCAGTCCGGTCTGCGCTTGGTCGGCCACGGGGCCGGAGGCGTACGGGGTCTGCGCCACGTTGCGGAGCTTCAGAAGACTGCTGCGCTCGCCGTATTCACGCCACGGCGCGCGGCCTGTTCGGCCGCTTGCTCGTCGTGGATGAAGGCCCACGAGGTCGGGAGGTAGGTGTCGTCGCGTCCGCGGATGACTCTTGCCTCTTCGGACTTCGCCGGGGGGTTGCTGAGGTAGGCGTCGATCAGGGGGTTCCGCAGGCCGACACCTCGGCGAAGGACGCGCTCGTGCCGCGGCAGCTCGTTGACGTTGCAGCGTCGGCAGAGGATCCCGCGTACGCAGCGGCCACAGGACCGCCCCTGGGGGCAGCAGGCGTGGTCATGGTCGATGTGCCACGGCCGAGGCGCAGCATGAGGGATACCCCCATCGCACGGCTCCTCGTTGCCCCCACAGAGGCCGCATGCGAAGCCCTGCGCGCGCCAGATGGCGTTGTACCTGGCGATCGAGAGCCCATACTTCTTGATCCCCCGCTGCATGCGATAGCACTTCACGCACAGCCGGTCATTGACGAGTCGAGTGACCCATTCCGCACACCAGGTGCAGAACTCATCTTGCGGTTCGTACTCAAAGCTCAACCCCGCCATCCATGACATGGCGGGAGCCTAGAGCCAGGCACTGACAGTGATGGCCGAGCATGGTGCGCCCCCACCGACCCGCTACCGACCGGCTCGCCGTGTCACCTCAGCCCCGGACTCCGCGAGGCGAACCGGCGTTGAGGCCGGAGGCGTGCCCTGCTGGGCTGTACCGCCAGCGGCTCCCCGGAAGGCATGTACGAGGACGCCGAGGCGCTCTACTTCCCCGTGCCATGCGTGCGGCGCAGCGTACCGAAGGCCGCGCGTAGCTCCTTCGTGAAGATGTCCGGGACTTCCCAGGCCGCGAAGTGGCCGCCGTTGCGGACCCGGTTGTAGTAGAACAGATTGTGGTACGCGCGCGACGCCCAGCTTCTCGGTGCCTGGTAGATCTCGCCGGGGAACACAGTGATGGCGGCGGGGACCGATACCGAGACGGCGTTGAAGTTGTTGGCGTTGTTCTCCCAGTAGAGCCGCGAGGAAGAAGTCGCGGTGTTCGTCACCCAGTAGAGCGTGATGTCGTCGAGCATCTCGTCCCTGGTGAGCACGCGCTCCGGATGGCCGCCGCTGTACGTCCAGGCCGCGAACTTGTCGTACATCCAGGCGGCCAGGCCGACGGGGGAATCCGCGAGCCCGTATCCCTCGGTCTGCGGGCGGGTGACCATCATGGCCGAGTAGCCTGATCCGGTTTTGTAGAAGGTGGCCAGCTTGTTGTACGCCGCCTTCTCGTCCGGGCTCAGGCCGGCGGGTACGGGGTCGCCGCACGCCAGTTTCCTGGCGATGTCCGGCGGGACGGTCGCGGGGAAGTTGACGTGGATCCCGAGCAGTCCTGCCGGCCGCTGGACCGCCATCTTGTCCGAGATGACGGCACCCCAGTCGCCGCCCTGGGACACGTAGTGCTTGTAGCCCAGCCGCTCCATCAGCACGGCCCAGGCGCGGGCGATGCGGTCGGGATTCCACCCGGTGGTCGTCGGCCGTTCCGAGAAGCCGTAGCCGGGCATGGACGGTATGACGAGATGGAAGGCATCCTCGGCGCGGCCGCCGTGGGCCGTGGGGTTGCTGAGCGGGCCGATGACCTTCAGGAACTCCAGGACGGATCCGGGCCAGCCATGGGTCAGGATCATCGGGAGCGCGTCCGGGTGACGGGAGCGAACGTGGATGAAGTGTATGTCCAGCCCGTCGATCTCCGTCTTGTACTGCGGCAGCGAGTTGAGTTTCTTCTCGACCTTTCGCCAGTTGTAGGTGGTTTCCCAATAGCCGGCGAGTTCCTTCATGGTGGCCAGTTGGACGCCCTGGGACTGATCGCGGACCGTTTCCCGGTCGGGCCACC
This sequence comes from Streptomyces sp. NPDC047841, assembly GCF_040704085.1. Lineage (NCBI taxonomy): Bacteria > Bacillati > Actinomycetota > Actinomycetes > Kitasatosporales > Streptomycetaceae > Streptomyces > Streptomyces sp. NPDC047841. The sequence goes on from NZ_JBEYRP010000013.1 coordinate 78,198, forward strand.
GTGTCGCCGCGATGCGGCGCCGCAGCTCGGTGAGTTCTCGCTCCGGGATGTCCACCCGGAACGGCCGGATGGCTTGCCGCTCGCTCGCCGCGGCCGGTTTTCCGGACAGGTCCCAGGAGCGCAGGCCGACGACACCTGTCGCTGACGCGGCCACGGCGGCCGAAGTGGAGAGGAACTTCCTGCGAGAGGGCGCACGGAGAGCCTCGGGCATGATGTCTCCTCGGATGGTCTCAATCGCTGAGGGGGGCATTCGCGGCACTCTCACGGCATCGAATCGGTCGTCCGTGAGGAAAGTAGTGCGGCGCGCCCGTGATTGCTGCACGTATGAGCATTCGGGACGGTTCTGCAGTCGCTTGGCTCGTGAATGCCCGGGTGGGTGCATTACTGAAAGTAACAGTACATAACTGTTCGTGAGTGCGCAACTCGAATGGATGAGAGCAAGGAGCGCGCGCCAGAAGGAAGCGGGGCGGCCGGTGGCGGGATCAGCGGCAGGGGTTCGACACGCTCGCGTTCAAGTGCCGCACCGGGATGCCGTGGATGGAGCTGGGTCGTCGCCGTCGACTCCACGATCGTGCGGGCTCAGCGGCACGCGGCGGGGGCCGGTCAAAGGGGGCCCCGGCCGACGAGCCGGCCGATCATGCCCTCGGACGCTCCCGTGGCGGGCTGACCACGAAGATCCACCTCGCTGCCGACGGCCGCTGCCGACCACTCGCTTACGTCACCACGCCTGGCCAGGCCGGTGACGGTGACGCACCTGGGTTCCAGCAGGTCATGGCCAGAAGCCGGGCGCCCTTGCGGACAGGCCGCCGCAGGGCCACACCGGAGGCGGTCCCGGCGAGGCCTACAAGCAGCGCGACACCGTTGAGCGGTGTATCAGCAAGCTCAAGCAGTGGCGCGGCCATGCCGCTCAACAGCAGTCCGGCGTTGACGTGGTTGACGGCTTCCAGCGTCGTGGCGTCGACGCCGGTGTCGAGACCGTTGGCGAAGAACTGCCCGGCCGGGGTGGGCGTGAAAGGCCAGTCGCTGCCGAAGAGCATGTCGGATGCCCCGGAGAACTCCGGGGCATCCGAGGGTGGACTCGACGGCCTGTCGTGCGGTCAGCCCACGGTGTTGAGGCCGTAGTCGCCGAGGAGGTCGATGTCGACGTCGACGGCGGTGGAGCCGGCGTTGTAGAGGTCGATCTCACCGTTCGCGCCCACCTTGACCAGCGCGGCGCCGGCCGCGGAGTGTCCGCTGGTGTAGTCGGCCGAGTGCACGTCCGGTCGGGTGGTGCCGTCGGCGTAGGCGACGAGGTAGCCGCTGCCGCTCGGCGAGGGCACCGTGAGATTGAGGTCGACCGCGCGCACCGCGCTCGCCGGTACCCCGTGGGCGCCGGTGACCTTGAGCCTGAGCGTGGCGTGAGCGCCGAGCTTCGCGGTCCTCCCGCCCGTTCCCGTACGGGTGTTGAGGATCCTGACCGGGCTGACCGGCTGGAACGTCGTACCGCTCGCGGTGGGACCGTACCAGCCGACCACGTCCGCGACGAGGTGCGCCGAGGACTTGCTGTTGTTGCGGAGGACGACCTTGCCGTTGAGCAGCGGAACCATGGGGACGACCATCTGGACGCTGGCGGTCTGCCCCGTGGTCCAGTACGGGCCGCTCGCACCGGAGTTGATGGTGCCGGCGGGGGAGACGGTCAGGCTGCCGGAGCCCTTGGTGGCGGTCGCCACCACGTTGAGCACCACGGCGTTCGCGTCGGCCGGGACGCCGTGGGCGCCCGAGACGGTCAGGGTGACCGAGTGGCCGCCGGCGACCGCCCCGGTGTGGCCGCCGGTGGCGCCGCGGGTGTCGAGCAGACGGATCGGCGTGGCCGGGTGGTAGGTGCGGCCGAACTGCGCGTGCGACTGGAGGCCGAGCGTGGCGACATTGACGGTGACCGGGCCGGAGCTGCCGTTGTAGAGGTCGATCGCACCGGTGGGAGTCACCTTCACCGTCGCCTCGTTGGAGACCGTCCGGCCGGGCTCGAAGCCGACGGTGGAGGTGCCCGGCCTGGTGGTGCCGTCGGTGTAGAGGGTGAGGGTGCCCCTGGCCTTGGCTCCGCTGGTGACGACTTGCAGGCGCGCCGCGTCGACGCCCTCCGAGTCGGCGTGCACGGTGGCCGCGGAGAGCTTCAGCACGCCGTGGGCGGGGATCGTCCTCTCGGCGTCGTACTGCGCGGTGATGGGCAGGAAGGCGTCCGCGGCGTGCACGGTCACCTTGGCGGTGGTGGTGCGGCCGAGCAGGTCGGTCTGGGTCAGCGTGGCGGTGTACGAGCCCGCCGCCGGATACTGGTGCTCGATCTTCTGGGGGCCGTCGGCCAGACTCTCATGGTCACCGTCACCGAACGTCAGGACCCGGGAGGCGACTTCCCACGCGTCCGCCGGCTGCGCGACGGTGAACAACGCGTCCCCGGCGTCCACCTGCCCGTCGGCAGTGGCGACCAGGGCGCCGGAAAGCGAGGCGGCCGGTGGTGTGGCCGTACCCGCGTCGACGGCGGCGAACCGGACGGTGCGGCTCGACCCGCCGGCGTCGGTCACCGTGACGGCCGGGGCATACACGCCCGGCGTGGTGTAGGTGTGCGTGATCGGGGCGCCCGGTGCCTGGGTGACCGGGGCGCCGCCGTCCCCGAAGTCGACCGAGTACGTCGCGATCGACTTCCCCCACGAAGTGGTGGCGTCGTCGGTCCTCACCGAGGTGACGAACGGCGCGACGCCCCGTGACGGCGACGGCATGTCGTCGCCGGGGACGGTGATGGCGTCCTGCCGTTCGAAGGCGCCCCGGTCGGGGCGGGCCGTCGGGCCGCTGCCTGCGCCGGTGTCGTCGACGAGGGGGTCGTCGACGAGCGGAAAGCCGTCGATGTCGGAGGTGAGCTCACCCGGTGCGTCGGCGTCGGCGGAGTCGATGAGCGCGGAGTGCTCGGGCGGCGCCGCTGCGGTGGACACGTTGAGCCCGTCGATGTCGTGCGCGCCCTGACCGGTCGCGTCGTGCAGCGACACGGCGGTGGTGTAGGCGGTGCCGGCCCACGCGTACTCGGGCCGCGGCCGGGCGGAGGTACCGACACCGTTCGCCGCCACGTTGTAGTCGCCGGTGACCTGGTCAGCGGATGCGGCGGACACGGAGTAGAGCGGAGCCGTGGGTGCCGGGCAACTGTCGGACTGCCCCGCTGCGACAGAGGCGACCACGTTGTTCTCCACGGTCCCCCGGCTCGCGCCTTCCAGCGAGATCCCGGTGGCGCACGGAGCGATGACCGTGTTGCTCGTCACGGCGGCGCCGGACGTTCCCGTCAGCGCGATCCCGCCCCGCCGCGGATCGGTCACCACGTTGGTGGTCACGATGACCCGCGAGGCTCCCGACTGCGCCTGCACGCCGTAGGCGTACCCGTGCGGGACCCAGTTGCGCGACACGGTCACGTCCGAGGAGTCGCCGTCCACGCTGACCGCGGTACCGGTGCCGCCGGCCGACGGCACCGGGCGACGGAACGACAACCGGTCGAGGGTGACGCCCGTGGAGCCCGTCACCGCTACCGCGTCCGCGCTCGCGTAGCCGATCCCCAGCGACTGGATACGCACGTCGTGCACCGCTTCGAGCGTCAGCGCCGGTGCTGATCCCTTCGGGGTGAGGACCGTCGGCGAGACGCCGGGGACGAGGGCGGCCCCGGTGAACGTGATGGGAGCGTCCTTGGTGCCGGACCGGGTCAGGGTCACGGACTCGACGTAGGGAAGGCCGTCCGGCGACTCGAGACGAACCGTCTGCCCCGGTGCCACCGCGTCCGCCGCTGCCTGCACCGTGCAAAAGGGCATGCTCGCCGAGCCCGTCGCCGTGTCGCTGCACACCCCGTCGTGATTCACGTACAGCGTCCCGGCCGGGCTCGGCCCAGCCGCCGCCTCACCGGTTCCCCAGCCGCTCATCACCCCCGCGACGACGAGAACGGCCACGGACACACCAGACGCGGGGCGAGGTCTTCGCATATGAGCTCCAGGGAAGGATCGGCGGTGCGGATGACGGCACCGGGGCCGGATGCGCGGGTCGTCGACCCACCGCTCGTGAGGCGATGACGTGGTGGGAGCAAGCCGCCGGCCGCAGGCACGACCTGCCGGCCGCAGGCCCGATCTGCCGGTCCCGGACGGTTCGGCTCAGGAGCTATGCGCGGGCTCATGATCTCAGCCACACCCTAAAGGAACGGCCACGATCCGGCCTTGCCTTGCTCAAGGCGTCGGGTGTCGCGACGAGTTGCACGCCAAGCCGCCAATGCGACCAAGCTGCGGTGGCCCCTGTTCGTACCGCACACCGGGAACGCCTGCGATTTCCTGCCGCTGGAACTCGGGGGTGCCCTTGCCGGGGGCCGTCACTGTGGCTCGGGTTGCGGGTCAGGAGCCGTACGTCGGCGTCTGGCCGACAGCACGTTCTGCCGCACTCGCCCTGCAGCGCCGCATCACCTGTAGAAGACGGCTACGCCTCCATGGTGCGAGCAGGCGCCCTGGTGGTGTGCGGCGTAGGAGTACGTGCCGTCATTGCAGAGAGCGGTGGCGCCGTTCCCGGCCCCGGTGGAGCCACCCGAGGAGCTGGAGCTGTTGCCTCCGGAAGAGCCGCCCGACGAACTGCCGCTGCTCCCGGAGCCCGCCGCGGCAGCGTGTGCGGTGACCGTCACCTTCACCTTGACCGTCTTGGTCTCGGTCACTGTCGGCGCGGGTTCCGGCGTGGCCGTTTCCGTGGCAGTGGCAGTCGTGGTGACCGTGGCCGTGGCGGTCGGCCGCACCTTGTCGGCTGCCGGCTTGGCGTCGCTGCCGTTGTTCTGGTCGCTGGCGCCTGCGCCGATGCCGAGGAAGAAGGCCAGGCCGATCGTGGGCAGTACGTACCGCTTGCGTGCCCACTTCGGGGCAATCCGGGCGGGCGGCTGCTGGGACGTGCTGTATGGGTTGGTCATGTGTCCCCCCAGGACGTGTCAATAGCGCGAACGTTAGCGCCGGTTGTGATTCCTGGTGGGTCGGTGGCGCGTACGTGTCACCCATTTGTGACGTCCCTCGACACGGTGCCCGGCTGGTGCGGAAAGCTGCGGAGGCCCAGGTGCCCCCCGACGCGACCGCCATCCGCCGCCCAGCCCACCGGCTCCGTCCCCGAGCACCCAGGGATGCGGCATCCCGCCCCGCCGCTGGGCGGCCGAACGGTCGCCGGCGCAGCGTCCGCATCGAAAGCCCGACGGGACTGATCGTCCTCGGTGTCGATGGCCGTCAGGGGCGCCCCGACGACGTTGTCGTACGCGGCGCGCAGCTCCCGAACCGTGGTTCGCCTCAGCCGGCCGCCTCCCTGCCCATGCGGCGATGCCCCGATCGCGGCCTACCGCAACACCGTTCAGGGAACGGCACCAGCTCGCGCACGGGCGACCCCGCGTCGTGCGGAAACCCGGGACAGCACCTCCCGCGCCAACCGTGGCTTCGCGGTACCGCCGCCTCCCCGTCGCGGTTGCATGTGAGGGCGACGATGCGGATGTTGGGTTTGAGAAGCAAACCAGGTGAACATACATTGACTGGGCTGCCGCAAGTCGATGCGACCCAGGGAGGACCGCGACACGTGCATTTCAACCTCCTGGGCCCTCTGGAAGTATGGGAGGGCGAACGGCGATTACGGATCGGGGGACCGATCAACGAACGTGTGCTAACGATGCTCCTGCTGGAGGCCGGCCGTGTGGTTCCGGTGGTGCGGCTGGTGGAAGCAGTGTGGGACGAGGAGCCCCCGCCGACGGCGGTGCACCAGATCCGCAAGGCTGTCGGAGAGCTGCGACGCCGCCTGCCTTCGGGACGCGCGTTGATCGTGACCGAACCGCCCGGCTACCGGGCCCTGGTCGACGACTGCCAACTCGACCTGCGCTTGTTCGACACGAGGGTACGACGCGCACAGGAGGCCCGCGCGGAAGGACTGCTTGACAACGCTGTCATCCACCTGAAGGCGGCGTTGGCCCTGTGGCGCGGACCCATGTTCGCCGGCGCCGGCGGAGCGTTGGTCGAGGCCACGGCGACGGCCTGGGAAGAACGCTACCTGTCGGCCGTGGAGAGCAGCTACGAGCTCCGGCTGGAAGCCGGTGAGGCCGGCGAGTTGGTCGGTGAGCTGCGCGAGCTGGTGGACCTGCATCCCTTCAGGGAAAGCCTGCGCCGCCATCTGATGCTCGCCCTGTACCGGTCCGGCAGACAAGTGGAGGCGCTGGACGAGTACGGCCGGCTGCGGACACTGCTGGCAGAGGAGCTGGGCATCGACCCCGGGCCCCGGCTGTCGGAACTCCGCGACGCGATCCTGCGCGGTGACTCCGAGCTGAACGGCCCGCCGCCGCCCGCCCCCGTCCTGACGCAGCCGCCCTCCACCGTGGCCGGGACCGTCCCCTGCACACTGCCCTGCGACCTGGCGGACTTCACCGGACGGCAGAAGGAGGTGGCCGTGCTCACGTCCGCCGTGTCCGCGTCCGTGGAGGAGACGTCCGGCCCCCACATGCTCGTCGTCGACGGTATGGGCGGCAGTGGCAAGACGGCGTTGGTCGTGCACGTGGCACACCGGCTGGCCAAGGACCACCCCGACGGGCAGCTCTACCTCGACCTGCGCGGCTTCACACCGGGAGAGGAACCGCTGTCCGCCGGATCCGCGCTGAATGTGCTCCTGCGGGCCGTGGGTGTGCCCGGTGAGTCGATACCCGAGGACACCCTCGGCCGTATCGGCCTGTGGAGGGTCACCACGGCCCGGCGCCGCCTGCTGCTGGTGCTGGACAACGCGGTCGACGCGGCTCAGGTGCGTCCGTTGCTGCCGGCGTCCGCGGGAGGCGTGGTCCTGATCGCCAGCCGGGTCCGTCTGCCTGAGCTCGAAGGGGCCGAGGGGCTTTCGCTGGGCCTGCTGTCGGAGGACGACAGCGCCGAGCTGATGCGCCGGATCGTGGGCGCCGAGCGAGTGGCCGCCGAACCCGAGGCCGCCGCCGACCTCATCCGTCTGTGCGGGCGGCTCCCGCTGGCCCTGCGCGTCTGCGGGGCACGCTTGCGCAAGCGGCCCCACTGGTCCCTGCGGCATCTGGCCCACCGCCTGGGCGACGGCATGCGCATCATCGGCGAGCTGGAATCCGGCGACCGGAGCGTCGCCACGGCCCTGCGCATGTCGTACGAAGCCATGAAGGCCGAATACCGGGACGACTTCCTGCTGTTGAGTGTGTACCCGGGGACGGACTTCAATGTGCCGGCCGCGGCCGCGCTGCTGCAGAGCGACCCGGATGGTGCGGAGCGGGCGCTGGAACACCTGCTGGACGTACATCTGCTGCAGCAGTTCGAGTGGGGGCGTTACTCGTTCCACGACTTGGTGCGCAGTTTCGCGCAGACGTTGCCGGCCGACGCCGCGCGGCAGGCGGCGGCGGCGCGGCGCCTGGTCGCGTTCATCCTGGCCGATGTGGAACGGGCCTGCGACGCGCTGTTTCCCGGGCGTGTCCGGTACGGGTTCGTGCCGGGCACCGACGAAGGCTCGGTGTCGTCTCGATTCACCGGTCCCGAGGAGGCGTTGGCGTGGTTCGCCCGGGAGTGGCGGAACGCGGTGACCGTCGTCCACCTGGCTCTCCAACACGGGCTGAGCCGTCACGCCGCGTGCATAGCTCGCAGCATATGTTTCTACCTGCACGCGCAGAGCTACCTTGAGGACTTCGAGGCGACCGCACGGCTGGCAGTGGAGGCCGCCCGACAGGATGGAGACCCGGAACTGCTCTGTGTCTCCCTGATCAATCTCGCGGTCGCGCAATGGCAGCGTGACGGGTTCCAAGAGGGCATCGCCTCGTCGGAGGAGGCACTGGCGGTCTCGGTCCGGCTCGACGACCGTCGTGCCGAGGCGGCCTGTCTGAGCCGGCTCGGCGTGCTGAGCACCAGCGTGGGGCGCTTGGACGACGCGATCGACTACCTCACACGTGCCGCCGCGGCGCACCGCGAGCTGGGCCTGGTCCGCGAGGAGGCCCAGTCCCTCGCCAACCTCTGTTTCGCCGCCGAGAGTCAGGGACGCCACGCAGACGCGGTGGACGCCGGCCGGCGGGCGGAGCGGTCCGCGCGGGCCGTCGGAGACGCCGGCATCGAGGTCACCGCGCTCGGCAATCTGGCCCTGGCCCATCTGGGGGTCGGGCAGGCCGACGAAGCAATGCGCTGCCTGAGACGTGCCCTGCGGTTGTGCGAGCCGCTGCGCACCCCGGCCCTGACATCCCTGGTCCTGTCCAACCTCGCGGAAGTCGCCGTACGGACCGGTGAACCGGAGGTGGCGCGCGACCACGCCACGGCCGCGGTGGAGGCCGCGCGCGGCAACGGCTCCAGGGCGAGGCTGGCCACCGCGGAGAACGTGCTGGGCCGTGTACGTCTGGCCGGTGGCGAGTACGAACACGCGCTGGCTCACCACCGGTCAGCTCTTCAGTACGCGACGGCGATCGAGCTACGGATGGAGATCGCCCGGGCGCACAAGGGCATGGGCGAGGCGCTACGGGCCCTGGGGCTGCCGGAGGCGGCCGCGCAGCACGACCGGATCGCTGCCGAGCACTTCACGGCCATGGGTCTGAGCCCGGAACCCCTCCTGCTGGGTCAGCCGCGACCGGCGAGCTGAACGCCCGTCCGGGCGAGATGGAGCCGGACCGTCACCGGCCCCCGCGGGGGTGCCGCCTGTGCGCCGCACCCCCGACGGAATCCGCCTGCCGCTGCGGGCCGGAGTGACGTCAACGTGTCGGGCCGACATCGGTGGCCAGCACAGAGCTGTGAGCCACGTGTGCGTGCGCGCCGCCGGAGCCCACCCAGCCCACCACCAGCACGGCGACCGCTGCCACTGCCGTACGTACGAACCACCGCATGTGGCGTTACCTCCTGCTGTTCGTCGGGACCGCACCAGTATCACGTGTGCGCGATACCGGCGGTATCCCGTGTCGGTCCCGTCCGGTTGCCGAAGCCTGGCCCGCGCGGCTGTGTGCCGGGTGGCCACGACGACTCGCGCAATGCCGGATTCCAGTACCAGCCGGGCGCACGGGAGCGGGCCGAAGCGCGGCGGGTGCACGGCTCCAGCGAGAAGTCCGCGTGGCACCGCGCGGTGCCGGGCCGTGTGGAGGAGGCTGCGCAGCGCCGCCTCCTCGGCGTGCACCCGGCTGCCGTCCCGCCGCGAAGGGACGTGGGCCGGTACCCGCCCGCCCGAGCCGGCCACAACCGCTCCGGCGGAGACGGCGGTGGCCGACGAGGGGCAGCTACGGGACACACGCCGGTCGGGGGACCCGTACGCGTCCCTGTCGGCGACGTCCTGCGGGCACCACGGCGTCAGCGCTACCCCTCCACGGTCTCGGCGAGGCGGAAACCCATGGCGTACAGATCACGGCGGTACCAGCCATGGCGGCGGCAGCAGCGGGCCAGGTCGGCGCAGCGGGTGAAACTTCCTCCGCGCGCCACACGGTAGGAGGAGCCGGAACCGTCGTGGAGGTCGTCGTCGACGTGGCGGCCCCCGGGGTAGGGGCGGTAGTCGTCCGCCACGAACTCCTCGACGTTGCCGGCCATGTCGTACGCGCCGAACGGGCTGCGTCCGGCCGGGTACATGCCGACCGGGGTCGTGCTCAGCTGGCCGCTCTCCACGGTGTTGGCGTGGTCCTCCGGGAGGTCGTCGCCCCAGGGGTAGGCCCGGCCGTCTCCTCGGGACGCCGCGTACTCCCATTCCGCCTCAATGGGCAGGCGAAAGGCGCGCCCGGTACGGCGGGAGAGCCACGCGGCGTAGGCGTCGGCGTCCTCGGGCCGGACGCTCCACACCGGGTGGTTGGCCAGGTGGCGCGGGTACGCTCCGAACCGCCATGAGGTGGGCGGTCCGACGTCCGGATTCTCCAGGAGGAACAACCGGTACTCCCGGTTGGTCACGGGATACCGGGCCAGACGGAAAGCGGCGATGGACGTCTCGCACTGCGGTGCTTCCTTGACGATCCAGTCACGTGTGACACCGACATGGCGCCAGGCCGTCACGACCGCGTCGATCCGGTCCTCGGGCAGCCCGAGCCGGACCCGGGCGGCGGGTACGTCCACCATCGCGGGATCCAGGGGAGTGGTACGGGGATCGCCCACGAGGGCCAGCTGCGTGCCCGCGGCCAGCCGGAGGAGCATCTCGGCGCCCGGGTCCTCGACGAGGCGTGCCAGTGCCCGCGGATCCTCGCCCGCCAGCCGGCGGGCGAGGACGTTCAGCCGGTCCCGGTCGATCCGGTCGGTGAAGGACGGCGGCAGGCCCATCGCGGCCCGGTCGTCCAGTTGGTCGGGGTTGGTCCCCGCCGTCACGGTGCTCGTCCCGTCCCGCCTTCCTCCGCCCGGTCTTCCCCGGCCCGGACCGGTCGCCTGTTCGTCCCGTCGCTCGGCGCCGCCATCAGGCAGCCGGCTCGCTGACCGGCTCCACCGCGTAGACCCCGCCGTCGTAGGACGAGGCGAGGAACCTTGCACGACTCGCGTCGTAGTGCAGGCTCGAGATGCCCGCGGTCGTGGGCCGTGCCACGAGGGGCCAGGTACCGGTGGCGGTGTCGTAGACGGCCACCGACCCGGAGTACGATCCGGTCGCCACCAGTCGGCCGTCGGGCGAGGCCGCCACGCACTTGACGGAGTGGTCGTGCGGTGTCGGCACCGCGCGGCTGGTCGGGCCGTCCCAGATGCGCAGTGTCAGATCCCTGCTCACGCTGGCGAACCTGCCGTCAGGCAGCCCGGCGCAACCATTGACGATCTTGGTGTGGGCGCCGTCGGCCCGGCCCGTCTCGGTGAGGGTCCGCAGGGAGAACCAGGACACCGACGTGTCCGCGCACACCGCGAACAGCGTGTCACCGGACACGGCCACGCCCTTCACCGCGTTCGTGTGCAGGGGCAGCGTGGCGACGTGCTCGATGTCGCGACCCGCGCCGGCGGAGAACACCAGACCCTCGCCGGTGTAGGTGCCGACCACGACGTGCGGCACACCGTCGCGTGTGAAGGCGGCGGCGCAGTTCAGCGGTGAACGGTGCTGGTGCAGGACGCGTCCGTCCCGGGCGTCGAAGATCTGGCCGAGCTGGCCGCCGGTGAGTATCCGGTCGCCGACCTCGACCAGGAAATTGCACAGACTGCCGGTGGATGCCTGCTGCCGTCCGTCCACCCACACCACTCCGGCGTCACCGGTCGTCCACTCGGTGGCGTCGGCAGCGGTGAGCACCGCGTTGACGCAGGCGGTGGGTTCCACACCGGCCAGGTCCCATGCCCCGTCCGTGATCCGGTAGACGGCGTAGGAGGACCCGAACGTGCCGAAGACGAGCGTGGAGTCGTCCAGGAAGGCGCACGAACGGGCCCATACCTCCGGCGGGAACTCGGCGGTGTGGACCGGCCGCGGCCCGGCCACCGGGTCCGAGGCGTCCCAGACCCGCAGGGTACGGTCGTAGCTGAGGCTGACCAGGGACTCGGTGGGGGCGTTGTAGACCAGCCGCTTGATACCGGCCCGGTGCGCGGGAGTCGTGCCCGTGTGGCCGTCGGCGATGGTGATGATCTCGCCCTCGTCGTTGCCCGCGTACACGGTGCCCGAGCGGGTGATGGCGATGGTGTCGGTCTCCACGCCCCCGAGGTCGACCTCTCGGACCGGGCCACCGGTCGCGAGCGACCACTGCTTGACCGTGCCGTCGTCGCTGGAGGTGAGCAGCTCGGCCGAGTCGCCGAGCCAGGCGACGGAGATGACGTCGGCGGTGTGGCCCTCGAACCGGGTGACCAGCCGGCCGCCGAAGTCGTAGACACGGACGACGTGGTCGCGGGAGGCGGTGGCCACCAGCTCGCGGGTGGGGTGGAAGACGGACATCTCCACGTCGTCCTTGTGGTCGCTCAGCACTGCCTGCAACTTGAGGTCCGGCACCGACCAGAGCCGGGCGGTGTAGTCGCTCGACGAGGTCAGCAGGAGGGTGCCGTCAGGGCTGAACGTCACCTGGTTGGCCAGGTGATCGTGGACTGCCCGGGCCAGGGGCTCGCGTCGTTTCGCGTCCCACAGGACGACCTGGTTGTCATAACCGGCGGTGGCCACGAGAGAGCCGCCGAAGGCCGCGATCCCGCTGATGGGCCCATGATGGCGTATCACGCTGACTCCTCCACTCCGAGGTTTGCCGGCCGGGTCACTGCGGCCGAAGTGGCACACGCTCGATCGCTTGCCTGCGTCCGTCTCGTCGGCCGCCGGGATGGCGCGAACGAGCCGAAGGGTGCGGTCGTGAGCGATCCTTTCCGTTCGGCCAAGAGTGCCGGACCCGGCTCCTTGCCCGTTACCGGTCCGCTGCACGGCGGTATTCGCGCTGGTGGAGCGGCAGTCGGACGGGTCGCGTTCCCCGGCCGGGAGTCGACGGGGCACCCGAATCATTGCCCGGCACCCCCGCTGACCAGCCAGGATTCCCGGCGAGGAGGGGCGGGACCCGGCCAGGACCCGATCGGGATGTGGTCTGCGCATGCTGTAGTCACCCGACACGGCAGGAAGGGGGTGTGTCAGATGACTCTCGTGCGTCGTGCGTCCCGCCCCAACGTCTGACCAGTCCAGGTGCGTCAAGTGCTACGCCAATGCGGAGAGGGGGTGTGTCAGATGACTCTCGTGCGTCGTGCGTCCCGCCCCAACGTGTGAGCCCGCGAAGGCCACGTTAGGCGTGTGAAGGAGTCCGCAGCATGACTCCCACACGCCCCGCTCGCCCGGGGGGTGCGGACTGCCCCCCGGGCGGAGCCCGGGAAGACCGCGGGCCGGCCGTCGGCCCGCCATCGCCGCGGTTCGGCCTACCAGCCGTCACCACACAGAATGAGGTTTCCCATGGGTATCCGAGAGAGGATCACGCGGATCGTCTGCGACGACGATCGCGGCATCCTGGCGGCCGACGTCAGGGGCGGCCTGCACTGGCTCGACTCCGAGCTGAACGTCCTGTCCTCCTCCCCGGACTCGGCAACCGCCCAGGCGACTGCCGCGCATCCCATCTACGGGGTGAAGATCGTCGGCGACTGGATCATCACGCGCGACAAGGTCGGCAACATCGCCCGCTGGGACGCCGACTCGCTGCGGCTGCTCGACCGCCTGGACGCCAGGGCCACAGCCGACCGGTCACTGCTCATGGAGGGCGAGCAGCCCTCCCTGACCATGCTGCGCGGCATCGGTGTGTGGAACGGCAAGGTGTACGTCGACAACGGCTACTACCAGCTGGTCGTCCTGGACCTGGAGACCTTCACCGTCGAGCGCATCGTGATCTGGCCGCACGGCTACGACATGCTGGAGTGGTTCTGCACCGACGCGCCCGGTGTGCACGCGGTCGGCGACCGCAACGGCCGCATCCAGATCGGCGATCTGGAGACGCTCTCCTTCCCGACCGTGGTGACGGTCGACAGCTCCAACATCCACCGGCTCGTCTACGACGGGCGCCACAACCGTTTCTGGGCGACCCTGGACGGCGGCATCGGCGACGACCTGCTGATCGCCAACGGCGTCCTGACCATGTCGCTGGACGGCACGGTGGGGCAGCGCATGCTGTACGCCCGCAACGACGTCGAGGCTCTCGCGTTCTCGCCCGACTTCACCAAGGCGTACGTCGGAGGCTTCGACGGTGAGTTGATGATCTTCGACAACCGTGAGCCGGAGCTACGCGTGCTCCACCGGATCGGCGGCTTCAGCCACCAGCTCATCGACATCACCGTGGACCGCGAGGGGCAGGTGTACGTCCTGACCCAGGACGGCGACGTCACGGTCTGCACACCGGACGGCGAGTTCGTGCGGCGCCTGGGCTTCGCGCGGCACAGCGTCTGGGAGCTGCAACCGGTGCCCGGCGACGAACGGGCCCTCGTCGCGGCGACCGACCACGGCACCTGCCTGGTGCGCCTGGTCGACCCCGCGCCGGGCCACCCGGCCCTGATACCGGGCGACACCTACACGAGCGGTCTGGGCTTCACCCGTCGGCTCGTCCAGGCCGACGACGGGTGGGCCGGCGTCTTCTGGCCCAAGACCGTGCGCCGCGTCGCGGGTGACGGCAGGACGATGTGGGAGCGGGAACTGCCGGGCATCGTCCACACCCTCGCCCTCTCGCCGGACAGCCGACGGCTGCTGGTCGCCTGCAACGCGGGAGGGTTCGAGTTCGACGCCGACACCGGGGAGCAGCTCGCCGTCCTCGACGGCCTGCCCACCAGCGCCTGGGTCTGCGGCTACCTGGACGACGGCCGCCGACTCCTCGGAGCCCGCAACGGCCGGCTGGCCGCCTACGACGCTGACGGCGCCGAGGACTGGGCGGTCGACCTCGGGCACTACCCGAAGCGCCTGACCGTTCACGGCGACATGGTGCGGGTGACCGGCGGCGTGGGAGTCAAGGAGTACCTGGTCGGACAGGACAAGGAGTCCCGTCAGTTCATAGAGCTGCTGGACAACACGGCCGAGAGCGCGGTCCTGATCGACAACACCCTCTGCGTGGTCACCTACGGCTTCCAACTGGCCGCCTACGACTACGAGACGGGGGCCATCCTGGCTCTGAACGAGGACCTGCCGGACTTCGCCAAAGGCGTGGCCGCCCTGCGCGGCAGCACCGGCGAGCCCTACATCGTCGTCGGAGGCCGCGGCGGGTACCTGCGGCTGTTCCGGCTCGACCGCGAGGCGGCGCCCGACCGGGTGCTCACTCCGCTGCGAGACCTGTGGCTGCCGGGGACGACGGCGGACTACCCCTCCTTGGCCGATGCCGGAAAGACATCACGGTGAGCGTTGCCGGCGGAGTGCCCAAGAGCGCCCCGGCCCGGACGGACCAGCGGGAGAGCGAACCGTCCCCCTTCCGCGACCGTGACTTCCTGATCTTCGCGGCCGGGAACGTCGTCAACAACCTGGGAGAGGCACTGTACGCCGTGGCATTGCCTCTCCTCGCGTACCACCGCACCGGCTCGCTCGGCGTGATGACCCTGCTGGCCGCCGCGGTGCCCGCGGCGGGGTTGTTGTCGCCCGCGTTCGGCCAGGTGGCCGATCGCAGGGGCGTGCGGGAACTCGTCGTCTACGGTCTTCTCCTCCAGGCCGGCGCCGCGACGGGGATGAACCTCCTGCTGCTGCGGCACGGTCCCGCCACGTGGTCGCTCTTCCTGAGCGCCTTCCTGGTGGCAGTCGGGGGCGCGGCCTACCGCACGGGCTGGATCACCGAGGTCGCGACGACCTTCCCCGCCAGCCCGGTCCGGGCCCGGGGCACCCTGAACAGCATGTACCTCGCGACGACGATGGCGGGACCCGTCATCGCCGCCGCCCTGCTCCCGCACCTCGGGTACCCGGGCCTGCTCTGGCTGAACCTCCCCACGTTCTTCGTGCCGTTGGCCGTCTGGGCTCTCGGGGTGCACCCGCCCGCCGTCGTACCCTCCGGGGACCGGCAGCGGATGTGGGAGCAGTGGCGCCCCGCCCTGCACGCGATCTTCGGCGATCCGAGGATGAGGACCCTCCTCGTGGTGCAACTCGTGACCGACATCGCCTGCGGGGCCGGCCTCACCTCCTTGCTCCTGTACCACCTCGCGCACGGGTGGCGGCTCGACGGTGAATCGGTCGGCCTCGTCATCGCGGCCGTGAACTTCAGCGGTCTGGTGGGCAACCTGTTCGTCTCGCAGCGCCGGGTGTTCAGGGCCTGGCGGTGGCTGACGACGGGACTGGCGCTGCGTGCCGCGACCCTGGCGCTGCTGGCCGTTCCCATGTGGCCGCTGTTCCTGTGCGCACTGCTCCTGGGGCAGTTCGGGGGTGGCATGGTGACCGCCGCCGTCGTCATGGGGCGCGTCACATTCCTCCCGCCCGGGGTACTGGGCCGGGCGTCCGGAGTGCTGTGGCTGCTCGCCGGCGGGGCGGGCCTGCTTTCGTCCACCACGGTCCTGCTGGTCGACGACGCCCTGGGTCTGCTGCCGACCTTCCTCGTGCTGGGGGCGGCAGCCTCCATCGGGGTCTGGTGCCTGCTGCGCACCCGCCCCGCGTGGAGCGGAAGTTGAGGTAAGAACCGAAGAGAGCGGAGGCCACTAGTGCGTCAGCACGACTTCCTGGACGAGGTCCACGGACATCACCCGCAGTACGACGCGTATCCCGGCACCCCTGGCGAATTCGCGACCGCCGTTCCCGGGCGGGCACGGATCCGGCGAAGCGTCCAGGTACCCCTCAACCGCGGCACGGACAAGCCCACCGTGGCCACCATGGTGACCTTCGACGGTCTCTCGGACGGGCATGAGCACCTCGCCCTGCTGCTGGGCCCCGAGACCCCGGAGATCCCGCTGGTGCGGGTGCACTCGGAGTGCCTCACCGGAGATGTGTTCGGCTCCGCCCGCTGCGACTGCGGTCCGCAACTCGGCGAGGCGCTGCGGATGATCGAGACGGCGGGGGGTGTGCTGCTGTACCTGAGGCAGGAAGGCCGCGGCATCGGCCTGTACAACAAACTCGACGCCTACCAACTGCAGGACCGGGGCCTGGACACCTACGAGGCCAACCGGGCTCTGGGGCTGGCGGACGACCTGCGCAACTACGCGGTCGCGGAACAGATGCTCCAGGCCCTCGGATACACGGAGATCGACCTGCTCACCAACAACCCGGACAAGCGCGAGCAGTTGAGAAGGCACGGCATACGGGTGCGGAACACCATCCCTACCAGTGCCTTCGCGACTCCCTACAACGTCGGTTATCTGCGCGCCAAGGTGACGCACACCGCGCACACCATTCGGCTGGACGAATCGGCGTGACTCCGGTGGCCGGTCCCGGTCAGAACACCGGCGTCACATGGAGGCCGTCATGCGCGGGGCCGGTTGTGTGCCGGCGGCCGGCCCACACCGCGTCGGTGAACTCGCCGAGCAGGGCGAGTACCGAGGGATCGGTGAACCCTGCCTCGGTGCGGGTCATCCCTTCGGCGTTGCCGAGTGCCACCAGCGGATGGTCGATGAGCACCGCTCCCGAGCGCTCCAGATTGATCCGCAGCCCCGGCTGCGCGTCCGCCGCGCCACGCGGGCCGGGGGAGGCGCTCAACAGCGCCGTCGGCGTCCCGGTCAGTGCGCTGTCGCCCCAGGGGCGGGACAACCAGTCCAGCGCGTTCTTCAGTACACCGGGTGCGCCTCCGTTGTACGACGGAGTGCTGATCACCACGGCCTCCGCGTTCGCGATCAGCCGCCGTGCGCGCGCGACCGGCTGCGGCCCGTCTCCCACGTCGAGGTCCTGGTCGTAGTAGGGCAGTGACCGCAGGTCCAGCAGCACCGTGCCCGGCTGCGGCTCCCGCCGGAGCAACAGGGTCCGGACCGTGGCGATGGCGACGCCGTTCACCGAGTCGCGCCGCAGACTTCCGGAGATGAGCACTATCGCGGTCACATCGTCTCCCTACCACCGTGATGAGTACGCTCGTTGGTTCCCGCCTTGCGCCTACAGCCTCACCCACGCCACTCCCGGCAGGGTCCTGATTCATTACCGGGGCGACGGATCACCGGGCGTGTGTGAACACCCCGACACCCGGTCATGCCAGTCCTTGGCGTGTGGAGCAGGGATCTGCTGGTCGGCGCTCGGCGGCGATGGTGAGGCACCGCACCCAGGCGTACCAAACTGTGATGTGCGTCACGGCTGTCTATTTGTCTGTGACGTTTGTGGGCCGGCGCCCGCTGGGAGAACGGGGCATCCGTGTGACGGGTGTGCCGATCTGTCTTTCTTCTGCGGCCGTTGCCGGCCTTCTGTGGGGTGGATACGTCGTGAGCAGTCGTACGTCGCATGCGTACAGACCGCTGAGCTTCAGGCGACGGGCGTGGTTGACGCTCGGTGCTGTGGTGCTGGGCGGGGGAGGGATCGTGACCTATGCGGTCGCCAGCCCGTCCGGGGGGCCGGGCGCCGAGCGTGCCAAGCGACCGGCGAAGGTCTACGACCTGTCGCTGGCCGGGAGTTCGCAGGACAGACGGGAGCTCATGCGTAAGGACACCGAGGAGTTCTCCCTGCTGGGTGTCTCGTGGACGGGTGCCGCCAAGCGGCTGAAGGGCACGGTGCGGGTGCGCACCCATAGCCTGGAGACCGGCGAGTGGAGTGCCTGGCGGAACCTCGAAGTGAACGTCGACCCGCTGGAGAAGCCGGGCCCGCGCGTGCGTGGCGCCTCGGAGCCGTTGTGGGTCGGCCCCTCGAACGGCGTGCAGGTGCAGGTCGTCCGCGAGAACGGCCACGTCGGCAGGCTGCCCGGTGGACTGCAGGTCAACCTGGTCGACCCGGGTGTGGTGTCGACCGCCGAGACGAAGGCGAGCGGCGCTCCGGCCGAGCCGGCCGGATTCGCCGTCCCCGCGGAGACTCCGGACCCCAGCGGCAGCGCGCCGGCCGACCCCGGGGCGCCCACCGGATCGCCCACGTCGAGCGACAGCGTCCCCGCCGCGCCGACGGACGGCCAGACCACCACGTCTCCCGCGCCGACCGACACCACGTCCGAGCCCGGCCCCACCGGGTCGGTTTCCGCATCGCCATCAGCGAGCACTTCCGCGAGCCCGTCGGCCACCACGCCGTCCGCTCCGCCTTCGACCGTGCCGCGGCCGCCGATCGTCGCACGTGCCGGCTGGGGCGCGGACGAGTCGATCAGCCCGGAAGCACCCGAGTACAACGACGACGTCAAGGCCGTGTTCGTCCACCACACCGACGGGGCGAACGACTACTCCTGCGCCGATTCGGCATCGGTCGTGCGGAGTATCTACGCGTACCACGTGCAGGTCAGCGGCTGGAAGGACATCGGCTACAACTTCCTCGTCGACAAGTGCGGCACCCTCTTCGAGGGGCGCAAGGGCGGGGTCGACCTGCCGGTGTTCGGCGCCCACACCTACGGCTGGAACCGGGAGTCCACCGCGGTCGCGGTGCTCGGTGACTACACCACCACCAGCGCCTCCAACGCCGCACTGGCCTCGATCGCCCGCCTCGCGGCCTGGAAGCTCGGCCAGTACGGCGCCCAGCCCACCGGCACGACCCAGCTGACCGCCGGTGCCACCCAGAAGAACCTCTCCGGCACCAGCTTCACCGCCGGCAGCACCTACACGTTCCAGCGGATCTCCGGTCACCGCGACGGCTACAACACCGAGTGCCCCGGCGGCCTGCTGTACGACCAGCTGCCGACCATCCGCACCTGGGCGGCCGGCCCGGTCCAGGGTCTGAAGGTCACCTCGGTGAGCGGCGCCACCCTTTCCGGCTCGACGTACTACACCCAGGGCGCCCTCACCGCGAAGTGGACGGCCACCACACCGGCTTCGCTGATCTCGAAGTTCGAGCTGCTGGTCGACGGCAAGCCCGTCACCACGACGTCCGGCGCTGCCACCTCCGCCACCACCACCCTGGCCGTGGGCAGCCACAGCGTCGCCGTCCGGGCCGTGCACCAGTCCGGCAAGACGACAACCAGCGCCGCACTGACCGTCGTCGCGGAGACGACAGCTCCGACGTTCACCACCACGCCGAAGCTGTCCCTGCGGACCGGAACCGTCAACACCACCGCCGTCCCGGTCGCCCTCGGCTGGAAGGCCACCGACGACAAGGCCTTGCGTCACGTGAAGCTGCTGTCCCCCACGACCGGCACCTTCACCCCTGCCACGACCGGCTACAACACAACCGCCAAGTCCGGCACCGCCACCACCTGGTCGATGCGTGCCTACGACTACGCCGGCAACTACCGCACGTCGTCCCCCGCGTACACCCCGATGATCCTCCAGGAGAGCTCCGCCACCAGGTCCGGCACCTGGAGCACCCGCTCCTCCACCAGCTACCTCGGCGGCAAGTCGTACTCCAGCGGCTCCAAGGGGGCCGCCCTCACCTGGACGTTCACCGGCCGCTCGGTCGCCTGGGTGGTCTCCCGGGCCTCCAGCTCCGGCCAGGCCTACGTCTACGTCGACGGCACCAAGGTCTCCACCGTCGACCTGAAGTCCTCCACGACGTCGTACCGGCAGGCGATCTGGACCAAGACCTGGTCCAGCAGCACCAAGCACACGGTCAAGATCGTCGTCGTGGGCACCAGCGGCCGTCCCACCGTCACCACCGACGGCCTCGTCTACATCAAGTAACCCGCCACCCGCGGGGTCGAGACACACCACGCCGACCGGCGCATGCGGACACGCATGCGCCGGTCGCTGCGTCCGTTCCCGCGATGTCGTGTACGACACGCGAGTTGCGGACGCTGTTCCGTCGTCGTCCCCCGCAAGGCCAGGAACAGTCCTCGTCGACGTGGGTGCTCAGTGAAGGACGGTGAGCAGGCCCTCGACGCCGCGGCGGAACGCGGCGCCGACGCTGTCGACGCCGTCGAGGTGGGCGCCGCTCATGGCGCCGTCGCGCATCATGACGAAGTGCCGGGCGGCGTGTTCTGGTTTGCCGCGGCGCGGTGAGTTCCCGAAGACCTGCGCGAAGAGTTCGGTGAGCGTGGTCGTGTACCAGGCTCGGTGATCGAGGATCACCTGGCGCACCCGGTCTTCGGGGTCGAGGTACTCGGCGGCGGCCTTGAGGAACGCGCAGCCGCGGAACTCCGGCGAGGCGAGGCTGTCGGCGACGGCGGTCCCGATCGCGCGCAGTGCATCGGCCGGGGACGGTGCGGCCTCGATGGTGGCCTGCACGCCGGCCCGTATGCCGGTGTCGACGCCACGCAGGTAGGCGATCACGAGGTCCTCTTTCGAGGGGAAGTGCCGGTAGAACGTCGCCCGCGTGGCCGGTGCCTCGGCGAGGATCCGCTCGACCCCGACCGCCCGGATGCCTTCGCGGTAGAACAGCCCGCTGGCCGTGGACAGCAGCCGCTCTCGCGCCTCGGACCGGACCGGCTCTCCTGACGAGCTGCCGTTCGGGTTGCCGGGCGCGGGACGTGTCCGTGTGGCCATGACCCCACCGTAGCAGAAAGAACGATCGGTCTTGCGATCACCGGGGAGTCGTGTCAGGCTCCGCACAGCAAGAGAGAACGGTCTTTCTCCTAGGGTCCGGCGGCCACGCCGTTGCCCGCTCCGCGTCAGCGGACACCGAATCCAACGGCTTCCTGTGGAAGGAACAGTCATGACCACGACCACGACTACGACCCCTGCCCCCACCACCGTCGCGTCAGCGCTTCGTCGGCTCTACCTCGTTCGTTCCGGGTTCGCTCTCATCTGGGCTGTCGTGCTCTTCTTGACCGCGTCGAGCATCGGTCCGGTGAGCGCGACCCTGCTCGTGATCTACCCGCTGTTCGACGTGGGCGCCGCCGTCGTCGATGCCCGCTCCTCCCGGGCGAGCCGGTCCGCTCTGGGTCTCTACGCCAACATCGCGATCAGTGTGATCGCCGCCGTCGGACTGGTCTTCGCGGTCACCTCCGGCATTCCGGGGGTCCTGCGCGTGTGGGGGGTCTGGGCCGTCACAGCGGGCCTCGTCCAGCTCATCGTTGCTCTGCGGCGACGCGACCTCGGAGGCCAGTGGGCGATGATCGCCAGCGGCGGCATCTCCACGCTCGCCGGAATCTCGTTCCTCCGGCAGGCCGCTGCCCCTCACTCCTCGCTGAGCAATCTGGCCGGCTACGCCCTGCTTGGCGGCATCTTCTTTCTCGTCTCTGCCCTGCGCCTCGGACACAACGCCAACCGGAACACCGGTGGGAGCAACTGACATGACCGACCACAACACCAGTGCCGGCAGCATGTTGGCCGTCATCGTAAGCAGGACGTCGCTGGTGGTGAATGCCCCTGTAGGACCAGCAGCCTGAGGACTACGCGGCTGTTCCCGGCCCGGCTTCCCACGGGTCCCCGGTCGGCCGGGTCAGCCCGTCATCCGTCACCAGCCGGCGCTCCGGCGCAGTCGCATCCAGTTCCCAGTAGTGCAGGCACTCCTCGCACCGGACCCCGTCGACCAGGACCTCGTCCTCCCCGTTCGGGCAGTCCGTGCCGTCCCCGCGCCCTGGACACGTTTCCCTTGTAGCACCCATGCGTTCGACCGTGCGCCGCCCGGTGCGTGTCCGTGGAGAGGGCGTGCCCGGCGCACAGGCGCTCACCGGCGGCAACACGTCCCAGCACCTGCCAAAAACCCCATCAGCGCCCCGACGCCTACGCCCCCAGCGCCCATGACCGGGTGAGTCGACGTTCGCGTCGGATACAGCCCCGGGACGTCCGCGGCCGCTACGCGCGCATCCGGAAGAAGTCTCCGCCGTGGTGGTTCCTGCTCGCCGTCGTCGTGATCGTGCTCCTCATCGCGTACCTGTAGCCGTAGCGGGTGGATAGGCCCGTCGTTTCGGGTGTTGGGATCGCGCTCATGCTTCAGACACGCCCGTCAGCACCGACGAAATCCGCAACTGGCGCGCGCCAACGGGTACGACGTGCCGATGCGCGGACGCATTCCCGTTGAAGTTCGGCACGCCTGGGATCAGGCGCACGAGAGCACCTGATCACAGCGGAGGGCCGGGCGGTCATCGAGCAGCGGCTGCACCAGGACGTCATCACAAGGGCGCGGGCGAAGCCCCGCATGTAGGAGCAGGTCCGCGCCCGACAGACAGCAGCGAAGGGTGACACCATGGGCGCCCATATGGATGACGTGGTCCAAGAGGCATGGTGAGGTTTCTTCAGCCATCCCATAGGGGCGGTGAGTACCCGGTGACGGCCCCGGCACGGTAACTGTGCGGCTCTCGCGCCAGGCTGGTGCATCACACGGGGTGGCCCGCGTGGACCACGGTTCGACGGTCCTGGCCTGCTGCTGCCAGGACGTCGGGAAGCGGCAAAGACAGTGCCTGGGCCAGTTCCGTGAGCTCTTCCGGCGTCGGGCGGATCGGCCCTTCGGCTCCGTCTTCGACGAACGCTTTGATCCGCGGGGCGCGGATTGCGGCTGCATGGGCGAGCGCCTCGCAACTCAGGCACTGACGGCGCATCGCATCCGCGAGCAGCTCAGCCAGGTCCATCAGGAACCTCCTCTTGCCGGGGTGGCCGCAGGGACACATAAGTCCGTATGCCCCGGGTGACGTTCTGTGAACGAAGGACGCTCCGGGCTCCAGCGCGGTCTCTTCTCGTGGTCAGACGTCCAGCGAGCGGCTTCAGTCCAGCCTGCCGAAGGCCCTCAGGGTGACGGCGTCGCCTTCTTCAGCGACCACCGTTCCGGAACTCGCTGACCTTGCTCATCTCGCCTGGCGACGGTCTTGTCCAGCCGGCTGGGCGCAACGAGTCCCCGGTCACAACCACCCATTGCGGCGGAAGGCCCGGTACAGCAGTCCGGCGCCGAGGGCCATGACGGCGAGCGCGCACGGGTAGCCGTAGCGCCAGTCGAGTTCGGGCATGTGGGCGAAGTTCATGCCGTAGATCCCGGCGACCATCGTGGGTATGGCGAAGATGGCCGCCCAGGCGCTGATGCGGCGCATGTCGTCGTTCTGCCAGGTGCCCACCTTCGCGAGATGGGCGTCGAGGACGGAGGCGAGCAGGTCGTCCATCGCCCGGACCTCGGTGTCGGTGCGGGTGAGGTGGTCGGCGACATCACGGAAGTACGGCGCGACCTGCCGCGGCCAGTCGTTCCCCGCCGTGGTGAAGGGCTGTATGACAGGGACGAGTGGCTGGATGGCGTCGCGGAACTCCACCACCTCGCGTTTGAGCGAGTAGATCTGTTCCGTGAGGTCGTCCCGTGCGGGTGAGAAGACGCACCGCTCCAGCTCCGTCAGGTCTGTGCGTACCTGGGCGGCGGCCTCGGCGTACGCGTCGACGATCACATCGGTCACCGCGTGCAGAACGCCGACGGGTCCGAGCCGTGCCATGTCAGGCTGCTGTGCGAGGCGGCGCGCGGCCTCCACGGTGGGATCGTTCGCCCCGTGCCGCACGGTCAGCGCGAAGGACGGTCCGAGGAAGATCATCACTTCGCCGGTTTCCACGTCCGCGGTCCGCTCGACGAACCACAAGGTCTTCACCGCTACGGCCAGCACGTCGCCGTAGCGTTCCTGCTTCGGCCGCTGGTGGGCCTGTACCGCGTCCTCGATGGCCAGTGGATGCAGCTTGAGGTACCCGCCCAGTCGCTGCAGCTCCTTCTGATCGGGCTCGTACATGCGGATCCACGCGAACTCATCCGTCTTCAAGCCCGCCAGACGGTCCATGGTGACCTCGCACCCGGCGTCCTCCTGCCGGCAGTCGATCTGCTCGCACTCACCCGTCCGCTTCTGGTAGATCACGCACTCCATGTCCTCTCGGGTGCTTCAGCGGGCCCATTCCATGCTCCTGGAAGTGCGGGGACCGCTCCCGTGAGCCATCGGCACCGGGATGGTCACCAGACCTTCACATGAGTCGGCAGGTGACCAGGCGCCTGGTGAAAATCCGGCCAGGAGGGGCCGTTCGGCGACTGGCCCGAGCCACGTGAGACGGACGACACCGGTACAGGGGATGGCCATGGCCTCGGCGAGCCGGCGGCGGCCGTGGTGCCGCCGCCCAGCAGGTATGGGTGAGACCTGGCCGGGCATGCGGGGTGAGGGGTCGGGGCGCCGCCCGTCGATGTCATGGGCCTTGAAGGGGTGAAAAGGTGAAGGGCTTCCGCAGCTTCATCCTGCGCGGCAATGTGGTCGACCTGGCGGTCGGCATCGTCATCGGAGCGGCGTTCACCGCCGTCGTCAACGGCTTCGTCAGCGCCTTTTTGACCCCGCTCGTGGGGCTGGCCACCGGTGCCACCGGCGACATGGCCCGCAAGACCTTCACAGTAGGCGCCACCAAGTTCCCCTACGGAACCTTCATCAACGCGGCGATCAGCTTCCTCCTCCTCGCCGGCGCCCTGTACTTCCTCGTCGTACTCCCGATCAACAAGCTGCACGAGCGCCTCGCTCCCCACCACGACGTCCAAGCCCCCAAGCGCGACTGCCCCGAGTGCCTCAGCCCCGTCCCGGCCGAGGCCCGACGCTGCGCCTCCTGCACCGTCGCCCTGCCCGCCGTACCCGCCCAGGCCGGGGAGACGACCCAGCGGGCCGGGTGACCGGCCCCCTGATCGATCGGTGACAACCGGACAACTCGGTGCTCGACGCTTGGCCGGGTTGCCCTGCAACCGGCTCTCAGCGACCGCACTCACCGGTGACGGCCGCCGACGCCGCCTTCACCCACGTCCCCGGCTCTGTCACCATCCGCGCCGGCCACACGCCACGACGCAACGCCGGCGAGGGCGCCCAAGAGCACCATCAACGCCCCAGGCGCGGCCAGGGCCGGCAGTGCCGCGACCGCCGGGGCCCGGGCAACTGCCGGACCCGGAGCGATCAGCCGGTAGGGCCTGCACACGTGCACGCAAGCGACCCGAGCAGCAACAGCCTGGCCCGAGTGGGTATGTGGGTCGGCCGGAGCCCGATCGGCGACGTTCCGGCTGACAGGAGGCCGGGCGCAGGAACCGGTGTTCGGCAGCGGGCGAGGTCCGTTCCACTCGGGGCGCAGACCCTGCCTGTTCGACTGCGAGGAACATCGGTCTCGGGGTTGAAGTTGCCGTTGCGGCAGCCTCTACCGTTCCGGACAGGGCCGGAGAGACCGGCCCGGCGACACATGTGTGAGGGAGACGGTGATGGACTGGCCGATCGCGGAGGTCGCACGGATGTCCGGCGTGACTGCCCGAACCCTGCGGCACTACGACGAGATCGGCCTGCTCCCGCCTGCCCGAATCGGGACCAACGGCCACCGCTACTACGAGGAGCTCCAGCTGCTGCGGCTGCAGCAGATCCTCGTCCTTCGGGCCCTGGGTCTGGGGCTGCCCGAGATCGGCCGGGTCCTGGCCGAGCAGGTCGACGAGGTGGAAGCGCTGCGCGGCCACCACCGGCGGCTGCTCGCTGAACGCGACCGCCTCGACGCCCTGGCCGGCACCGTCTCGCGCACGATCGCCGAACTGGAACAGTCCAGGAAGGACGGCAGGCCCATGACCGTCAACCGACCGGAGAACCTGTTCGAGGGCGTGACGCCCGCCCAGTACCAGGAGTCCCTGCGCGACTTCCCCGAGCACGCCCAGGCGGTAGCCCGCCGGGTCGCCGAGATGAGCCCGCATGACGTCGAGGCCGGGCAGCGCGAGCGCACGGCACAGATGGTCCGGCTGGCCGAGCTCATGGCCGCGGGGCACCGTGTCGACGCCGAGCCGGTGCAGTCCGAGATCGACGCCCAGTACCGGACCCTGATCGCGCTGCGCACCGTGACCGTCGACGAGTACCGGGCCATGGGCCGCTCCGTCGTGGACAACGACGCCTGGCGCGCCGCGTACGAAGCGATCGCCCCGGGTCTGGCCGCGTACCAGCGCGACGCCATCGAGGTCTATGCCACCACCCGGCTGAACTGAGCACAGTGCAACCGCTGTTCCGGGCCAGGCCCGCGAATGGCGGTTGCACTATGTCAGGGTGACCGGCGATGCTCGATCCCGAGGGCGGTCTACGGCCACCTTCACAGGGTGCTGCTCGTTCTCGTGACCCACGACTCCGCTCACGAAAGACCCCCTCCCGACGAGCTCGCCCACCTGCCGGTTGCTTTCCCGGCGGCCGCGCAGCACGAGCGGGACCACAGGCACACCCGGCCACCCGGACGCATCCGCTACAGCGCGAACTGCCGACACCGCCGCAGGCCGATTCGCCCGCGTCCCGCGGCGCATCCCCTGACCAGCTCGGCGCCTGCCAGGATGAAGGCGATGGAAGAAGGCAACAGCCGGTGAACCACGCCCAGCTCATCGCCCTGGGCCGGGCGTTGCGCCTGACCGGAGAACACGGCCAGCGCCCCTCACCCCGACGACCGGGAAGCGCCGCCGCTTTGCGTGCCCTCCCGCCACGCGATCCGAGCCGACGACCCGCAGCCGGTCAGACGGTGGCTTGCGGCGATGTGGAACGGCCGCGCCTGGCAACTATGCGGCAGTCCCCGCACCAGCCGGAGCGAGGCCGGGCAGCATATGCACCAGCCGCCGCTCGCCGGCACTCCGCCGGGAGAGGACCCGGCGAGGGCGGCACTGCGGCGGGCACGCGAAGGAGCCCGCCGTCACCGCTCCAGCGACCCGGTCACCCACCGCAGACGCACGGCGGTGCGCCGCCGGGCACCTTCCGCCCCTGCGACCGACCGTACGGACGCGCGCACGACCTGCGTCCCGGCGTCCCCCGGGCGGGCGACGCGGTGACCGGGGTCACGGTCACCGCAGGCCCATGTCCGTCATGCCGCCGCCCGTGAGGTTGGGCGCAAGCAGGGGCAGCCAGAAGACGCCGATCGCGAGGGCGAGCGAGGCGAGTCCCACGGCGCGGGCGAGGAGACGGCCCCGTGGCAGGCGCTTCTCGGCGGTGATGACGGCGGCCAGACCCACCGTGGCCCAGAGGTTCATCACCCCGAACGCGGTGAGCAGCAGCATCAGGGACCAGCAGCAGCCCAGGCAGAACGCTCCGTGATGGGCCCCGGCACGCAGGTGGCGGGCGGGGCCGCGGTACGACGCGTAGTGCAGCAGCGAACCGACCGGTGAGCGGCACCGGGTGAGGCAGACGTCCTTGAGGGGGGTGAGCTGGTAGGCACCGCCGAGGGCGAAGACGGCGGCGGCCACCGCCGTGCCCGCGGTGGGATAGGCGGTCGCCACCCGTGTCGCCCCGGCGGCCAGGGCGTACGCGGGCAGTCCGGCGGCCGCCCAGACCAGCAGGTAGCCGGTGGTGAACGCGATCAGGCGGGGCGTCCGGCGCGCGGGTGCGGTCCGCGCGTACAGCGAGGCGACCGGTGCCGTGGCCGGCAGCATCATCGCGGCCATCATGATCGTCCACGCGCCCAGGAAGGCGGGCAGCTCGCCGGCCGCGGTCCCCGCTCCCATGCCGCCCCGGCGCAGTGCCGTCCACGTCCAGGCCGCGGCCGTGGCCGCCGTGAGGAGGACCGCTCCGGTGCGGGCCGTGGGGCGGCGGGCCGCCGTCGCGGGCCGCGTCACGCCGACCACGAGAAGGGCGCCGAGTGGGCGTTGTGACCGGTGAAGTCCCAGGAGCGGCCGTGTACGCCGTGGCCGACGGCCCGTGTCGACCTGGCGACGGTCAGCGTGCTGTTCGCCGGGTGGAACATGCCGGACAGTTTCATCACGGGTCCGTCGCCGCCGAACTGCGGGGCGACCTGGTCCTCGATCTCGATGTGGATGGCGTCCGCCACCCGCACGGTGTGCCGGCGGCCGTCGTCGTGGAAGTCGATGGGTGCGCGTTCGACGCCGAGCATCTCGGCGACGAGGGGCACGAGCGCCGCCATCGGTCCGCCCGCCTGCCCGGAGAAGACCTTGCCCAGCGCCTCCGCTTGGCCGTCGTCGGCCGAGGCGTCGACGTACAGCGCCACCTGCCAGCCGCCGTCGGCCATGACGCGCGGCGCGTCGGCGAAGACGACCACGTTGCGGTCGGACACGTCCACGCCGTCGACCTCACCCTGTGCGACGTGGAACGCGAACGTCACCTGACAGCGCTCGTTGTCGGCGGGGGCGGTCAGGCCCGAGGTGGTGCAGGGGCACACGGTGTCGCAGTTGCAGCTTTCGAAGTAGGTACCGGTCAGGTTCCACGCCATCTCCGTACTCCCGCCTGTCCACCCGCCGGCGGTACGAAGTGACGCCCACCCGACGGGGCGCGAGGCCCGGCGCGGGCGTCGGCCTGGTGCGGCGCTCGCGCTCAGGAGGAATTCGGGGGCCGCGGGCACCGCCACGCGTCCGCCGGCCGCAGGATCGGCGTCGGGACGACCTCTCGGCCGAGACGGCCGCCCGACTGCTGTCCAGGCTAGTCCGCGCCCCCGCACCCCGCTCGTCACGCGTCGCGGCGCCGGGGCCGGCGAGGAGACCCCGGTGCCTTCACGCCATCCGACACGCTGTCCGCCACGGAGCATGACCCGTGCCCGCCACCCCCGCCGGGGACCGTCCGGGAGGAGCCGGGGCCTCGGGGCGCCTCGCACGAAAGGCATGTCGACCTGGCACTCTCCGGCGAGGAGGAGCGGTACCGCCGGGGTCTTCCGCCCTTCGTGCCCCCGCGAACGGGAGAACGACGCGGCTTCCTCCGTCCACCGGTCGGTCCCAGCCGAAAGGGGGCCTCGACCCTGCGGACGCCTCCGGGCGCGCCTGTGTGCTCGGGGACTGTGCGCCGCACGTCATGCCCCTCGCCGGAGCCGGGGCGGCCACTCTACGACCGGTGCCGTGCCGGGGCGGTTTCCCACGGTGTTCCGGGTCCTCCGGCTTTGGCGGAAACAAGCTGTTGCCGCACCGACGCGCGCCCAGCAGCCTGGAAGGCGCGGGAGCGCTCCCACGTCCCGCGACCCCCCAGCGAAACCGACACCCCCACAGGAAGAACCCCGTCATGCATTGTCATGAGCATGTACAGCGTAGGACCGGCCGCCGCCTGATGCTCGTCCTGAGCACCCTCGTCGCGGTCCTGGCCGGCCTGATCACCTGGGGCGGCGGCACCGCCTCCGCGCACGGTTCGGTGATCGACCCCGCGTCCCGCAACTACGGCTGCTGGCAGCGTTGGGGCAGCGACTTCCAGAACCCGGCCATGGCGCAGCAGGACCCCATGTGCTGGCAGGCGTGGCAGGCCGACCCCAACGCCATGTGGAACTGGAACGGCCTGTACCGCAACGGTTCCGCCGGCAACTTCCAGGCCGTCATCCCCGACGGACAGCTGTGCAGCGGCGGCCACACCGAGAGCGGCCGCTACAACTCCCTGGACACCGTCGGCCCCTGGAAGACCACGGACATCGGCGCCAACTTCACCGTGCACCTGTACGACCAGGCCAGCCATGGCGCGGACTACTTCCTCGTCTACGTCACCCGGCAGGGCTTCGACCCCACCACCCAGCCGCTGACCTGGAAGGACCTGCAACTGGTCGCCCGCACGGGGAAGTACGCGCCCAGCCAGAACTACTCGATCCCCGTGAGCACGTCCGGCTACAGCGGCCGGCACGTCGTCTACACGATCTGGCAGGCGTCGCACATGGACCAGACGTACTTCCTGTGCAGTGACGTGAACTTCCGCTGACCTCGGCGTCACCGGTTCGCCCCACCCGATCGGACCCGGCCCGGCCAGACCAGGCCGGGTCCGCCGCCGAGCGGCCCCGCCCAGCGACGGGGCCCGCCCAGCGAACTGGACCCCGCCCAGCGACTAAACCCTACTGACTGGACCCTGCCGACCGGCGGCATGCGCCCTCAGGCGCTTTGGGAGCGCTCCCAGTCGATCGATCGGGTGTCAGCCCCTTCCCCCTCCCTCACGCCCGGAGACGTACATGCCCTCTCAGCCCGCGCGATGCCCTCGATGGGCGCGCACCCCCTGGACGGTGGCCGCGGCGATCCTCGCGCTGGCGGTGTCCCTCCTCGTCGCGGCGCCCGCCAGCGGCAGCGGCACCGGCGCAGCCGCCGGTTGCCGGGTCGACTACTCCGTCAACAAGTGGTCCGGCGGCTACACCGCACAGATACGCGTCACCAACCTCGGTGCCGCATTGAGCGGTTGGCGGCTCACCTGGACCTACGGCGGTGACCAGCACGTCACCTCCGCCTGGAACGCCACCGTCACCCAGACCGGCCGCTCCGTGACCGCCGTCGGCACCGACTGGAACGCCGCTCTGCCCAGCGGCGCCGGCACCGAGTTCGGCCTGCAGGGGACCTGGCAGTCCGCCGACCCGCCGCCCACCGACTTCAGTCTCAACGGCGTGCCCTGCGGCGACGACGGCACCGTACCGCCGACCACACCGCCCACCACGCCGGGCACCCCTCCCCCCACCCAGCCACCCGCCGACTGCGGCAACGCCGTGCTGTGCAGCGGCTTCGAGGACCAGACCGGCCCCTCCCCGTCCGGCGACTGGCGCTTCACCGCGCCCGACTGCCAGGGCACGGGCACGGTCGCCGTCGACACGGCTGTCGCCCACGGCGGCACCAGGTCACTGCGGGTGGACGGGCACGCCGGTTACTGCAACCACGCCTTCGTCGCCGCCACCACCGACCTGTCGTCGGTCGGCCCGGTGCTGTACGTCCGCCTGTGGGTCCGGCACACCACCGCGCTGCCCTCCTCCCACGTCACCTTCGTGTCGATGCCGGACACCTCCCAGGGCGGCCGGGCGCTCCGGGTCGGCGGTCAGAACGGCGCGCTCCAGTGGAACCGGGAGAGCGACGACGCCACGCTTCCCGCGCAGAGCCCGGCCGGGGTGGCGCTGAGCAGGCCGCTGCCGACGGGCAGCTGGCAGTGCCTGCGGTTCGCCGTGGACACCTCCGCGCCCAAGCTGGACACCTGGCTGGGCGGCGAACAGGTGCCCGGACTGCACGCCGACGGCGTACCGACGCAGGACGTCGACCAGCAGTGGCTCTCCCGCACCACCCCGCCCCGGCCGACCGCCCTGCGGCTGGGCTGGGAGAGCTACGGAACCGGCGACGACACCCTGTGGTTCGACGACGTGGCCGTCGGCTCGTCCCCGATCGGCTGCTGAGTCACGCGCCGGGCGTCGTGTCCCTCTTGCGCAGGACGACCGGGACCGCGCCGCCGATCACGACCAGGCCGATGGCCACGCCCGCGATCACAAGGGTGAGGACGGGGGTGAGGGCGGAGCCGCCGGTCGCGGCCAGGTCGGTGGTGCCCGCGCCGCTGCCGCCGACCGTGACCGGGCCGGGCGCGTCTGCCAACTGGGCCGTCTGCGTCATGAGTGCCGTGGTGCGCTGCGCGCCAACCCGAACTAGTGACCTGAGTCAGAGGTTCGTCGTTGGTTTGGTGTGAATCGTCGTGGACCGAAGATCCCACCGTTGTCGGTAACGGACGCCCAGCGGGCTGTACTTCAGGGGTGGGTGCGTCGTCGGTCGACGGCTCAGGCTCTGGCCTTGCGGTCCCGTATCGTGCTCGAGTGTGACCAGGGGTATTCGATCATGGAGGTGTCACGGCGGCTGCAGGTCGCTCCGGACACGGTCCGCACCTGGCGAAGGCGCTTCCTCGACCGCGGTCTGGACGGCCTGTCCGACGAGCCCAGGCCAGGTGTCCCGAGGAAAATCACCGATGCCGACGTAGAACGCGTCATCGTCAAGACACTGGAGGAGAAACCGCCCAACGCCACACACTGGTCCACCCGGTCGATGGCCGCGGCGACAGGCATGTCCCAGTCGGCCGTCTCCAGGATCTGGCGCGCCTTTGCCCTGGCCCCGCACCGCTCCGAGACGTTCAAACTGTCCACGGACCCGCTGTTCATCGACAAGGTCCGCGATGTGGTCGGTCTCTACCTCGACCCGCCGGAGAAGGCCCTGGTGCTGTGCGTGTACGAGAAGTCGCAGATCCAGGCCCTGGACCGTTCACAGCCGGTGCTGCCGATGATGCCCGGGGTCCCTGAACGCCGCAGCCACGACTACGTCCGCGCCGGCACCACCACCCTCTTCGCGGCCCTGGAAGTGGCCAGCGGCAAAGTGATCGGCTCACTGCACCGCCGGCACCGGGCCACCGAGTTCAAGAAGTTCCTGACCAAGCTCGACAAGGAGGTGCCGGCAGACCTCGACGTGCATCTGATCCTGGACAACTACGCCACACACAAGACATCCGCCATCAAGAAGTGGCTGCTGGCACACCCCCGCTTCCACCTGCACTTCACACCTACCGGCTCATCGTGGCTGAACCTGGTGGAGCGATGGTTCGGCGAACTGACCAGCAAGAAGCTCCGCCGCGGTGTCCACCGCTCCGTCCAAGCGCTCGAGCGCGACATCCGAGCCTGGCTCGCCGACTGGAACGAACACCCCAGACCCTTCGTCTGGACGAAGACCGCCGACGAGATCCTCGACAAAGTCGCCGCCTACTGCCGACGAATCTCCGACTCAGGTCACTAGGGCCTGTCCGGTAGGTCAGGAACAGAGGGTCCACCCCGACTGCCATGGGGGCGCTTTAATGCCCAGGTGGTTAACTGGACGCAGATGCACGACTGCTATGGGGATGTCGATCGCGTCCCCGTGCTTCTGGAACGGGTGGAGCTCGAGGACAACGCCGAAGCATGGGAGGAGCTGGGATACCGACTGGTCCTCGAACACGACCTCGTCTTTCCCGCCAGCTTTGCCGCCCTGCCGCGCCTGGTGCGTCTCGCCTCGAAGAGCGCACGGGCGCGTGGACTGGCTGGAGCGATCCTGCGACGCGCGGCAGGAAACCACGGCTGCGACGATCTACTGGCGGACTGCGCCGACGCGATCGCGGAGTTCCGCAAGCTGCTGGACCGGCACCTGCAATCGCGGCCGGCCGACTACCGTGCGACCTTCCTCGATTCGCTCGCGGCCAAGGGGGAGTACCACTGGAGTGCCGTCCTGGGGGACTTCACGGATGACTTCTACCACCTGGCCTGCCCTCACTGCGCCGTGGAAGTGACGATCGCTATCGGGGACCATGGGCGCTATTCAGCGATCCGGGACTGGCACCTGGGCGACGTAGACCGTCGCGACCTCCGGCCGGCGTCTCCCGAGGCACTCTCCGGCACCGGCCGGTGGATGCACGAAACTGCCGTCCGCGACGGGCACGGGGCCCTCGCCGACGGAATCGCCCACATCTTCGGCCAGGCCGAATGCCCACGCTGCGCCAGCGTGTTCAACATCGCGGACGAGTACACATCCGCCAACCGCCCAGTCCTGCGGTAGGCACGGTGAATCGGAAGTAAGCGAGCAGGGCTCAGGAGCGGAGCCACAGCCGGATAGCGGTGACGGTCACCGTGCCGTGGAAGACGTACGCCCGTTTGTCGAAGCGGGTGGCCGCGGCGCGGAAGCCTTTAAGGGCGTTGATCGTTCGCTCGACCTCGTTCCTGCGGGCATACCGGGATCGGTCGAAGGCGGCGGGCCGACCGCCCTTGCTGCCACGGTTTTGCCGGTGGGCCCGTTGGTCGCGGGGCTCGGGGATGGTGTGCTTGATCTGCCGACGTCGCAGATAGCGGCGGTTGCGGCGGGAGCTGTACGCCTTGTCGCCACTGAGGTAGTCCGGCCGAGTGCGAGGACGACCGCCGGCCGGGCGCGGCACACGGACGCGCTCCAGCCCGGGATCATCCGCGGCCCGTCGCCTGCCTGCCCCGGTGTGATCAGCACGGCCAGCGGACGCCGCCCGCCTTCACCCACCAGATGAATCTTCGTGGTCGGCCCTCCCCGGGAGCGGCCCAGCCCTTCGTCGTCCCGATGATGAGCGGGCCGACTCCGCCGACCGGGGACCCGCGGAGGCTGCTTTCGTGCACCGGCCGCGTGCTGCTGCGCCCGGCAGACCGTCGAGTCCACCCCCGCCATCGTCCAGTCGAGACGGCCCTCGGCATCGGCGTCTGCCTGGACGGCCAGCAAGATCCGTCCCACGTGCCATCCGCCGACCACCTGCGATGCCTGTCATGCACCGTCTTCCAGTTGCCGAACCGCATCGGCAGGTCCCGCCACGGGATGCCGGTCCGTTGCCGGAAGAAGATGCCGTTGATCACCGCACGGTGGCTCTTCCACCGCCCTCCCCGGCCTGCGTTCCTCGGCAGGTGCGGTTCCAGCCGGGACTCCGCATCTGTCAGATCACCCCGCCCCACACACGACGGAACGATTCACCAGCCAGCCTGTCACGCGACCCCTCGGACAGGCCCTAACGCGATACTCACGTCCACCGACAGCACCGCAATGTCCGCGATCGATGGGAACAGCGACTCCTTCAACCGGAGCTCGACATCTTCCACGGCCCGGACTCTCAGCCCAACACCTGGATGACAACCTAGTTTCGTGCCATCTCAGGCGCCGCCGGAAGACGCCCGGCCGTCGCTCAGAGTGCCCGCTGCACGGAAGCTGTGCCAGAACCACTTATCGTGAACATTCCCCGACAGACGCACGTTCAATTGCTGCTGAAACTCATCGACGAACGCTGTCGCTGAAACTGAACGAAGCCAAGAAGGCCAAGGAAACAGCAGTTGCGGCCGGGTTCTTCCGGAGTGCTCCCGACCGACCTGTCTCAACGAAGTTCGACCGGTCTCACCAAAGTTCGACCACCGGCAGGTTCGTCTCACCGAAGTCTGACCGTCGCCGTTCTGAGTCGCCCATCAGATGGTTCGCCAGCCGCGCACCACTCGGGTGGCGACCGACCCTGAGCGGCCCTGCGCGTCCTGAGAGGATCAGGGCATGGCGAACTCACCTATGCAGATCAATGCCCTCATCGTCGATGCCACTGACCCTGAGCGGCTTGCCGCGTTCTGGTCCGAGCTGCTTGGCCGGCCAGTCGTGGGCCGCACGGGACCCTATGTATGGCTGCAGCGCGAGAACGGCCTGGGCCTGGGCTTCCAGCGAACCCGCGAGCCCAAGTCCGTGAAGAACCGTATGCACTTCGACGTCACCT
Source organism: Streptomyces sp. NPDC047841 (assembly GCF_040704085.1). Taxonomy (NCBI): domain Bacteria; kingdom Bacillati; phylum Actinomycetota; class Actinomycetes; order Kitasatosporales; family Streptomycetaceae; genus Streptomyces; species Streptomyces sp. NPDC047841. The sequence continues at coordinate 113,374 of NZ_JBEYRP010000013.1, forward strand.
CACCCAACCCGGCCGCAGAGCAACAGCGTGTCGAGGCGCTCGGCGGGCGCCGACTGGAGGAGTACGGCGACGGCGGGTTCCTGGTGATGGCGGATCCCGAGGGCAATGAGTTCTGCATCATCCCCGAAGGTCCCTTCGAACTCGATGACGAGGGGCGCGCGGACTACCTGATCTGACCGGCCTGCCCGTCTGAGCTGGAAGGTCGTCGGCCTCCCCCGCAGTCATCGGAGTTTGACCGGCGTTGGCGATACGCCTGCTGCCTGCAGCGTTGTGAGCACGTCCGGCGTCGTTTCTGGCAGAGCCCTGGTGGCAGCGGTCCTTCGTAGACTTCGCAGGGTCGGGATGACGGTGTAGGTGCCAGTTCGGCGCGCTTCGGCGGTGCCGCGGACCGCGCTGTTGGCGGTGGAGGACTTGGGTTCGCAGCAGGTTGCCGGAGTTGCTGATGGTGTGCTCGCTGGCGGCAGCGGTCCGAGCACGTCCGGCGTGGTGTGGGGATCTGATCGCCCGCAAATGGGGGCAGCGGGGTGGTTCGGATGGACTGCCGGGCCCGGTTCGGCTGAGCATTTCTCCTGGTGCTTGGGGTAGTTGGCCCTTCGGCAGGCGGACGAACACAGGCGGTAGCGCTGTCCGGGCTGGATCTCCATGCTCTTGCCGCATTGTCGGCAGGGGGCTCTCGGTGAGGCAGCGCGAGGGTGCCGTTTCCGGTGTGCCTCTTCTCGGCATGCCTGGGAACAACGCAGGCTTCGGCGTGTCATAAACCAGAGACCGCAGGGCTCATCCTGGAAGAGGGGCCCCGGCTGATGCCGGGCGGCCCCTTCCCACTACTGACCTTGAATGCGTGATGTCGTCATGGTGGCTGGCGCCGGAGGCCGGTGGTGCAGGCGAGGCAGCCGTCGAGGACATCGGGGCGGGGCGGTACTGGAGTTGGCGCAGGCCGTGCCGGACGACGCTGATCAGGTCCGCGGAATCGGCGAAGGCGCGGCTGGCTGTGGTGGCGCGTCGCAGGACGGGCCGGACCATGTCCTCGGCCAGCCGCGGCAGGACGAACGCCAACGCCGGGTCCGCTTCGGGCTGCCTGGCGAGAGCGTCCTCGCCACCCGTCCGCAACGTCAGGAGGTAGTCGAAGCCCCGCTCCACCTGCTCGGGTGTCAGCGGTGTACGGGACGGGATCAGATACGGCATCACGCTCTCCTCGCGATGGCCGCCGCGTGACTCGCGGCGCCGTTCCCCGCATGGTCGGCGCACTGACCCGTGGACAGAGACAGAGGCTCGTGTCTGTTCCACCTCCTGATCGTTAGGCCATTCGGGCAAGATCGGTCCCGATCTATGGGGGGAGACGGGTGTGGAAGTCAGGGATGTGCATCACGCCTACCGTCGGCGCTTAGTCCTGCGCGGGGTTGACCTGCGGCTTCGGACCGGGACGCTGTGCGGGATCGTGGGGGAGAACGGCGCGGGCAAGTCCACGCTGTTGAAGGTCCTTTCCGGCGAGTTGCGGCCCACGCGCGGCACGGTCCGCCACAGCGGCCGGTTCGGCTATTGCCCTCAACACGTGGTGCTCAACGACGCGCTCACCGTGCGGCAGCACCTGGCGTTCTTCCAGACGGCCTACCGCCTGGCCGATGTGCGGTATGCCGAGGAGATCATGGAAGTGCTGAGCTTCACCGGATACGCCGATGAGCGGGCCGGGGTGCTCAGCGGCGGTACCCGGCAGAAGCTGAACGTGACGCTGGCGCTCATGCACGACCCGCAGGTGCTGTTGCTCGACGAGCCGTATCAGGGCTTCGACTGGGACACCTACCAGCGGTTTTGGGACCTGGCCGCGCGGCTGCGGGATGCTGGACGTTCGGTCCTGGTCGTCTCTCACCTGGCATACGACACCGAACGCCTGGACGAGCTGTGGCGCCTGGACGGTGGGACGCTCCGCCCGGACGAGGCGGGGGCCGCCGCATGAGGTTTCACCTGACCCGCTTCGCTGTCGCCACCCGGTTCACGCTGACCGAGCACGGTCGCAACCGGTTCGCCATGATCCTGGTGGGCCTGTTCGTCCCGGTGTGGACGACCCTGGCGTACCTGGCGATGCCCGACACCCCGGCCCGGATGCGGCTTCGCGCCACCGGAGAGAGTCTGACGCCACACGGCAATGAACTGACCGAGATCAGTGGCGCGCTCAACGCCGTCACGCTGATCACCGGGTTCATGATGTTCGCCGCCACGTTCTCGGGCAGCGGCTTCGACCGCAGGCTGGCCATGGCCGGCTACCCCCGCACCCACCTGGTCCTGGCCAAGGTCACCGCTCTGGCTCTGGTCTCGGCGGCAGTCGCCGCCTACGCCACTGGGGTCACCTGCCTGGCCTGGTCGCCCCGCCAGCCTCTCCTGCTCGCCGCCGCACTGTTCTGCGCCGGACTCACCTACGGTGCGCTCGGTGTCGGCTTCGGCTCCCTGCTGCGCCGGGAAGTCGAGGGCATGTTCGCCATCGTGATGACCAGCATCATCGACCTCGCGCTGCAAAACCCGATCACCAGTTCCGGCGCCGACAACCCGGTCATGCGCTACCTGCCTTCCTACGGGGCCATGCAGGCCAGCACAGCAGCGGGATTCTCCACCAGCGCGGTGCCCGGCTACCTGGCCGTCCAGCTCGCCTGGTTCACGGCAGCCTCCCTGATCGCGCTGGTGGGCTTCCGCCGAAGCACCCGCAACTGCCTGCCGCTGACCGCCCGGATCCCGCCGCCCGTGCCAGGAAGCGACACGGCCGGCCTTCCCGCGCCCCGCGAGGCCGCCGCCCCCTCACCAGCCGTATCCGACACAGAAGCCCACTGAGGCCCCGCTACCCCACATGCGCCCCACATCACAGTCCATGACGGCAGACCTCGATGCGGCCCCGCGAACACGGCGGGGGCGACCCACCGGCCGTTCGCTCACCGGTGACGACCCAGCCCTGCGGGCGGCGTACCAACTGTGCCGCCGCACCACACGAGTCCACGATCCCGCGATCCACACCCTCATCCTGCTGATGCCTGCCGTGCTGCGCCCAGCCGGGTGGGCCCTGTGGGCGGCAGCGAGCGTCCTGGACGACCTGGCCGACCAGCAGGATGCCGCGCCAGCCGAGCGTGCGGCCCGCGTCGAAGCGTGGACAGAAGCCCTGCGACGCGACCTGGCGGCCGGAACCAGCACGGATCCGGTCCGGCATGCCCTGGTCGACACCGCCACGCGGTGGCGTCTGGACCTGTCCAGTCTGCAAGGTGCCATGACCAGCACACGGGACGACACCGGCATCCGGCACTTCCCCGACTGGGCCGCGTGGCGGGCCTGGTCCAACGGGGAAATCGCGCCCTGGGTCGACCAGGTACGACACCTGTTCGAACAGGCCGGAGCCCCGATGACGCCGAGGCTGGATCGGCAAGGCGACTACGCGCAGTTCATCGACGGTGCCCAGCTCACCGACATCCTCACCGACCTGGGCTCGGACCTCGTCCAAGGCTGCCTGTTCCTGCCGCAGGAGGCGCTGGACGCCTACCCCGGCGCGGAAGACGATCTGCGGCAGGGGCGCTGGAGCCCGGCAACAGCGGCTTTGACCGGAGAGCTGACCGCTCTGGCTCGCCGATGGGTGACCAGGCCCGCCCTGACAAGAGGCATGCACCCGGGCGCCGCCACCGTGCTCGACACGGCGGCACGCCTGCTGCGGGCCCAACTGGATGCAGTCGACGCAGCCGGCGCCGCCCTGCTCAAGCGCGCCCCGCGGCCCTCTCTCATATCGCGCACGCGCATCCTCGCCCCGGCCCGCATCCGCTCGAACCTGGCCTGGAGCCTGACGTCCCTGACCGTGCCCGGACCCCGAGGACGTGCGGCGATCGCAGGCGATCCGAACCCGGCGGCCGAAGATACCGCCCTGAGGCTCCCGCCACCGCATCCCGACGGCGCCCGGCCCCCGCAGATCGCCGCAGACCAGATGCCCTCGCACGTGGCGATCATCATGGACGGGAACGGCCGCTGGGCCCAGCAGCGAGGTCTGCCCCGCCCGGAAGGCCACCGCGCCGGCACCGTTGCCGCCCACGAGATGGTCTACGGCGCCCTGGAGATCGGCCTGCGCCACCTGACCCTCTACGTGTTCTCCACAGAGAACTGGAAACGCGACACCGAGGAGATCACCACCATCCTGGAAGCGATACGACACGATCTCGATGAAGGCCCCATCCGTGACCTCGACGTACGCCAGCGCTGGTCCGGCCACCCCGACAGACTGCCCGAAGAGCTCGTCCAAGCCTTCCTGCGCGAGGAGCGCCGCACCCGCAACCGCACCGGACTGACCCTCACCGTGTGCATCAACTACGGCGGCCGCGACGAAATCACCCGGACCGCCGCAGCCCTCGCCCAGGCAGCCCAAGCAGGCGACATCGACCCCCACCTCATCAGTGAAGACGACTTCGCCCACCATCTGCCCCACCCCGACATGCCAGACGTCGACCTGCTATGGCGCACCGGCAACGAACAGCGCACCTCGAACTTCCTGCCCTGGCACGCCACCTACGCCGAGCTGTACTTCACCCCCGACTACTGGCCCGACGTAGACCGGCGTGACCTGTGGCAGGCCATCACCGAATACAGCCGACGCCAACGCCGCCACGGCGCCGCCCCTCTCGTCTCCCCTCGAACACCACCGACCGTTCCGCCACGTCCGATCTAACTGTCGGATCTGACGAGTCCGGCCCGGCAAAGTCCACACCAGCGTTATCCCCAGAGATCCGGCAAAGCCATGCCGGCGCTGCCGGGTTGGAGATGGACGCAGTGCCAACTACCGGTCCTCACACGGGTCGATTCGGCGAAGTAGCCGTAGACAGCGTTGCAGTGGGGGAGTCGTGCGGGAGGCAGCGTCACCGGACCCCGGTGCGGTTCACATACAGGATCGCGTCCATGATGTCGCGCAGGTCATGTCCCGGCGGCCGGCCGAAGTCCGGGGCCCTGCCGTGGCGCTCAAGCCTCCAGGCAGAGAGCACCGGCTCGATCAATTCCCAGCGGGCATCGGACAGACCACTCGCATACGGGCGTCGCGTCGGCATGCTTCAGGCGTACCGCCGCACACCGACTGCGCCCAGGCGCACAGCGACACCAACGGAAGCACGCGTCCGCGAACGCCGGGCGTCCTGGGACGAGACAGGCACAGGTCACTACCCGCCTCACCTGCCACCCCACCTGACCAGGAAAAACCAACCCGCATCTCCGGCAGCACGGCGTTGGTCACGAGTTGCAAGAAGTGAACGAAGCCGGCTCCAGCACCGCGGCGTCCACCGTCCCGTCCAGGGTACGGCCCAGCGCCGCGACCGTACGGCAGGATGTGGTCATGGCGAATCGAGGCGTGCGCTGGCTGGCGGAGTCCGAGTGGTATTACAGCGTCACCTTCGCCCGTGGCATCACACCGGACGAGTTGGCCGTACGCCTGGGGGCCAGTCCCGGTGCCGCGCGTGCGACGGCCACGGCGCAGGAAGCGGTCGCTCTCCTGAGCGATCCCGACGTCGGCGTCGCCCGGATCGGACAGGCGGGGGGATGGGCGTTCGCCGCCGAGTACGGGGAAAGCCGCGGCGCCCGGCACGACATCCTCACGGGTATCTCTCGCGACGGCGTGGAGGCCGTGAATCTCGACCCTCAGGCGTGTCATCCGCCTCCGTTCTTCTCCTACGCCGCGGACGGCGAACTGCTGTGTTCGTTCGGTCTCGGTGAGGAGCGGCGACGGTGGGGGACCCGGCCGGATCTGCTGCAGGACGACCTGACGGCGGCGGGCATCATCCTGCCGACCGGGGCTTGCCTACGCGTGAGTGCCGAGCGGCACCAGCACCGGATCGCCATGGCCCTGGGCGTGATCGAGAGGCATTTCGGACTCACCCTGCCCCGCGATCTGCTCGCTTACGACCGGCTCCCCCTCGCCGTGGTGAGCGGCAGCCCCGCCCTCGACTCGCTGGGCAGCAACGCCTGATACGAGGGTCCGGTGCGGACGTCCCAGCGAGCGCCTCGGCGCCGTGCTTCGGGTCAGCCACCCTGTACCCACTGCCGCTCGCGCCTTGGCCATCAGCGCGTCCCGAGCCGGTCCAGCTCCGCCCGCCGTCAGGGGGTGAGCTTGTCGGCCCTGCGGCGAGTCATAGAGGCCCCGGGCCTTGTGCCGTCGGGCTCGTCCGTCCTCCGGCCCACTGCCTGCGGTCGTCCCCGTGTCGTCGCCCGGCCCCCGCCGTGAGGCCGTCCGCCCTCCGGCTCGGCTGCCGACCCGGTGCCGCCGTCCGCTCAACTGGCCGTCACGCTCTGCGGGCCCCGTGCCGCGTGCCGTCTCGCCCGGCCCGCGCACCGCCGGCTCCGCGCGGTTGCCGTACGCCCCGCGTTCCCCGGCGCTCTGCCCGGTGGACCGTCTTGCCTCGGTCCCGCACCGCCCGCGGGTCGCCCGCCGCGCGCCGCCCCAGCTCATCGCCGCCCGCTGCCCGCTACCCCTTATCCGCCGCCCGCCGCCCGCCGCCCGCCGCCCGCCATCCGCCGCGAGCCGCGCGCTACCCGGCTGTATCGCACCCCTGGGTCCCACGCCGCGCCCGCAACAGTCGGCCGCCTCAAGCGGTCGTGCACTGCCCCTGCGCTTGGTGCCCGGAGTCTCTGCCCGCCCTGGCGCCTCTACTGCCCGGTTGCCCGCGCCGCCGCTCGCCGCCCGTCTCCGCCCGGCAGCCCCGCCGGGCGGCCTGCCTAGCCACCTTCGTCGCCGGCCTGATGTCCGGCCGTCCCATCGCCCCGTCCGCCACGGCCGCTCCTGCCCCATTCCTCGCCGCTGAGCCCTCGCCGGGCGGTCCCGGCCGGCGGTCCACCCCCGTCGGCCGCCTCGTGCCGGGCCGCAGCGGTTGCCGCCGCCACCCTGGGCCCCGTCCGCACGGTCGGCCACCGTCCACCACGTCGCCCGCCGCCGAAGGGGTGGAAGGACGAGCTGACCGAGCGCTGGAATGCAGCAACGCAGGATGGCGCACCGCCGCCGCTGCGTCGTCCAGTTCCGCCGGCCCGCCCGGGCCTCGCGCCACAGCGCACCGCGGTGACACCCGGCAGGGGTGCCATCGCGGGGGTGTGGAGAGGTTCCGTCTCCACCGGCATGGTTCTGCATCATCGAGTGATCTGGTCTGCTTCGCCTCCGGTCTCAGGCCGTCGGCTTCAGCGACAGAGCTTCATGATGGAGTCGTCGAAGTCGGAGAACTCTTGCGCGGCCTGCTCGATCACGACGGATCCTGGGGTGCGGTGGTCTGGGGCGAAGCGTTCCGCGATGGCCGTCAGTTCGCGATGGGGATGTGGCACCCAGCCGGGCTCGTACGAGGTAGCAGCCTCCCAGGGGCCGAAGCCGTCGGCCAACAGCCACAGGAAGTCGCCCAGACTGCGCGCGACGACGCCGGTCTCCCCTTCGGAGCCGAGGAAAACGACAGGCTGCTCGACCAGTGCCCGGCCTGGCCGGACCAGCCAGAAGGCGGCGTATCCGCCGGTGCCGTCCTGGCCGAACACACGGAAGGCGTCGCCGTCCACCTCGCTGTTGCCGGTCCACAGCCGGAACCAGTCGGTTGTCTCATCTGCGGGCAGAAAAGCCGCGAAGGGTTCGAAGTCGACGCCGTCACCGTCGGCGTAGTCAAACCTGACCGCCATGGCGGCGGCCAGCGCGGCAGGAAACCCGCGGTCTTCGTTCGGTGTCACGCGAACAGGGTGACACGGGCGGGATGTGGAAGGACGACCAGGTCGTGGCATCGGTTCGTATCGGCGGAGCCGGACTGTTCAAGGGAGCTGGCGAGCGGTGGAGGGCCCTTACAGCCCTTCGTCTGTTGCCGGAACGGCCCTCCAGTTTGCCGGCGGCCCCGCGGGCAGGCCCCCCTTGGGTGCCTGTCCGCGTTGATCCAACGCCATGGATCGGGGTAGATGCTGGAGATGTGCGGCGACCTGCGTTGTTGACGGATGCGTGGGTGCGGTGACGTTGTCGTGGCAGCAACCGGAAGGGGCAGGTCGTATGGCGCGTACGCGTGCGGATGCAAGGACGAGGCATCCTCGCCATGAGCGCAGGGGCGAGGCGCGGCTGCCGGCAGTGGTGGCGACGCTTGCCGCGATCGCCCTGTACCTGTTCCTGCCGCAGCGGTTGCTGATCGCTCCTCGTTATGTGCTCCCCGCCCTGGAATGTTTGCTGCTCGTTCCGCTCATCGCGATCAACCCGAAACGTCTGACCCGGCAGACGAGGGCCTTCCGGGTGCTCTCGCTGACGCTTGTGGCCGTCATCGCCCTCAGCAATCTCGTGGCGCTGACCATCTTGGTCCACGAGCTGGTGTACGCCGGCGTGAAGGATGGCCGTTCACTGCTGGTGGCTGCACTGCAGGTCTGGCTCACCAACATCATCGTCTTCGGTCTGGCCTACTGGGAGCTGGACCGGGGCGGCCCGGTCAGCCGCACCCAGGTGCCCCGCTCCGCGTTGCCCCTGGCGGACTTCCGCTTCTCACAGGACGAGAACGACGACGCCGTCCAAGAAGTCGCCGACGGCGCCAGCGGCGCCTCGGACTGGGTTCCCACCTTGGTGGACTACCTGTATGTGTCGGTCACCAACTCCACGGCCTTCAGTCCGACCGACACCATGCCGCTGTCGACCCGCGCCAAAGTCATGATGAGCGTGCAGAGCGTCTCCGCCCTCTTGACCTCCCTCCTGGTGATCGCACGAGCCGTGAGCATCCTGCACTGACCAGCGTTCACGGCGAGGCGAGCACGGCGACCACTGAAACGCCGGAGCCGTTCCTGGACGACACAGCCGCCTCGCCGTCGAGCGAGGCGACGTCCCTGCCCTGTGCGCGGTGATGCTGACCGCATACACCACGAGCCGGCCGGGGTGATGCGCCTGCCCGCATCCCAGAGGGCCCTCAGCCCGGGGCGCTCACACGCCGTCCCTCCACCGGGACACGGGAGCCCGGCCACCGCGCCGTGATCCCGGCGGGCCGCCCTCATTGTGCTGGCTGGTGCCACGCCCCTTTGCCGCACTGTGACGGTGCCTGACCGCGTGCCGCATCAGCCCACTCCTGACGCGGACAGATAAGTCTTAGATGCGCCCCGTCACGGACAGCGCCCCGCCCGCGTGGCCCACCCAGCCCAGGCGCATTTCGTGCCAGCTGGTGGACGCCAGCCGCGCGGCGCGGCGACGGCTTGGCGAGGTGGCTGGAAGCCGGCTAAGGAGTCGCAGGCGACCGGCGGGTCGCCTGCTGCTCGCTGAGCTTCGCCATGACCCGATCACGGAAACTGCAGCGGCCCTGATCCTCGGCTGCTGCCCGCCCCGGAGCCGCGGCCGGATCGTGGCCGCCCTGCGCGAGGACCTGCCCGACCAGCCGTCCATGTGGCGTACGCGCTGCTGGGCGGCCACCACGACCTTCCCGGCGAGCCCGCCGGACGCCTGTCTTGAGCCGGTGCTGACGGCCCCCACGGTGACGCGGTAGCCTCCCGCCTGTTCACCATGCTCGTCGTCTCTTCGCCACACGTCATGTGCGGCGCTCCGCCGAGCCGGAACCACAGCTGGCCTTCGAGGCCCACTCCGCCATCCCCCGACCGGCCCGCCTGGACGCCCGCGACGCGGTGTCTGGCCCCGGGTCTGGAACACCCTCCGGCGCGGCAGCCCGTTCCGACGGCGGCACCCGTTCCTGCGCCCGACGCGGCGCGCCCGACGCGGCGCGCCCGACGCGGCGCGCCCGACGCGGGGCGCACGTTACGGCACGCGGGACTCCCCGACGAGGTGGGATGCGCCGCTTGTGCTTCCGCGCGCCCCTACTGGCCGAAGCATGAAGCTGCCACCATCGCCCTGCGCGGCTCACGGTCGCGGCCACGGACACGGCGACGGGGGACGCATGACGCGGCGATGGCTGGTGACAGGGTGCTCTTCAGGGCTCGGGCGGGCGCTGGCAGGCGCTGCCGCCCAGGCCGGCGACCTGGTGATCGCCACCGCCCGCAGGCCCGCCACCATGAATGACCTGGCTGACCGGTACCCGGACCGGGTGTCGGCGGTGGCTTTGGACGTGTGCGACGCCGGGCAGTGCGAAGCCGCGGTCGCCCACGCGGTCGATCGCTTCGGCGGTGTCGACGTGCTGGTGAACAACGCCGGGGCAGGGCTGTTCGGCGCGGTCGAAGAGGTGTCCGACGACGAACTTCGCGCCCAACTTGAGGTGTTGACTGTCGCGCCGTGGCGACTCACTCGCTTGGTGCTTCCCCTGATGCGCCGTCAGGGCTTCGGGCACGTGGTCAACGTCTCCTCGATCGCCGGACGGATGGGGCTGCCGGGTCTGTCCGCCTATGTGACGGGCAAGTACGCGCTGGAAGGGATGAGTCAGGCCCTGGCGGCGGAAGTCGCGCCCTTCGGTATCCGGGTGCACGCTGTCGAGCCCGGCGGTTTCGCCACCCGCTACGGCACCTCGCTGGCCGAGGCCGCCGGCCGCATCCAGGACTACGCGCAGAGCACGGGAGACGTCGAGGCAGGCCTGCGGGGCATGCCCGGCAACCCCGAGCTGAGCCGGCCCGAAGTTTTCGCCCACCACGTCCTGCGCCTGGTGGCGTCGCCCACGGCACCACTGCGCGTACCGATCGGCGCGGACGCCTACGACTTCCTGGAGGCGGTCGAGGCCGCGGGCCGCGCCGAGTTGGCGGCCGCGCACGCCTTCGTCCACGACCCCGCCGAGCGCCCGGGGGAAGACGCGGCACCCGTGACGCCCACTGCGTGACAACGGTGCCCGTGGTGAACCGCGCCCGCCGTCCTACCTGCCGGACGAGAGCGGCCTGTCCCTCGCCCGGCGCCTGAGCCGCGAGCGCACGGTCGTCGAGCTGATCGTGGCCAGCGCGGACAACCGTCGCGTCTCTGTACGGGACACGCCAGAGTGGGGCCGCGGCTGGTCCGGCTACCAGCGCATGCCGAGCCGGTCTCGCTCGGCGCGTCGTTCGGGGGTGAGTTGGTCGGCTCGGCGGCGGGTGTTGTCCACGAACGTCCCGAGCTTGATGTCGACCGGATGGCCGTCGGCGTCCAGACGCTCGCCACTGTTCGCCCGTACCTACCGCCGGCTTCCTGCCGCCGCGCGCGCATGCCGCCTGTCGCCGCCGCCCCGCCGCTCACGGTCCTCGGCTGCGCCGAGCCGCTGCCCGCCCTGCGCCCCGGGCCGGCGAGCTGCCGGCAAGCCGGCCGCACCGCTGCGACCGCGCGCCGGCCTCCCGATCGCCCCGACGCCCGGCCGCGCCGGTGCCGTGCCTCCCGCCCTGGCCGGGCCGCGCCCCCCCGCGTCGGACCGCCCGGCCGCGCCGAAGCCGCCACGCCTCCACCTGGCCGTCCAGCAGCCGGCGCCGAGCTGCGCCGCCTCTGCCGCCTCCCGGGCCTGCCTCCGCCTCCCGGGCCTGCCTCCGCCTCCCGGGCCTGCCTCCGCCTGCCGCCCGCCGTTCTGCGGCCGCGCGGCGCCGTGCACTGAGGCCGCCTCCCGCCGTCCGGCCGCCGTGGCCCTGTCCGCGCCCCCTGGCCGTCCGCGCCCGGCCCCCGGCCGTCCGTCGGCGGTCCGCCGTCCCGTCCACCGCGCCGCGCCGCGCCGGTCCTGGCCGTCCGGGTGCTTACGCCGAACGGTGAGGCGTCCTGGCGGCGACCCGGCCGACACCGCCCGCGTGCCGCCCACCGCCTGCTCGCCGTCCCGGAGGCCGGGCCGCCACGAAAGCGGGCGGGGCGGGAAGCGCACGTACGAGAAGAGACGCGGATTTCACCCGTGCACTGGTCCGCTTCCGGTCCGTTCCTGGTTCGCCGCCGTGGACGGGCGGTGCGGGGCGCGGCCGGGGCCGGGGGGTGCCGGCGTCGACCCCGGCCGGTGGCGACTGTCCCGGTCCGAGGAGGGGCGGGGGCGAGTGTGTCCGGGCCGGTCGGCACGGGTGTGGTCATGGGGTGGGGAGGATGGCGGTGACGGGTGTCCAGGAAGGGTGTTGCGGGTGGGACGCAAGTCTCCGTAAATCCGAACGAGTTCAGGAAGGACGCGGTCGCGCTCAATTCGCGCTGCGGGCGGGAAGCGGACGTACGCGGCGGTGGCCGCAGATCTCGGCATCACCGCGGATTCGCTGTGGACGCGGATTCGCTGCGGACGTGGTGCGCAAGAACGAGGCCCAGGCCGTGCCCGAGGGCCGCGACGGCAGTGTGAGCGCGGCCCAGGAACTGGCCCGGTCGCGAGCGGGTAGTGCCCGGCTGCGCACGGCCGAGCAGGAGTAGACGGTCGTCCGGCCAGACCATCACAACACGTTCGGTCAGAGTGACAGCGGGTAGGGGCCCGGGCCCTTGAGGGTTCGGTGGATTGGCGTGGTCACTGTGTGCCGCAGTCCGGGCAGTCCGGATACAGTCTGGGTCAGGTAGCGGTACAGGAGTTGCGCCGAGTCCACCTGGATGCTCGCGTACAGGTTCGCCGCGCCGGTCACCGCCGCGGCGAAGGACACCTCGGGATGTGCCGCCAGGGCCTCGCCCGCCTCGCCCAGCCGCGCGGGGTCGATCTCCAGCCAGAGCGCGACCCTGAGCTTCCGGTGCAGGACGTCGGGGTGGTAGTCCACGTCGAAGTACAGCACGCCTTCGGCACGTAGATCGTTGATGCGCCGGCGCACTGTGGACTCGGACAGCCTGGTGGCCGCGGCGAGTTCGCCCACCGGGGCCCTTCCGTCGCGGGCCAGCAGGTCGAGCAGCAGTCGGTCGCGGTCGTCCAGCGCGACGGGTTCGGAGCGGGCTGTCCGCCCTCCGTCCGTCAGCCGCGGGGTCAGTGCGGCGACCTGCGCGTCGGTCAGCGGCCCGGTCTTGTTGATGAAGCCGAGGTCCTGGCCGAAGAACACATGCAGGACGCAGTGCGCGGAGACGTCGACCACCCGGGGGATACGGGGCAGCTTCTGCACCAGGAAGGGCTCCTCCAGGCCAGGCCCGCGGGAGCGCACCGCGGCCATCGTCTCCGTTCCCCCCGAGGTGAGGTTGACCCAGGTGGTGTCCGTGCGCCGGGCCAGCGCGGAACCGATGGAGGCGGATGCGTCCGGTGTACACCGCACGCGCACGAACCATGACAGGTCCCCCAGCCGGAACGGGTCGGTCAGACCCAGTACGCGCAGCTTCCCAGTGGTGCGCAGGCGGGTGTAGCGACGAGCCGCGGTCTGGTCGGAGACACCGAGCGCGGCCGCGATCTCGGTGAAGGAGGCACGGCCGTTGAGTTGGAGGGCGTGGGCCAGGGCCAGGTCTTCATCGGTGAGGTGATGCCCCGCATGGTCGGGACTGTCGAGATACGTCTTCACAGCACCAATTCTAGGGAAAACGCGCAGATTTGGCCGTGCGAGTTATGCGATCGCGTACACGCCGTCGACAGTTGCCGAGGACCGGGTTTCGGTCCGTTCCCCGATTCCTGAACGGAGATGACGACATGCGTAAGTGGGGGCCGCTCATCGCGGTCTGTCTCGGCGCGTGCATCCTGCTGGTGGACGTCACCATCGTGAACGTGGCGCTGCCCAGCATGGCCCGTGACCTCGGCGCGTCATTCGCGTCGCTGCAGTGGGTCATCGACGCCTACGCGCTGGCTCTGGCGGCGCTGCTGCTCGCTGCCGGCGCTTTCGCCGACCGCTATGGACACCGGCGAGCCTATGCGGGTGGGCTCGCACTGTTCGCCGCGGCCTCGCTCGTCTGCGGCTTCGCTCCCGATGCCGAGGTACTCATCTCGGCCCGGGCTGTGCAGGGCATCGGCGGAGCCGCCATGTTCGCCACCGCTCCCGCTCTGCTGCTCACCTCTTACCACGGAAGGGACCGCGGTACGGCCTTCGGGCTGTGGGGTGCGACCAACGGGGCCGCAGCGGCGGCGGGTCCGCTGCTGGGCGGCGTGCTGACACAGCACATCAGCTGGCCCGTGATCTTCTGGATCAACCTGCCCGTCGCGGTCATAGCCATCATTCTGACCCGGCGCTTCATGGCTGCCGACCGGCCGGTCGCGGCCGGCCGGAAGAACCGCATCGACGTCTCGGGGGCCGCGACCTTCAGCGTGGCCGCCGGCGCCCTCGTTTACGGGCTCATCCGCGGGTCCGACGACAGCTGGGGCTCGCCCGGCACACTCGTCTCCTATGCTGTCGCCGCGCTCGCCCTGGTGGCCTTCGTGGTGGTGGAACACCGCACCGCCCGCCGGGGCGAAACCCCGATGCTGGACTTGGCGCTGCTGCGCAACGCCTCCTTCACCGGGCTGTTGACCGGCGCGCTTCTCCTGCAGGCCAGCGCCTTCGGCTGCCTCGCGCTCGTGTCGCTGTGGCTGCAGTCCCTGGCCGGACTCGCTCCCATCGGGGCGGGACTCGCTCTGACTCCGCTCGCGGCCGCGTCGTTCCTCGTCTCGGCTGTGTCCGGCAGGCACATCCAGCGGCTCTCCCCGCGCCTGCCCATCGGGCTCGGTCTGCTGCTGGTGGCGGCGGGCATGCTCCTGCTGCGCGCCGGTATGACGGGGGACGCGAGCGCGACGTCACTCACCTGGGGGATGGTCGTCACCGGTCTCGGGGTGGGCCTGGCCACGCCCGTCCTTGTCTCCGCCGCCGCCTCCGCCGTGCCGCGGCAGCGCGCAGGCATGGCGGGCGGAGCCATCAACACCGCGCGCCAACTGGGCATGACCCTGGCCATCGCGGTCCTCGGGGCCGTCTTCGCGAGCACTGCCGCCACCACGCTGACAGACGGCGAGCTGCCGTACGCCGCCGAGGCCGCCGACGCTCTGGCCTCGGGCCAGGCGAACGAGGTGATCGCCTCCGCACCGGCCGGGCACCGCAAGGCGGCGGCCGACCTCGCCCACCAGGCCTTCGCCGCTGGGCTGGACCGCGTCTTCCTCCTCTCGGCCCTGGCCGCAGCCGTCGGCGCCGTGGCCGTACTGCTCATGGTCCGTCCGGCACCTGCGTCCGACCCCGGCCGTACCTCCGAGGCCGGCGAGGTATCCGCCCCTGCGCGGACGTGACGCCGACGCCGGCTTCGTAACTGGTGGAGACAGGACGGCGAACAGGACGGCGAACAGGGCGCGGTCGCCGCCCGCGAGTTGCCGGACTCCGACGACGGGCCGACCCCACGGCGCCCGGGATCGGCCCGCAGGCGGAGACACCGAGGGGACACCGAACTCCCCAGCAGTCATGTCTCGCCACTGTCACGTCCCGAGGAAGTGGCCGCGGCAATCTCGGCGATGCTGCGGCCCGAAGAGGATTCCGCAAGCTGATCCACTGCGGCCGGCCCCTGCCCCTCGAATCCCAGCGTACTGGTCCGGGTTGTCTGCTCCCGCGCGTCCGAAGCGGTCTGAGCACGGCGAGGTACGCCGCGCTCAGACCGACAGCACCTGCGAGATCCGTCAGCCACCGTGCCCCGGCCCTATGTCACAGCCCTGGTTCAACTGGACGCCCCTGGACGATCCTTACCCGCGCCAGGTAGGACCGTCACGGCTCAGAGCAGGTGGCGACCGCCCTACGGCCTGCGGATTGTCACCCCGGCAGTTCCTCGTCGATGAAGGTCAGCAGCAGGTTCGTCCAGGACGGGAACGGCCCATGCCTCGACCGCGACGGCCGCGTCGCTGACGCCGAAGTGGGTCAGACGGTTGCGCAGTTCGAACTCACTGGCCAGTGGTGGTCCCTTCCTGCCCTCACACGGGCCGCCCTTGCCGCGGGACCACCGCGACCCTACGAGACCCTTGGCGGGTCAGTCCTTCAGCGGGAGCCCGCAGGCCGCGGAGCGGGCCAGGATGCAGAAGGCGTTCTCTCCGCCTCGCAAGCGGTGCTTGACGACCGGGCGGTCGAGGCCAGGAGGCGGTTGCTGGCCGGCCGCCCGACGCCGGAAGGCGCCCGGCCGGCCGTCCTCGTGCTGGCAGCCTGCCCGCCCGAGCGGGTCGCCGGCCTGTACCAGTGGGTCCGCGCGACACTCGGCCCGGCCCCTGCCGCCGAGGGATCGCCCAGGTCCTGCCCGCCGCTGTTGTGGTTGAGGCCGGCGGCCGGGCCCCGGCTTCCGGGCTGCGGGTCTGGGCCTGATCGCCGGTCCTGCCCGCACCGCTACTGGCCGCGCTGTGCCGGCAGCCTCGCCTGGCCCGCTCACTCACCTGATACCGCCCACTCGCCCGAGCAAGCGACTTCCAGGACGCGTCGGCGTAGGTGAGATGGGGCCGTAGACGGTGCAGCGGAAGAGCAGGGCGCTCGCCCCGCCGCCCAGGTGGGTCAGGAAGTGCTCAAGCTCGTTTTCGTCGTGCCAGCCGTCGAGGTGCATGTCGGTCCGTAGCTGGTCGCAGGCTTCGGGATGCACCAGCGGCGTCCTCAGGGACCGGCGGCATGCCCAGTTGTTCGAGGGTCGCGGTCAGCTCGCGGTGCGTCAGGCTGCCAAGACATCGGCGCGCAGCGGAATGGCGTACCGTTCCGCCTGGACAGGCGGATGCCATGAGACCTCTGCCTGCACGACGGCCCCGCACCAGCAGGACCGCGCCGCTCGCCGCCGCCGTCCCGGCCGCATTCGAAATGATCGCTGCCCGTCGAGGAGATGATCGCTCCCAGGCCCGCCCTCGTCCTGCGGGTTCAGTCCCACCAGAAATCCCAGGAGTTGAGGTCGATGAGGCCCTCTGCGTAGGAGGCCAGGTCCGGGTGTCGGCCCTGCCAGATGTTGTCCGGGCAGAAGGCGAAGTGCTCGGCGGCGACGGCCAGGGCGTCTTCGAGTCGGCTCGGGGGTGTGGCGACGCTGAGGTGCAGGGTGCTGAATCCGACGCCGACGACACGCACACCGAATCGGTCTTCCCAGTCGCGGACGACGGCGGCGAAGGTCCCGGTGTCGTTGTCGTAGTTGGCGGGCCCCATCCAGCCGGCCGTGGCCAGGGCGTCGGCGCCGCGGGGTGCGGCGACGAGTCCGAGGCGTGCGTGCGGATTCTGTGTCAGGAAGGCTCGCGCGTACTGGTCGGCGATCTCATCGGCATGCGGCGAGGGTGTCGGTGCGGGTGCTTGGCCGGGCCAAGCCTGGCCGAAGGGGGCGGTGACGGCCAAGCGTTCGTCGGCGGTGAGCTGGTCGTCATCTTCGTCAACGGTGCTGTAGTCCTGCCACCAACGGGCAAGGAGGTCCTTGGCGCTGTGGTCTGCGGGCGACGACATGCGCTCGGGCCACAGTTCGCCACAGCCCCAGGGGCGGAAGTCCGCATGATGCGGGTCCAGAGCGTCGAGCAAGAGCGGCCAGAGTCCTGAAGTGGCATGTTCGGCCCGCAGCCTCGGCCACAGATCGGGTGCGGCGGGGGCATCGCTCAGCCACAGCGGCTGCGCGCCGGCGTCGCCTATCTCCGAGGTGATCATGTGGCCGGGCGGCAGTGCTGTGCCGTGGGGCAGACGAGATTCGGGGTTCACGAGCGGATGCTAAGTCGTGGGTCTGACACCGGAGGACGGGGTGATGGCTGCGATGGCGGAGGGTGTTTCAGTTGATCCCGACCTTGCCACGAAATGAATCACGTGACCGCTGACGCCGTGCTCCTCGGCGAAGAAGTGAGCCCCCACGGCTGGGTCAGTGCGCACCCCAGGGGCACGCGAGGCTCTATCGGTCGTGGGGGTACGAGGACATCGGTCAGAGTCAGCCCTTTGCCGCCTCGCCCGTCCTCACGGTCATGATCGGCGCCAACTAGCGCGACACGGTCCCCGACCGCGGTTGATACTCCTCTTGATCGTCAAGTCCTGCGGGCGGGATGGGCGCCGTATCGTCGCCGGGTGCGGTACTTGGCGGAGTCGTTCATTGTCGGGGCCTTGCGGCGTGGCCGTTCGGTCGAGCAGTTCCTTGGGCCGTGCGGCTCGGCAGAGCGGCCTGGTGTGCGCTATGTCGAGGTTCGTGCGACGAAGGGCCCCTTTGAGGTCTACCTCCACACGGACGAGGACGTCGGCAGCGAGGGCTTCCTGGACCCGGGTGAGTTCCCGCCGTTCGATCAATGATGAGGCCAGCGAGTTCGGTCAGCTTCTGGGCAGGGCCGAGGACCCGCTGGGCGCGCTGGTCGTTGCCGAAGAGCGCACGGGAGCCGTGCGAGGCCGGTGGGTCAACGAGAACGTTGTCCAGGACGAGTACGGCGACTTCCTTCGCGCCGGCCGGCCCTCTGGTGTCTCCGTCGGCGGTCGGCCGTGGCCGGATGCGCGGGACGTTGTATGACCTCGCGCTTCATCAAGCGGCGTTGAGCCAGTCCCGGAAGGTGTGGGCAAGGGTGTCGTCCCGGCGGATTCCTCGTTCGAGGGCGGAGATGGTGGCCGGCCGGACTCCGAAGTGGCGGGCGGTGGCGGTGAGCGTGATGTGCTTGGCCCAGGGGTCCAGCGGTCCAGGGGCCCAGGGGAGGCGCAGGGGCGCAGGGGGGCAGGCCGGCGATGCCGGGGACGGTGACCGTGGTGGTCAGGCAGCGGAACATCTCCCGGGCGATGGCCCGCTTCAACAGCCGGATGGCCGGCTGGAGGCAAGCCGGCCGGGGAGCGGCGTGCGGCCGTCGCTGATATGACGCCCTGAGCGATGCCCCCCCGTCGCCACGCCCTGCGGCACCGCCGTGCCCGGACCGGCCACTTCGTCGCTGTCCCATGTCGCGCGGGCGTGGTTGGCCGCCAGCTGGGTCTTGCCTGCCCCGCCCATGCCGGCCGGTACCTGGCCCAGCACGACCGTGCTGCCCTCGGTCACGGCCTGCTCTGGCTGCGCGGCGACGGCACGGTCCTGGAAGCAGTCACCGGTCGAGGCAGACCGTGTTTGTCAGTGTGGTCAGCTGAACGTGTCGCAGCTGGCGACGCGGCCGGAGCGGTAGCCGGTGGAAAACCATTGCTGACGCTGGCTCGCGGAGCCGTGGGTCCAGGTGTCGGGTGTGACCTTGCCCTGGTAGCGCTGCTGGATACGGTCGTCTCCGACGGCGGCGGCCGCGTCCAGCCCGCGGTTGATGTCGTCCTTCGTCAGGTCGGTGATCAGTGGCTTACCGCTCTTGGGGTCAGGGGTGGTGGTGGCGTGGTGGGCCCACACTCCGGCGTAGCAGTCCGCCTGCAACTCGAGTTTCACCGAGCCGCTGTTCTGGCCCTTTCCGCTGCCGTGGGAGATCGTTCCGCTGAGGTCCTGGAAGTGGTGGCCGTATTCGTGCGCGATGACGTAGGCCTCGGCGAACGGGCCGCCTTTGGCGCCGAACTTGCTGCTCAGATCGTTGAAGAAGCCGAGGTCGAGATAGACCTTGTCATCGGCCGAGCAGTAGAAGGGGCCGACGTCTGAAGTCGCGTTCCCGCAACCGGTGTTCACACTGCCGGTGAACAGGAACGTCGGGGCCTGCTGGTAGGGCTTGCCGGCGGCTGTCTCCGTCTGCTTCCAGAATGCCTGCACGCTGTCGACCACGGCGACGATCCGGCACTCCTCCTTGCGGTTGGCGTCAGCACCGGTCCGGCAGTCGGCCGCGAGGTCCGCGGCTGACTTGCCGGGCGAGGACGTGTCGCTGCTGCCCGAGCCGAACACGCCCGGGTCGACACCCAAGAGCACGGCCGCGACCAGCACCACGAGCCCGACCAGTCCCCCGCCGATGGTCTTCCCGCCGCCCGGGATCCCGCCCAGCGCACCTCCCCGACCGTCCTCGACCTCGGACGTGTCCAGAGCAGCATCGTCGTCGAATTGCATACGTCGACCTCCCTCAAGCAGCGCGCCGGACCGCCCCGCGTCGTCCCGCTCGCCTACCCCGTACGAGGACATCCCCATCCCGTCCTCTTTCTGCTCCGCCTCTCGAAGGAGCCGGCGGGCGATCCGCGACGCCGCTCCGTGGGTGAACGGCGGACCGCGGTGCGCGGTGACGGCCCCTCCAGACCGCGCAGCGAGCGGGCCCCGCAGGCCACCGTGGCCCTGAAAGGGGACGGCACGGTCATCGCCCAGGTCGCCCAGGCCCGTCACCTGGCCGCCGACTTCCACCCCGCGTGCAGGCCGACCGCGGCCTGCCGGTCTCTCAGCGCGCCATGGACCTGACCCGGCTGGTGGTCAGCGAGCTGGTCACCAACGCCTGCAAGTACGCTCCCGGCCCGGTCCTACCTGTGAATCACCGGGGACACGGTCGAGGTCGTGGTCTGGGACTCCGACCCGGTGCCCCCTCGCTCGGGCCTTGGACGCCGACCGGGGCGGGCAGCACGGCCTGGAGACCGTCATGGCCGTCGCGCAGGCTTTCGAAGCGCAGCGCGAGCCGGTCGGCAAGCGCATCACCGTCTCACCATCCGCATAGCCCTGCTGGACGATCCCGGCGGCGCGGTCGCCGGACGCCGCCCCCTGTGACAAGGGCAGGCGGGCAAGACGCACGGGGCTGCCACGCGAGAAGGCCCGTAGCCGCATGCGGACCGACACTTGTACCGGGGTGTCTTCCGGGAGAGGGCCCGACACCGTGGTCATCATTGCTTGCCTGCTGCTGCCGATGGTGGCGTTCGCGCCGTAGGGAACGGACCGCATCGAGAACTGGCCGCCGGGCCCGCCTCGCCGCGAACGCGCTGCGCCGCCGCGGCCCCGGTGTGGTGGTCGGGGATCGTCTGCGGGTGGTTCGGGGGCGGGGCGTCCGATCCGGTCGGGCGCGGGTTCGGGCAGGGGCAAGTGACGGCCGTCCCGCTCGCCGCCGATCGCGTCGAGGAGGGTGTCCTCGGACATCCCCCCCGCTTCTCCCTCCCAGCTCATCCGCTGCGCCCCCGCCCTGCGGCGGACTCAGGCCCAGGTGCGTCATGCGAGGGCGCAGGGTGCCGGCGGTCGGCACGCGGGTGAGGACGGTGAGCCGTTCCTCGAGGGTGTCGGCCAGGCCGGGGTCGAGTGGCGCGTGAGGGGTGCCGCGCAGGTGTGCCGCGCAGGTGTGCGCCGGGCTGGCGGTGGTAGTTGGCCAGGATGTGGTCGGCGCAGTCCAGGAGCAGGTCGCAAGCCCATGGGCGACTCCCTCGACCGGCGGGGCGCCGCGGCGACGGCGAAGCGGCAACCGGGGCGCGGTCGCCGGCCACCTGCCGGGTCACGGTCTGCCGGGTCACGGTGAGCGGCGGGTGGCCGTGCCCGGGGTGAAGCCGGAGGTGACCGTCGGCCACCTGGAGAAGCCCGCGACCAACGCCCCCCTACGACGCCCCGGGCTCGGCGCCCCTCCTGCGCGCCGGGCCCGGCCCCTTCTCGCGCTCGGGGCCGCGCGGGACCTCGCGCTCGGGGCCGCCCGGGACGCCTGCGCGGTCGGGTGACTCGAAACCCGGGATCGGGGAACCGGAAGAGATGCCCTGACCCATAAGGGGAGGGCCGGGTCTCAGGACGCCCGGCTCCCTCACCGGAAGAAGGACCATGATGGCGCACGAAGACGACGGTGGGCAGGCCGTGCCGAACACCCCGGGCATGCGCTCCGACGGCGACGGCGTCACACGCCGCCGTCCGCTGCGCGAGCGGCACGTCGAGGAGACGGTCGATGTCGCGGTGCCGGTGCGCACGGCCTACAACCAGTGGACGCAGTTCAAGACGTTCCCGCGCTTCTCGACCGTGGTGCGCGACGTCGAGCAGATCAGGCCTACCGTCACCGCCTGGACCATCGGCTACGGCCCCCTGCGTCACCGTTTCGCGGTCGAGATCGTGGAACAGGACCCTGACGCCTACCTGGCCTGGCGTGGCCTGGAGCAGCACCCCACCCACCAGGGCGAGGTCGAGTTCAGGCCGACGGAGTCCGGTGGCACCGCGATCACGGTCCGGATGTTCCTCCAACCGCAGGGGGCCGCGAAGATCCTCACCCGCTCGTCCAGGCTCGTGGGGCTGACCGCGCGACTGGTGCGCGGGGAACTGGTGAGCTTCAAGCACTTCATCGAAGGGCTCGGTCAGGAGGGCGGTGCCTGGCGCGGCACCATCCGCAACGGCCGGGTTCAGCACGACACCCCGGAACCGCCCAGGAGCCGTGTCGCCCAGTGGCCCGTCGGCTGATCCGCGTACCACACACGGCAAGAGAAAGGCCAAGCGATGCAGAACCCGCCCGGTGAGGAGCCGGAGACCTCCCTCTCCGTGACACCACCGAAGAAGTGGGCGGCCGGGGTACCCGCCGTCGTGCACGCGCTGGAGTACTCCCTGGAGCAGACCTCCCCGCGCAAGACCGGGGTCGACCTGCTCACCATGAACCAAGTGGGCGGGGTCGACTGCCCCGGCTGCGCGTGGGCGGACCCCGCTCCGGGCCGGCGCCATCGCAACGAGTACTGCGAGAACGGCGCCAAGCACATCAACGACGAGGCCACGACGCGCCGGATCACGGCCGACTTCTTCCGCGAGCACAGCGTGTCCGATCTGGCCGCCCGCTCCGACATGTGGCTCAACCAGCAGGGCCGGCTCACCGAGCCGATGATCAAACGGCCCGGGTCGGACCACTACGAGCCCATCGGCTGGAACGACGCCCTGGGCGTCCTGGCGCAGGAACTCAAGGGGCTGGACTCGCCTGACGAGGCGGTCTTCTACACCTCCGGCCGGGCCAGCAACGAGGCCGCCTTCGTCTTCCAGCTCTTCGCCCGCGCCTACGGCACCAACAACCTGCCCGACTGCAGCAACATGTGCCACGAGTCCAGCGGCTTCGCCCTGAACGAGACGCTGGGCGTCGGCAAGGGCACCGTGAGTCTCGACGACCTCCACCACGCGGACCTGATCTTCCTGGTGGGGCAGAACCCGGGCAGCAATCACCCGCGGCAGCTTTCGGCCCTGGAGGAGGCCAAGCGCAACGGCGGCCGCATCGTGGCGGTGAACCCCTTGCCGGAGGCGGGGCTGCGACGCTTCAAGAACCCGCAGAAGCCGCGTGGTGTCGTAGGGCGGGGCACCCAGATCGCCGACCGCTTCCTGCACATCAAGCCGGG
The DNA here is from genome assembly GCF_040704085.1 of Streptomyces sp. NPDC047841. Classification (NCBI taxonomy): domain Bacteria; kingdom Bacillati; phylum Actinomycetota; class Actinomycetes; order Kitasatosporales; family Streptomycetaceae; genus Streptomyces; species Streptomyces sp. NPDC047841. The sequence goes on from NZ_JBEYRP010000013.1 coordinate 136,195, forward strand.
CGGAGACCTCGCCCTGTTCCAGGCACTGAACCGGCTGTTGCTGGAGGCGGAGGACGCGCGTCCCGGCACCGTCCTGGACCACGACTTCATCAACGCCCACACCTCCGGTTTCGAGGAGTTCGCCCGGCACGCCCGCACCGTCGACTGGGACGACGTGCGCGCGGCGACGGGACTGACCCGCGAGGAGATCGAGAAGGTCCGCGACGAGGTCCTGCGGAGCGAACGCGTCATCGTGTGCTGGGCGATGGGCATCACCCAGCACAAGCACGGCGTACCCACCATCCGGGAGATCGTCAACTTCCTGATGCTGCGCGGCAATCTCGGGCGCGCCGGCACGGGCGCCTGCCCGGTGCGCGGCCACAGCAACGTCCAGGGCGACCGCACCATGGGCATCTGGGAGCAGATGCCGGACACCTTCCTGGACGCCCTTCAGGAAGAGTTCGGCTTCGATCCGCCGCGCCCGCACGGCTTGGACTCGGTGAACTCGATCAAGGCGATGCTGGAGGGCCGCGTCAAGGTCTTCCTCGCCCTGGCCGGGAACTTCGTGCGCGCGGCGCCCGACAGCGAGGTCACCGAGAAGGCGATGCGTTCGTGCCGGCTGACCGCCCACATCTCCACCAAGCTCAACCGCTCGCACACCGTCTGCGGCGACACCGCCCTGATCCTGCCGACGCTGGGGCGCACCGAGCGTGATGTCCAGGCCGACGGCGAGCAGTTCGTCACCGTCGAGAACTCCATGAGCGAGGTGCACACCTCCCAGGGACGACTCGAACCGGCCTCGCGCGTGCTGCTGAGCGAGGTCGCCATCCTGTGCCGGCTCGCCCGGCTGAGCGTCGACGGCGAGAAGGACATCCCCTGGGCCAAGTTCGAGGGCGACTACAACACCATCCGCGACAGCATCTCCCGGATCGTGCCGGGCTTCCACGACTTCAACGCCCGGGTGACCCGTCCGGGAGGCTTCCGGCTACCCAACCCGGTCAACGAGGGCGTGTTCAGGACCGAGACCGGCAAGGCCCGGTTCACCTGCAACGAGCGAGTGGTCCCCCGGGCCCCCGAGGGTCACCTGCTGCTGCAGACCCTGCGCTCGCACGACCAGTGGAACACTGTCCCGTACACCAACAACGACCGCTACCGCGGCATCCACGGCAGCCGCCACGTGATCCTCGTCAACCCGGCCGACCTGTCCGAACTCGGCCTCGCCCAGGGCGATCGCGTGGACCTGGTGAGCGTCTGGGAGGACGGCACCGAGCGCCGGGCCGGGAACTTCGTGGTCGTGTCCTACCCGGCGGCCAAGGGTTCGGCCGCCGCCTACTACCCGGAGACGAACGTCCTGGTGCCGCTCGACAGCGTCGCCGACGTAAGCAACCAGCCCACGTCCAAGGGCATCGTCGTCCGCCTCGAACCCGCGGGCGACCGATCCCGGCCGGCACCCGTCTGACCGGCACCGATGACGCCGCAACCCCGGCGGGCCCCGCTGACAGCAGCGGGGCCCCGCGGTCCGTCCAGCCAGCCGTGCCGCGGCGTTCAGCAGACGGGCGTGATGGCGAAGGCCGGCAGCGTGCGGCAGCAGCTCGCCCAGAAGGGGTGACGAAACGTCCGCCGTTTTCGTGGATGGCCGCCATCGACCCCTCCCACAGCGCGGCCCGGATACTGCCCGAACTGAGCGACCCGGTCCCGGCGGCCGACTGCGCAAGAAGCTCGGCCGGACGATGCTCGATGCCGGTCGACTGCCACGCGTCGTGCGCCGATCACGTGGCTGGTACCGAGCGGGCCGACCGCCGGGATGAGCGCTCCCACGACGGTGTCGCGCGGCTTGAGCGCGGGGAAAGCCGAGACCGATCTTGCTCGTGGCCGGTGTCAGGTCGACCAGGCGTCCTCGGTCGGTGACGAGGTGAGCAGATCGGCGTCGCCGTGGTCGAGTCCTGCCGTGTAGCGGTGCAGTTCGTTGACGTTCGCCATGTGCAGCTCCGGCACCGTGCTCGGCCCCGACCGGCAGGCCGTGCGGTCGTCCCAGTTCGCCGATGCCGCGCACGGGGAGCTGCGCACGGTCGTGCACGAGGTGCTGCCCCTGGACCAGGCGGCGCGGGCGCACCGCGCGATGGACGCGGGGGAGGTGTTCGGCAGGGTGGTGCCGGAACCCTGAGCCGGGCACGGACCGGTGCCGCCCAGCGCGGGGGAGTGGCAGGCCCAAGCGCCGCCGCCGGCGCTCGGGGCCTGTCGGCACCACGGGAAGAACCCTGCGCCCCGCCGCCGGCAGACCGGCATCCAGGCAGGCCCGCCACATCGGAGGAGGCGCCCTGCCCACGGCCACCGTCCCGTCGTCATGCGTTCATCCTCCGAACGCCAAGCCGCTCGATGGATTGGTTGTTGAACAACCTATTGACTGTCGAATGGCTGCTTGCGAGCATCACCTAGCTACCGAAGCTCCCGGACAATCCGCGCGTGGCTCCGCCACGACCCCCACCCGGACGAGGAGTTCATCTGTGTCAGCCATGGAATCGACTCATCGCTCGTACAGCCGTCTTCGGCGCCGCCCCTCCCTCACCCTCGCGCTCCTGATGGCCCTGGTCGCCGCCCTCGGCCTCACCGTCATGGCGCAGCCATCCGCCCACGCGGCCGGCACCCTTCTCTCCCAGGGCAGGCCCGCGACCGCCTCCTCCACCGAGAACGCCGCCTTCAGTGCCTCGCAAGCCGTGGACGGGAACGAACAGACCCGCTGGTCCAGCGCGTTCACGGACCCGCAGTGGATACAGGTGGACCTCGGGGCCCAGAAGACCATCACCCAGGTGACCCTGCAGTGGGAGGCCGCCTACGCCAAGGCCTTCGCCGTGCAGACCGCCACGAGTGAGAACGGTCCCTGGACGACCGTCTATTCGACCACCACGGGCGCAGGCGGCGTACAAAACCTGAACGTCAACGCCACGGGCCGCTACGTCCGGATGTACGCCACCCAGCGCGCCACTCAGTACGGCTACTCGCTCTGGGAGTTCCAGGTCTACGGCAGCGGGGGCGGCGGATCCGACCCCTCGGGCGACTTCTGGGGGACGACCGACGACATCCCGGCGTCGTCGGCCGTCATGAAGGTGAAGGTGCTCAACCGGACCAACGGCGCCTATCCCGACAGCCAGGTGTACTGGGACTACAACGGCGAGGTGCACTCCATCGCCGAGCGGCCCTACGTCGACATCGTCGCCGGACCCGCCCAGCGCATGTACTTCTACGTCGGCGCCCCCAAGGGCCAGTACTACGACTTCATCGAGTTCACCACCGGAACGTCCAGCTTCAACGGGAACACCACCCGCGTGGACGCCTGGGGTCTGCCGCTGGCCGTTCGACTGCACTCGCACAGCGGCCAGGAGATCCAGCTCGGCGACACCCAGGACCTGTTCACCATGAGCCGCGACCAGGTGTTCCAGAACTTCCGGGACTCCGTACCGCAGCCGTTCAAGGTGCTGGCCCAGACGCAGGCTCCCTACCGGATCATCGCTCCGGGCAGCGACCCGAGCTTCCGCGCGGGCGGCGCGAACGCCAACTACTTCACCTCATACGCGAACTCGGTCGGCGTCAACGAGTCGACGTCGAACATCTTCGGGTGCGCCGGTTCCCTCGCCGCGAACGCGAGCCTGTGCGCGGCGCTGAACCGGCACACGGCGAACCTGCCCGCAAGCCAGCAGCAGGACCCGTCGAAGTTCTACTCCGGTGACCCGGCCAACTGGTACGCCAAGTACTGGCACGACCACGGCATCAACCACCTGGCCTACGGCTTCCCGTACGACGACGTCGCCGGGCAGGCCGCGTACGCCAGCATGGACAAGCCACAGTGGATGGAAGTGGCCGTGGGCTACTAGGGCCTGCGCCTGGGGGCTCCGGGTATGGCTCCAGGTGATGAGCCGCTTCGATGGCTCAAGACACTTGGCCGCCCGGAGCCCCGCGACGACTCGACCGCCACTCGGAAGTCGCGACTCGATCGGTGAACGCTGTCCCGCCGCGAACTGGAGCTGATGTACCAGTCCGCAGATCTGCAGGACGGCAACATCCTGAAGTTCTGCCACGCAGAGCCGGACTCCCCTCACGAGGCGGCCCTGCAGCTCCTCACCGTGGACCCGCACTCGGTGCACCGCAGTCAAGCGGTCAACTCTCGCGATCCTTCGGGGGCTGCCGCGGCAGTGGGTGCCGTGCCGGAGGGCCGGGCGGATGCCTGGGCAGTGAGGCGGAACTCGCATGCGTGGGGTAGGACCCCCTCGGTGGCGCGGGCGCGGGCAGTGGTTCGGGTGGGCGACCGCGGCGCCGCGGGATGGGGTCCGTGCAGCATTGGACAGATAGTCTCTGCGCAGATAATCTCTGAATAGATCATCTAGCGGAGGAGACCACTCATGTGGAAGTACGAGCACAGCATCGATACCAGCGCCACCCCCGAGGCGATCTGGCGGCTGTGGGCGGACGTTGAGAACTGGGGCATCTGGAACGCCGAGATCGAGAAGATCGAGATGGACGGCCCGTTCGCGGCGGGCACGCGGATCACGATGACGCCGCCCGGGGACGACCCGGTACTGCTGCGCATCGCCGAGGCGGTCGAAAACGAACGATTCGTCGACGAGGCGCGCTTCGACTGCCTGCTGCTGCGTACCATCCACCGGATCGACCGGATCGACCAGAAGCGGATCCGCGTGGCGTACCGGATGGAGATCACCGGCACCGGCGCCGACGAGGCCGGCCCGCAGATCGGCCCGGGCATCACCGCCGACTGGCCCGAGACCATGGCCTCGCTGGCCGAGCTGGCGCTTCGCTGATGCCCCTCAGCCCCGGCGACAGCCCCGGATTCCTGCTGTGGCACGCCACCCTGCGGTGGCAGCGCGACATCGCCGCAGCCCTGGCCCCGCTCGATCTCACCCACGTGCAGTTCGTGCTGCTCGCCTGCACCTGGTGGCTCAACACCCAGGGCGAGCATCCCAACCAGCTGGCCCTCGCCCGCCAAGCCGGCACCGACGTCAAGATGACCTCCCAGGTACTCCGCATCCTGGAACGCAAAGGACTCATCGAGCGTGAAGTCGACCCGGCCGACACCCGCGCCAAACGACTGCGCGTTACCGACACCGGCGCCGACCTGGCCCCACGCGCGATGGCCGCCGTTGAGCGCGCCGACGCGCGGTTCTTCCAGCCGGTGCCCCTCGACGACGCGGTAGCCCTGCTCGGCCGCCTGGCCCATCCCGAAACCTGAAACGCCCTCACCGACAACTGCAGGCCACCGAACCGAACCCACCGGTCGGTGGCATCTGCGACAGACGTGGCGGCCCGAGGATGCCCCACGCCCGGATAGCCGCTCAGACACGGATGCACGTGGACACGGATGCACGTGGACACGGTGCCCACCTGGCGGAGCCGGTTCGCCGCTGGCGGCCTGCCCGCCCTGTCCGACCCCGGGCGCTCGGGGGGACCGCCCTCGTTCACCCCGCTGCAGGTCGCCGAAGTCAAGGCCCTGGCCTGTCAGTTACCCGCCGAGACCGGGACCCCGCTGTCACGCCGGTCGTGCCCGGAACTGGCCCGCGAGGCGGTCGCCCGGACCATCGCCCCGGCCGTGTCGGCCTCCACTGTGCGCCGCTGGCCCAAGGCCGACGCGGTCAAGCCCTGCGAGTACCGGTCCTGGATCTTCATCCGCGACGCGGACTTCCAGGCCAAGGCCGCCCGCGTGCTGGACCTGTACGCACGCACCTTCGACGGCGACGGCGAACCCCTCGGCGAGGACGAGTACGTCATCTCCAGCGACGAGAAGACCTCCATCCGCCCCCGCTGTCGCTGCCACCCGACCCTGGCTCCGGGCCAGGCCCGGGCGATGCGCGTCAACCACGAGTACGGCCGCGGCGGCGCGCCGGCCCACCTGGCCGCCTACGACGTCCACCGCGCGAAGGTCTTCGGCCGCTGCGAACCCAGGACCGGCATCGTCCCCTTCATGCACCTGGTCGCCCAGGTCATGAGCACCGAGCCCCACGCCAGCGCCAAGCGCGTCCACGGGGTCGTCGACAACGGCTCATCCCGTCGCGGCCGAAAGGCCATCACCCGCCTGACCAGCGCGTTCCGAACGCGGTCATGGTCCACACCCCGTCCATGCCTCCTGGACCAACCACATTGAGATCCTCTTCTCGATCGTCCTCTACCGCTGCGGCTGTGTGCGGAGCCCGTCGAGGATGAGCGCGAGCATGCGGGGCGACCGGTCCTCGGGGCCGGACGCGGCTCGCCACAGTGCTCCGGTGAGCTGGAGGAAGTCGCCGGGGTCGGCGTCCGCGCGGATGCTTCCGTCCTTTTTGCCGGAGTCGGGGGAGCCCCCTCGGGCGCGCCGCAGGGGTGTCACAGCATTTCCAGCGGCCGTTTGCTCCTCACCGGCGGGAACGCCCGGTCCAGGGTCGCGAGGTCCTCGGCGGTCAGGTCCACCTCCAGAGCCGCTCTGTTCTCCTCGACGTGTGCGCGGGAGGACGCCTTCGGGATCGCGATGACGTCCTCGTGCCGCAGGACCCAGGCCAGGGCGATCTGCGCGGGCGTCGCACCGTGGGCGGCTGCCACGTCCCGCAGCGTCGTGTGGCCGAGCAGACGGCCCTGCTCGACCGGCGAGTACGCCATGACGGGGATCGACAGTTCACGGCACTTGGGCAGCAGACTGTACTCAGGCCCTCGACGGCTGAGGTTGTACAGCACCTGGTCGGTCTGCGGCCGGGCTCCGGGCGGCAGGTCCGCGAGATCATCCACGTCCAGGTTGCTCACCCCCCAGGAGCGGATGGCACCCTCCCGCACCAGGGACTCGAACGCGTCGACCGTCTCCTCCAGCGGCACGGCTCCACGCCAGTGCAGCAGGTACAGATCGATCCGGTCCGTGCGCAGACGACGCAGGCTTCCCCGGCATGCCTCGGCCACTCCACCGGCGTCCGCGTGGGAGGGGAGTACCTTGCTGACCAGGAAGACCTCGTCCCGCCGTCCGGCCACCGCCTCGGCCACCACTTCCTCCGCCGCGCCGTCCCCGTACATCTCCGCGGTGTCGACGAGGGTCATCCCCAGGTCCAGCCCGGCGCGCAGGGCCGACACCTCGGCCGCGCGGCGCGCGGGATCCTCCCCCATGCCCCAGGTGCCCTGACCGAGCGCCGGGACCGCGACCCCGCAAGGAAGGGTGACCGTCCGCGGATCCGCCATGGCTTCCTCCTGGATGTAACGGTGGCCAAGACCTCCGACCACCCACTGCACCACGACATACATCTCGGATCGGAACGGCATCCTCTCAGACCGGAAGGGGATTCTCCTGCGGCGCGCGTTCAGATTCCCCGTTGGGCCCATGGCTCATCCAGCAGCGCCGTGCGCGTCGCCCGGCTGCCGCTGCTGCCGCCGCTGCCGCCGCCGCACTGATGTGATCGGGATCTTCCGAGAGTTCTGTCGGAGTGTTCAGCGGGGCTGACCGAGTGTTGCCGCTGGACGCAGGTTCTCCTCGAGTTCTCCGGCCATGGCCGCTCTGGCCAATGCCCGTCCCAGCCGAGGTGCCTGCTTGAACAGGTTGTGCCCGGCGGTGAAGAAGATCCTGTCGGCTTCCCAGACCGCCATGCCGTCTTCGCTCCACGGCAGCTCTGTCACCCAGCAGTGCAGGTACTCGACAGGCTCGGGGTCGAGGCCGGGCAATGCGCGGGAGACGTACGCGCGGGCGCGGTCGTTGAGCGCCACCAGTGCTTCGGGGTCCGCGAAGCTGCTGTCCTCCCGTACCTCGACCGTTTGGCTGAGGCCCACCGCGTATCGGCTGTTGCCGGGGTAGGGGGTCGCGTAGACGCCGACCTCGCCGAAGTCGCCGCTGCTGTCCTGGAGGCAGGCGACCCGTTCCGGGGGCGCTCCCCTGACCTGGAAGGTGAGGCGGACGTGGGCTGCCGGCCGAATGGGCAGCGAGAGCCCCACGCTGCGCGCCAGCCGCGCCGTGCCCAGGCCCGCGCACACCACGGCGGTTGCGTACTCTTCGCGGCCGACGGCACTGAGCACTTCCACCGTGCCGCGGCGCGTCGGACGCAGCGAGATGACCTCGTCGGTGACCACGGAGTCACCCAGCGCGTTGGCCAGGCTCTCGACCGCGACACGGGTGCGGATGGCGCCACCGTCCTCATCGAACATCGCGGGACCGCGGTAGTCGGCGAGCAGCGGCATGCGTGCGTGAAGCTCGGTGCTGTCCACGGTCCGGACCGGTATGCCGCCGGCATCCTGCAGAATGCGCAGTCTCCCGGGAACGGGACCGCCCAGGGCGACCACTCCGTCATGGGAGATCATTTCGGCGCCCAGCCGGTCGGCCCACTCGTTCCAGACGGCGCGGCCCTGCCGGGCGAATTCGACCAGGCGGGCGTCGTCGTGCGCGTGGCGGAAGATGCGGGACTGGCCACCGGACTGTCCGTGGCCTGGAACGCCGCTTTCGTACACCCGCGCCGTCGTTCCGCGTTCGGCCAGTGCATAGGCGGTGCAGAGGCCGACGATGCCGGCTCCTACCACGGCCACGTCGGGAACCCGGTCCATTCGATCGCCTCACTTCGCGTTCCGGAGCTGTCCCCCTGCGGAGCAGGAATCAAGTTCATCCGTCGCCGCCGCGAACTGGTGGGTGACTGGACCCGGTGGGCGGCGTCGTCAGGCTCTACGTGACGCGACGGCGGAACCGTGTCTCCTTCAGCCTCACACCGGTCCGGAATATGTCAACCGGCCACCCCCGGACAGCGACCGCCCGCGTCGATGGCCTCCAACGCCGCCAGACGGCTCTCTGGCAGCTCTCCAGCGGCCATGGGCACGGTTCCCCGGCGGCGCGCCGTTCGGTGTTCTCCAGGGCACTGCGGGCCCGCCGGGCATCGGTGGTGCAGCGCGCCCTGGCAGCGGCAAGCTCCGTATCCGTGCGCAGCGAACAGACAGCCACCGTCACCCCGCCGCGGCCCGCCTCCCGCCAGGCGGCAACCGTGGCGAGGCCGCGCTGGACATGCGGGAGGCCGGCCGCCAAGGCGAGGACGTGGTCGCCCGGTACGAGACCACCCGCGCGACGACGCACCTCGCGCTCGGCAGCGTCCTCGACGCCTTCGGCTACCGCGCCAGGCCGCACGCCCTCGGGATTCGGGTACGACATCGCCCCGGACCAGTCCTGACCCGCCCGACCAGGCGCCGACCGGCGCCCGCACGGAAAGGGAAACAGCCAGGGCCGCTTCCGCTGCCCGCGCGCAACCCGAGGAAGCCCCCGCCCGGCTGGCTGCGGGGGCCTGCGGCGGGCGACTCGCTGTGCCATTGCGCCGAGGAGCGGGACGCCGGCTCCGTGGAGCCCGGGACGTGAGCGCGCCGGTGGGGCGGGAGCCGCTCGGCCCCGCCCCACCGGCTCGCTCGGGAGCCACGGCCCCCGGGGGATTACCGTGTCACTCCCAGGAGTCCTGGTTCGTGGACACCAACTGACCCGGGATCACCCGCCCGTTGGTGCTCAGTTCGGTGTACGCCCAGTACTCGACGTCAGGCTTCAGCGGAGCGTTCGGCCGCAGTTTGTACTGCGGTGTCGTGCCGCGCTCCACCGCGGTCGGCAGTCCCAGCGTCGCCGGCGCGTAGTGGCCGTCGCGGCCGAGGACGACGTGGCCGAGCCGGTAGTCGACGACCGGGCTACGGGAGTCCTGTGCGAAGACGTACGCCGTGTACGTGCCCGCTTCCGGCATGAAGACCCAGGCCCGCTCGGAGCTGCTCCAACTGGCGGCGCTCCGGTAGACCAGCTTGTCGCCCCTGTACAGCCAGAGGTCGAGGTTGGTGTCCGGGTCGTCGGTCGCGGTATCCACGACGATCCCGGCGCTGCCCGCCGGCACCTTGAAGGAGTGCGCCTGCACCCCGAGGGCCTTCCGGTCGAAGACCCCGCCGCTGACCCTGGTCCGCATCGAGTACGACTCCCGCTGCATGGGGGCGTAGCCGGTCGACCGGCCGGAGACCGGGCCGGTGAAGCCCGGCTCGAACATGCCGTAGGTGCCGTCGGCGAGCCGGCCGAACTCTTCCAGGTTGTCGTCGTACTGCCGGGGCGAGATGCCCCACGGGCGCGCGGCGACCGGAATCCTCACCTGGTGAGCGGTGCCACGCCAGGTGATCGCGCCGGTGACGTAGCGGTCCCACGGTGCGCTGCCGCGCCGCAGCGTGATGGTGACCGAGGCGGTCTCACCCGGTGCCACCGTCACCGTTGCCGGTGCGACGCTCACCCGCATGCCCTCCAGCCCGCTCGTCGAGGCGTGGTACGTCTCCCGCTTGCCGCCGACGTTGGTCAGCTTGCGGGTCAGCACCACCGGTTTGGTGCCGTCGTAGTCACGCAGCCCGATCGACGGCAGGTTCAGCTCGCGGCCGTCGGGCTGAGCCGCTTCGCTGAAGGCGGTCAGACTCCTGGCGTCCGGCTCGATGACCAGTCCCGGATCGGCGGCCCGCTTCAGCGACGGCAGTCCGCTGCCCTGGGCCAGCGGGCTGGTGTCGCCGACGGTGCCGGCCGTGGTGTGCAACGCCGAGGCGACCGCGCCGGGCGACCAGCCGGGATGCTCGGCCCGCAGGATCGCGGCCGCACCGGCCACGTGCGGGGTCGCCATCGAGGTACCCGAGTACGCGTCGTACTGCCGGCCGAAGTTTCCCGGCGGGGAGACGGCCGCGATGATGTCGCTGCCGGGGGCGACCAGGTCGGGCTTCATCAGCCCGGGGTGCGTCTTGTCCGGCCCTGTCGAAGAGTAGTCCGCGATGGTCGGCGCAGCTGGGGCACCGGAGCCGTGGCTGCTCGAAGTGAGCCGTGCGGTGCCGTCGGTCGGGTGCCTCATCAGGTAGTTGAAGATCTTGCCGGCCTGGTCCCTGGTGTTCAGGTAGAGCACCGGGAAGTCGTAGATGCTGTTGACCCGGAAGTTGCCATTGGGGTCGAAGAGGACCATTGCCGCCGCGTGCTTGGCTTTGAGCTCCTCCACCGCGCCGTAGGGGCTGTCCAGGGCGCAGGCGACCACCTTGCCCTTCACCTTCGCCGGGTCCAGGCTGCCGGGCTCGCAGTACGCCGAGCCCTCCTCCAAGGTGCCGGCCTGCTCGCCGAAGACCAGCGGCAGGGATCGGCCGCCGGGGAGCACGTCCAGCGAGGCGCCGGTGATCGAGGTGCCGTCGCCGAGCCGGACGGTTCCCTCGTTCACGTGGGTCACCGCCGCGCCGACTGTGGTGACCCACGGCTGGGTGTTGCTGACCGCGCTGCTGAAGCCGGAGTTGCCGGCCGCGGCCGTGACGAAGACTCCGGCCAGCGTGGCGTTGAGGAAGGCCTGGCCTATCGGGGTGTTGGGCTCGCTGTCCCCGAACTGCGTTCCGATCGAGTAGTTGAGCACCTGTACGCCGTCGGCGACCGCAGCGTCGATGCCCGCGATGATGTCGGCGTCGTATCCGAGCCGCCCCAGAGGACCTTGTAGACGGCGATCCGCGCGTCCGGGGCCACACCGGAGACCGAACCGAAGTTCCGCCCCGAGATGGTGACGTTGTCGACGGGCAGGCCGGCCGCGGTGGACGCCGTGTGCGTACCGTGCCCGACCATGTCCCGGGGGGAGAGCACCTCACCCTCGGGCAGTGTGCCGCCCGACGCCGCGAGGAAGGTGTCGGCGAAGTACCGGGCGCCGAGGATCTTGCCGTTGCAGTGCTGGGCGGCGAAGGTGTAGCCGGTCTGGCAGGTGCCGTGCCAGCCCGCCGGGGCCGTCGGTATCCGCTTGGCGAACGACGCGCTCTCCGGCCAGATCCCGGTGTCCAGGACGCCTATCACGACCCCGGCGCCGGTGCTTCGGCCCGGCTTCCGCGCGGCGGACCTCTGCGCGCCGGCCGTCGTTGAGCCGGCTGCCCGGGCGCCGGTGGCGGACGCCCCGGTCCTCGCTGTTCCGGCGGTGCCCGTCGCCGTGCCCGTCGCCGTGCCGGTCGTCGGCTGCGGCGTGGTGTCACCAGGAGACGCCTGGCTGGTACCGACCACCTGGGACTCGGTGACCGAGCGGACCCGCTTGTCCGCCTTCAACTCCTCGACCTGCGCGGGGGTCAGCGTGGCGGAGAATCCGTTGAGGGCCGTGGTGTACACCTCGTCGACCGTGACGCCGGCTGCTTTGGCCACGGCCGTCCGCTGGGTACCGAGGTGCTTCCGGTACGCCTTCGCCGCCCCCGACTGCGGTTCCAGCGGCTCGCCCGGTGCCGGGCGGGTCCGGGCCAGCCCCGAGAGCCGGCCCGTGTACGTCGCCACAGGTTCCTCGGCGAGCTGCACGATGTACGGAGTGCGGCCGGAGGGCTTTTGCTTGTCGTTCGCCTCGGACTTACCGGTCTGGCGCGGTCTGAACCGGCCTGCGCCCCCGGTCAGGTCGACCCGGTCTCCGCCGGGTCGCAGCCCAGAACTGACACCGCTTCCCACCGAGGTGTCCGGCCCGTCGGCTGCCGCCGTTGCGGTACCACCGGTGGCGACCGTGCCGCCGCCGGCCAGGACGAAGGCCAGCAGGGGTATGGCCAGCCTCCGTCGGTGGGCTCGTCTGCTCGTACCCACGAGACTCCTTCCAGTAGCTCCCTGATGGGAGCGATCCCATGGACGTCGACGCTCTCTCCCGGGATGTGAGGGGGGAGCGCGATCTACCTAACTTGACGTCAGTTAACGACGTGTTACCGGCTGTTTCAGATGCTTGCGTGGCCACAGTGGCCGTTGCATGCGGACGGTGTCCCGAACGAGCACGATCGGACCGCCCAGCTGGTTCCGGGCGCGGACCAACAGGTCACGAAAGTCCCGCGAGCCGAAGCTCGGTTCTCGCGTCCGTGGAATGCGTGGACCGCACCTGTACGAGGTGAATGGCGGAACGGCCCGCCCCACCTTCCAGGGCCGCCGCCCCCGTCGCGAGCGCCGCAGACGAGCCCGAGTGGACCCACTGACCAGACCCGGGAGACCCCCTCTGCGAGCCCCGCGCAGCCTGGTGGCGCCGGCGGGGAGAGTCCACGGCTCGATGGGTCAGGGCCGGTACCGGGCCGTGAGCGAGGGTAGGGACGGGACGCGACTCGTCATGTGCCGACCCCTGTCGCGGTGGCCGAAGACCGGGCCAACAGGGCTGTCTCAGGCTATCGTTGACGTGTCTCTCCGAGATGGTGGTTCCTCGGTCACGCTCCTGTTCGATGCTCGTGCACACCCAAGCCGACTGGCTTGTCCGGCAGATGCCCCGCCACCACCCCGCCCCTCTCTGGACAGCGCGCGACAAGCGGGCCGGGCCTGGGGGAGTCCTGATCTCGGCGTTCTGATCACACGGCTGGCCGGGACGGCGATGCCGTATCAGAGGGAGAGGGCGGCGCGGCTTGTGTCGGGCCGGTCGCCCGCGAGTGCGCCGAGGAGACAGCCGGAGTAGTTGGCAGTGTCCGGGTCAGCGCCGGCAGCCGCGGGCAGCCCTGTCCAAGCGTGCATCAGCAGGCTGGATCGGGGCCTGGGCGAAAAGGGGCGGCGCCCATTCCCGCGATCGGGCGTGGCGGCCGGCCTGGCGGCATGGGCTCAGGGGACCTGGGCGGCAATCGGACGCCGTCGACCCGGCCCGGTCGTCGGCATGGGACTCCAAACAAGGGGCGATGAGCGTCGTCCATGGGCGCAGCGGCCGGATGCGAAGCACCCTGGTGGAACTCCTCCTCGTCGTCGGCCCGCCACACGCCGATGGCGCGGAACTCGCCCACCGGGCGCCGCAGCCGGGCCCGATCGCCATGGCCGGCAGTTCCGTCGCACGGCTTGCCGCTGGTCAACCTCGTGTCGTCGGGGACGCTCACGGTGATCTCGGCCAGGAGCTCTCGCACGATGTACCCCCGCGGTCGCCGGTGAGGCATTCGTGCGCCCGAGGCCGGCACCGATGGCATGACCGGCCGCCTCGCCGCTGAGAGGCGCGGCCCCCGGCGCGCGTAGCATGGCGCGCGTGGAACTGCGCCAACTGCGTTATTTCGTCGCCGTCGCCGAGGAACTGAACTTCGGCCGGGCCGCCGAGCGGTTGCTCATCGCGGGCCCCTCGCTCTCCCAGCAGATCAAGGCGCTCGAACGGGACCTGGGCGTCCGGCTGTTCGATCGTAACCGCCGCTCGGTCTCCCTCACCCCGGCCGGCGCCGCGCTGCTCCCGCACACCCGTGCCCTGCTGGAGCGGGCCGACGACCTCAAGCGCCAGGCCGGCCGACTGTCGGGCTCGGAGTCGGTTCGGCTCGGGTACGTCAACTGGCTGCCGCCGGACCTGACTTCGCGGACGGCCGCAGTGGCCCGAGTGCACCTGGACGCCTGGGTCGCCCCCTCGCACACCCAGGCCGCGCGGGTCGCCGACGGCAGCCTCGACCTCGCCGTCTGCTGGGTGCGCGCCGAGGACCTCGAGCGGCTCGGGTTGCGGGCACGACTGATCGGCGCCGACCGCCTCTATGCCGTCGAGAAGGGCGGCGACACCAGCGACCCACCGGATGTGGCGGCCCGGGACACCGATGTACTGATTGACGATGACATCACCTCCTGGGCGTCCTGGAACGTGTACGCCGAGGAACTGACGCAGGTCACCGGGGCCCGCGTAGTGCGCATCTCCGATGGTGCCATCACCGGCCCCGCCTTCTTCGACCACGTCCGCCGCTGCGCCCGCCCAGTCCTCAACTCACCCAAGGGGCAGACCGCTCCGCTCCCGCCCGACCTGGTCCGCCGCGAGATCGTCGCGCCGAAGGTCTACTGGACCTGGTCCCTGGTCTGGCGCGCGAGCGAGGACCGTCCCGGAGTCCTCGCCGCCGTCGACGCCCTGTGCGACGGCGTCGGCGACCTCGGGATCCACGCTCCGGACGCCTGGCTGCCCGCCGACGATCCGTACGCGATCCCCGCCTGACGTGCGGTGGGAGGCTGTGCCTCCCAGGTGGTAGGAACCCGGTCCTTCCACTGCCGAATCGCCCGGCCTACCTTCAAATAGTCGACCGGTCGGCTAGTGATCGGTCATCCTGTTCGGAGAAGGTCAGCATGAGCACACAGCACCAGAAGGTCGCGATCATCACCGGCGCCTCGCAGGGCATCGGCGCCGCCCTCGTCCAGGGCTACCGCAAGCTCGGCTACGGCGTCGTCGCCACCTCGCGCACCATCGCCCCCGCCGACGACGCCGACGTCCTGACCGTACAGGGCGACATCGCCGAGCCGGCGACCGCCGAGCGGGTCGTCACCGCGGCACTCGAGCGGTTCGGCCGTATCGACACCGTGGTCAACAACGCGGGCATCTTCGTCGCGAAGCCCTTCACCGACTACACGGCCGAGGACTACGCCAGCGTGACCAGCATCAACGTCGCCGGCTTCTTCCACCTCACCCAGCAGGCCATCCCGCACCTGCTCGCCCAGGGCGGCGGGCACATCGTGAGCGTCACCACCAGCCTGGTGGACAGTCCGGACGCCCGGGTCCCCTCCGTCCTCGCCTCGCTGACCAAGGGTGGCCTGCAGTCCGCGACCAAGTCCCTGGCGATCGAGTACGCCACCCGGGGCATCCGCGTCAACGCCGTGTCGCCCGGCACCATCAAGACCCCCATGCACCCCGAGGAGACCCACGAGTTCCTCGCCGCCCTGCACCCGGTCGGCCGGATGGGTGAGGTGAGCGACATCGTCGACGGAGTGCTCTTCCTGGAGACGGCGCCGTTCGTCACCGGCGAGATCCTGCACGTCGACGGCGGCATGAGCGCCGGACACTGACCGTACACCGAGTCCTGGACCAAGGAGTGGACATGACCGCCACGACCGACGACGCGGAGATCCTGAGCGGAGTGCTCGACCAGTGGAAGGCCGCGGTCGACGCGCACCAGCCCGACCGCGTCGCCGCCCTCTTCACCGAGGACGCCGTCTTCCAGGGGCTGCACCCCTACAGCGTCGGACGCCAGGGCGTAGCCGACTACTACGACTCCCAGCCCCTCGGCATGAAGGCGGCATACCGGATCCTCGAGACCAGGCGGCACGCCGACGACCTCGTCCTCGGCTACCTCGCCGTCGAGTTCTCGTTCACGGACCGGCCCCCGCTGGACGTGAAACTCTCCGTCCTCGTCGTCCGCACAGGGGACGACTGGTCCATCGGCCACTATCAGGTATCCCGTCTGGATTAGCCTGTTCGGCCAGTTGAACCGGCCTCGTCTCTGGCGCATGCCGACGCCCACTCAATGGGCGCTTCACACCCGGGTTACGCCGCACCGTGCCCCCTGAGCGGGGTGACCGGTGCGGCGTACCCGCGCTGTCAGCGGCTCCTTCTCCGTGGCCCGAGTCTCACTCGTATTGCGGTGGCCACGTGCGCGGGGCTCGCAGGGCGCCCCTCGCGTGGCGCGCCCGGACCTGCCCGAGGGACCTCCGGCAGCGGCCCGAGCCCTGCGGACCGCGCGGAAGGCGACTTCGGACAACTCCCTGCGTGACCGCTCGGATTGGGGGATCCTGGCGACCGTGATCGAAAGTTTGAGCGAAAAGACTCCGGACGGTGAGGTCGGCGCACTGCTCCGCGTCCTGGACGGACAGCGGCGCCACGTCCTCGGCATCCTCGAAGGGCTCGACGCCGAGGATCTGCGACGGCCCGTGCTGCCCTCCGGATGGCACTGCCTGGGGCTGGTCCAGCACCTCACGCTGGACGTGGAGCGGTTCTGGTTCCGCGCGGTCGTCGCCGGGAACGAGGAGGTCATCCGCGGTCTGACGAGCGGGGACGAAGCGTGGAAGGTGGGACCGGGGGTGCCGGCCGTCGACGTGTTCGACCGGTACCGGCAGGAGACGGAACGCGCCGATGCCGTGATCAGCGTGACCCCTGCCGACGCCGGACCGGCCTGGTGGCCCCACGGCCTGTTCGGTGAACCGCACCTGCACACCCTGCGCGACGTCCTGCTGCACGTCATCACCGAGACCGCCTGCCACGCCGGCCACCTCGACGCGGCCCGCGAGCTCATCGACGGCCACCGCTGGCTGGTCCTGACGACCTAGCGACGCCTGGGCCGCTCCCTCACAGGCTCCGGGCGGAGATGTCCCCGTGGGAGGTGGTGGCGCGGATGTCCAGTGCGGTGGTGCCGTCGTTCCTGAGGGCGTTGTGGACGCGGCCGAGGCCGGTTTCGGCGTCCAGGGCCGCCGAGACGCCGTTGGCGGCGGCGACCGAGATGTCGCCGGACTGGGTGCGGAGCACGACCGTTCCCTTCGCGGCCTCGTCGACCCGGATGTCGCCCCTGGCGGTGCTGATGTCCGCCGACCCGTTCAGCCGGCCGACCTCCACGTCGCCGTCGACCACGGTGAGGCGGACGCTCGCGGCCTCGTCGACCTTGAACCGGCGGTACGCGCCGTCGAAGGCGACGTCGCCGAGGCGTCCGACTCCCCGGAACTCGGCGCCGGCGGCCTTGCCCTCGACGTCGGAGCCGGCGGGCAGCTGGACGGTGACCTCCAGGGAGCCGGAGGGACCGAAGAGCTGCTTGCCGCCGGCCGGGGCCGTGATCCGCAGGACGCCGTCGGCGTAGGCGACGGTGGTCTGCTCGGCGGCCTTGGTGTCCCGGGACTTGGAGGGGTCGGCGGGCAGGACCTCGACGGTGGTGTCGGCGCGGTCCGAGGCGATGAACTGGACGCGCCCGGCCGGGATGTCGACGACGGCGGAGACCGGGGCGGGGGTGTCGAACTTCTGCATCGTGCTCTCCCGTGTTCGCTGTTGTTTCCGACATTGGAAAAGCTACGTTGCTTTCCAGATACTGGCAACGTACTTGTTGCATAGAAGTAGCAGTACAGCAGGTCAGACTACTTAAAGTGTTGCAATGAGCTCGCCGACAACGCAACGACCCCTTCCAATGTCGTTGCAATGAGCGCGAGGTGAACGCTATGCTGGGGATCACCGAACGCCGTGACGCATCCCCGAGGAGGCCCCGTTGCCGGGAGGCAGGCTCACCCAGCAGGAACGCCGGCAGATCGCGCTGGGCCTGGCCGACGGCCTCGCCTACGCCGAGATCGCCAGGCGCCTCGGCCGTCCCACCTCCACGATCACCCGTGAGGTGATGCGCAACGGCGGCCCCACCGCCTACCGCGCCGAGCTGGCCCACCGTGCCACCGAACGCCGCGCACGCCGGCGCGGGCCCGCCTCCTCCCGGGACCCGCAGTCGGTCCCCCAGCCGCACGGACGCGACGCCGAGGCCGTGGCCGAGTACGAGGAGACGCTCACCACCGTCCTCATGGCCTCGGGCCTGCCCAAGATGACGGCCCGGGTGCTGACCTGCCTGTTCACCACCGACGCGGGCAGCCTCACCGCGTCCGAACTCGCCCGGCGCCTCCAGGTCAGCCCGGCGTCCGTCTCCAAGGCGATCACCTTCCTGGAGGGCCAGAGCCTGGTCCGCCGGGAACGCGACGAACGCCGCCGCGACCGCTACGTCGTCGACGACGAGCTCTTCTACCAGGCGACGATCGCCAGCGCCCGCGCCAACGACCGACTCGTCGAGACCGCACGCCGAGGCGTCGCCGTCCTCGGTCCCCACACCCCCGCCGCCAACCGCCTGGAGAACGTCGCCCGCTTCCTCGACTTCATCAGCGAGAGCATCACCCGCGCCGCCGAGCAGGCCCGCGAAGTCCTCCACACGAAACCCGCGACCGCCCCGAACGACACGGCAGTCCCGGCTGACAGCTGACACCTGACAGCCGACAGCCGACACCTGACCGGCGGCCAGGGCCGGCCCCGCCACCACTGACGGCGCGCCCAGCCGCCGACGGCACCCGGCCCACCACCGCCACCGGAATGCCCCCTCCCGTAGGCCGACCCCACCCGGCCGGGGCGTCGCCGTCAGACGGTGTGGTCGCGGATGCGCCCCAGCAGGGCCCGCAGGTGTACCCGGTCGTCCGCGTCCAGGGCGGCGGTCGCCTCGGCGAGGGAGAGGCGGTCGATCTCCTCCGCCTCGCGGTGGCAGCGCAGCCCCTCCTCGGTGAGCCGGACCAGGAAGGCGCGCCGGTCCTGCGGGTGGCGCACCCGCTCCACGAGGCCGTCACGCTCAAGGCTGTCCACGATCGTGGTGGCGGTACGGGCCGCGATGCCCGCCATCTCGCTCAGGTCCCGCATCCGCAGCGGCTTCTGGGCCTGGGCCAGCATGCGCATGGCGCGCAGCCGGGCCACCGAGGCCCCCTTCTCCCGCAACCGGGCCTCCACGAACTGCCGTAGCCGGTACGTCGTCTCGTACAGCTCGTCGATCAGGATGTCGCTGCTGCCCTGCACTGCCATGGTGCCCAGTCTCCCCTGTCCCGCAGTATGGAAGCCATATGCTGAGTAAGCACATAGTGCGTATGCTCAGCATATGCGCCGACGTCACTCCGTGCTGTCCGCCCTGCCCGCCCGCATCAGCCAGCGCCTGGTCGTCCCCGTCGTGTGCGTCAGCGTGACGTTCATCGCGATCGTCGACGGAGCGATCACGACGGTGGCCCTGCCCTCGATCGCCCGTCAGTTCCGGCTGACCACCGCCGCGCTGGACGGGGTGGTCGTCGTCTACCCGGTCTGCCTGGCCATGGCCATACCGGCCTCGGCCTGGCTGGTCGAACGCTTCGGCGGCAAACGCGTCCTGCTGACCGCCCTGGCCGGTTTCCTCGGCTCGTCGCTGCTGTGCGGGGCGGCGGCCGGGCTCGGCCAGCTCGTCGCGTACCGTGCCGTACAGGGGCTGTCGGCCGGCGTCCTCTTCCCGGCCTCCGCCGCGCTGCTGTTCGGCACCTTCGACTCTGCCGAGCAGGTGCGCATCTCCCGCTACATGATCATTCCGCAGCAGATCGCCCCGGCCGCGGCCCCCGTGCTGGGCGGGCTGCTGGTGGACCACCTGTCGTGGCGGTGGGTCTTCTACGTCAATCTGCCGGTCGGCCTGCCGGCCGTGCTGTTCGGCGCGCTGTTCCTCGCCGGTGACCGCGGCGGCCGGCCGGGCCGCTTCGACCTGCCGGGCCTGCTGCTGAGCGCGGGGGCGCTGGGCACCGCGATGTTCGGCGTCAGCGAGGGACCCAACCGCGGCTGGACCTCGCCCGCCGTCCTGGTCTCCCTCGTCCTCGGAGCGGTGCTGCTGGCCGCCGCCGTCGCCGTCGAACTGCGCACCGCCCACCCCCTGCTGCGGCTCGGGCTGTTCACCGACCGGCTCTTCCGGGACACCAACCTGATCAATCTGGTCGGTCTCGTCCCCATCATGGGCGCCCTGTACCTGAGCCCCCTCTTCCTCCAGCAGGCCCAGGGCCGCACGGCGCTGGAGTCCGGACTGACCACCTTCCCCGAGGCGTTCGGCGTCCTGCTGACCGTGCAGATCGTCGGCGTCCTGTACGCCAGGGTCGGTCCGCGCCTGATCGTCGGCTGCGGCATGACCGGAGTCGGCGCGGTGCTGGTGCTCCTCGCCGGCTGCGACGCGGACACCGGCCTGTGGACCTTCCGGTGCTACATGTTCCTGTTCGGGGCCGCGATCGGCTGCTTCTTCATACCGACCACGGTCGCCTCCCTGGCCACCGTCGACCGGGCGGACCTCGCGCAGGCCACCATGCTCAACACCGTCGTCCGCCAGACCGGCGGCGCGCTCGCGCCGGCCGCGGTGACCACGGCCCTCGTCCTCGGCACCGCGCCGGACGCCGGCGCGGCACCACCCGTCACCGCGTACCAGCACGCGTACCTCGCCCTCGCCGCGATCGCGGCGGCGACGGCGGTCTTCACCTTCACCCTGCCCGACGGCCCCGCCCGCGCCGCCGCCCGCGGCGGCGGGACCGGGACCGCAACCGGCCGGCCCGCTGTCCGCGGGCGCCGACGCGACCGGGTCGGCTCCTGACCGTCCCCGGGGCGGGGGTTGGACACGGGCCCGGCGTTGCGGGTGAGCCGTATGCCGGGCGCCCGGAGCCGCGGGAAGGCACGCCCTCACCGCGCAGCCGGGCGCCGGTGAAGGCCGGACGTCAGTCCTCGTCCTCGTCCTCGGGCCGATGGGAGTAGACGGTTCCCGACCACCAGGGGCCGTGCTCGGTCGTCTCCGACGAGATCACCACGTCCTGGATCCCGGCCGGGCCCAACGCCTCGACGGCATCCGCCGGCCTCCGCAGGAGAGTCGGGACGCTGTCGCAGCCGGGGCCGGCGGGGTTGGCCTGCGAGAAGTGGCGCACGGTCCACTGCTTCGGAGTATCCCTCACGGACTGATCGTAGAAACGCCGACGGCCCGTCAGCACGCGAGGACAAGGACCGGCGACCCGGCCCGGACCGACGGGACGCCGGCCGGCCCGCTCGCCCGCCGCGGCCGCGTCCTGCCGGTATTGGTGGCAGGTTCCGGTCAAAAGCTTTCCCAAGTGCCGGACACCCCTCGTCGCCGGTGGTCGGGTTCTCCACGACGGCTGTACAACCACCCGTTCTGGGAGGACCCGGTGTCAGCACCGACCCGCAAGAGACGATGGCTCACGATCTGCGCCATCACCGCGTCCGCCGCACTCGTCGCCGCACCCGCGGGCGCCGCGTCCGGCAAGAACAGGAAACCCTTCGGTGCGCGCGATCTCGCCCGCATCGCCGCCGAACGCGGCATGTCCGTACGGGCCCTCGCCCCGCAGGCGAAGGCCGAGGACGACGACGGCAACGAGGCCGACGAGATAGCCGAGGGGGCCGACCAGTACGCCGAGGCCCGCACCTCGCCCGGCATCGTCGCCCCGGGCGCGTACGGCGCCGCCTGGACCGGCTTCACCCACCTGCCCGGCACCGGCGGAAGCTGGCGCCACGTCACCGGCCTGCCGTACGACTCCGACGACTCCCGCTACCGGGACATCGACTCCAACTCCAGCGGTGGATCGGGCGAGGTGACCGGGCGGATGGCCGCGGTCGCCGCCGACGACGACGGGTACGTGTACGCGGGCAGCGCCGGCGGCGGCGTCTGGAGGTCCAAGCGGGGCGGCGGCCACTGGAAGCCGATCAGCGACGAGCTGCCGTCCCAGTCCACCGGCGCGCTCGCGCTCGACGGCGCCGGACGGCTGTGGCTGGGCACCGGCGAGGCGACCACCAACGCCGACGCCTACCTCGGCAGCGGTGTCTACGTCCTGTCCCACCCGCACGACGGCACCTTCTCCGCCCGTGACCGGGTCGGCGGCGACGAGCTGGAGTCCACCACCATCCACGAACTGCGCTTCGGCGGCGGCAAGGTGTGGGCGGCGACCAGCGCCGGCGTGTGGAGCCACTCCACGAGGACGCCGAAGGGCGCCTGGAAGCTGGAGTACGCGCCCAACCCCGACTACCTGCCGGGCGGTCCGAAGGACGACGACCCCGACGCCGCGTACAAGAACATCGCCAACGACATCGCGATCGACCCGAAGGACCCGGGCAAGGTCGTGCTCGCGGTCGGCTGGCGCAGCGGCGACGACTACAACGGCTTCTACACCAGGGTCCACGGCACCTGGACCCGTATCACCAGCGGTTTCGGTGACCTGCCGACCGACGCGGACGGCGTCGGCAACGTCACCTTCGCCCGGTCCGCCGACGGCTCGCGCTACTACGCCGTCGACCAGTCGCCGGAGCAGCTGAACACCAACCCGGACAGCGGACTCGAGGGCGTCTTCGTCTCCAGGTCCGGCTCCCCGACCGGGCCCTGGACGAAGATCGCCGACTACAAGGGGCTGGCGGCCTCCGGCTCCGCGCTGACCACCGCCGGGTACATGCCGGGCGTACAGGCCTGGTACAACCAGTTCCTCACCGTCGACCCGAGCGACCCCGAGCACGTCTACGCGGGCCTCGAGGAGGTCTACGAGACCAAGGACGGCGGCAGCACCTGGTCAACCGTCGGCCCGTACTGGAACTTCCCCTTCCCCTGCTGGAGCATCGACCCGGCCAAGCAGACCGGCGACTGCCACCAGACCCCCCACTCCGACCAGCACGGCGTCGCGATCGGCCGCTACCACGGCAAGAGCTTCGTGTACGTAGGCAACGACGGCGGCGTCTACAAGCGCCCGGTCAACGGCTCGCAGGACGCCTCCGGCCACGCCACCGACTGGACCTCCCTCAACGACGGCACCATCGACACCCTCCAGTACTACTCGGTCGGCGTCGGCAAGGACCTCGACCACGGCGGCCTCTCGGTCACCGGCGGCCTCCAGGACAACGGCCAGTCCGTCCTGCGCGGCGACGACGAGGTCATGGGCTCGAACTTCGGCGGCGACGGCGGCGACACGCTCACCGACCCGGCCGACGGCTGCCACATCGCGGAGGAGTACGTCTACCTCGCCGTCCAGGTGACCCGGAACTGCGCGGTCAACGACGGCAGCTGGGTCACCGACCCGGGCAAGGCCACCTCATACAACGTCGCCCCGGCCGACAACGCCACCGGCGAGGCCCGCTTCATCGCCCCGCTCGCGGCCGACACGAAGGACAGCTCGACGTGGATCGCCGGCGGCCGGCACATCTGGGTGCAGACCCACGGCTACGCCATCCGCAGCGGCGACGAGTGGAAGAGCGTGTACGACCTCGGCGCCGGCCGCACGGCGACCGCCGTCGCGGCCTCGGGCGGCACGGTGTACGCGGCCTGGTGCGGACCCTGCAACAACCAGGGTTTCGCCCGCGGCATCTCCGTCGGGAACGCCGGGGGCACCGCCCGGACGAAGTCCGGGGGAGGCACCGGTTGGCACGACATCAGCCTGCCCGTGGACGGGACCGTGCCCAACCGCTACCTCAGCGGCTTCGCCGTCGACCCGAAGGACGCCGACCACGTCATCCTCGCGGTCAACGGCTTCTCCCGGCACTGGACCGAGGGCCCCGGCGCCGGCGTCGGCCACGTCTTCGAGTCCACCGACGCGGGAACCACCTGGAAGGACATCTCGGCGAACCTGCCCGACGTGCCGGCCAACTCCGCGATCGTCACGCCGAACGGCGGTCTCGCCGTCGCCACCGACCTGGGCGTCGTCTACCGCGCGCCCGGCCGCACCACATGGCAGCGGGTCGGCAGCCTCCCGGCCGTCGCCGTGCTCCAGCTGAAGCTGAGCCCCGACGGCGGCACCCTGTACGCGGCCACCCACGGCCGCGGCATCTACGCCATCAAGGTGCGCGACCGCACCTGACGCACACCGCGTGGTGAGGGCAGGGGTGACCCCGGGTCGTCCGGGGTCACCCCTCCCGCGGGTACGGGGTGACCGTCACGTCGAGAACGAACGCGACCCGTGCCGCTCCCGCCACGTCCGGCGCCTCGGCCGACGCGGTGATCCTGGCGACGCCGCCCCGGGCGCCCGCGGACCGCAGCGTGGCGTGCGCGGTGCCGTCGGCGTCCACGCGCCATCCGGACACCGGGACGAAGGCCGGTGCGGAACTGCGCACGGCCGTCCACCGCTTGTCATCCGTGCGGGGCCGCAGCACCAGCGACACCACGGTCCCGGGGCGCACGCACACCCGCCGCCGCGGCGGATCGCCCGGCGCGACGGCGACCTCCGCCCGCCCCGCGACACATCCGGTACCCGGCGCGCTCGTCGGCGTGCTGCTCGCCGGCCCCGTCGAGCGGTCCCCGGACGCCCCTCCGGCTGCTCCACCGCCGGGGGACGTACCGCAGGCGGCCAGGACGACCACCCCGGCGACCGTCCATCCCGCGAACCGGCACCGCATCCCCGTACCTCCCTGCGTCAACCGTGCGATCGGCCGGCTCCCTGCGTTCGAAGGGCGGTCGCCCAACGGCGTCCTGCGGGGGCGGTGTTCGCCCCCACAGACCCAGGCGGGCTCGTCCTCGTCGCAGGCCAGGTGGCGGCTCCTCATGGAGCCGGAGCCGCTCACTGCTACTCGCCGGGACGCGTGTCCTCGGGGGCCAGCAGCACGGCGATTCCGCCCGTGTGCGCGACGGCGTCGCTGACCCGCGGGTTGAAGAGGGCCGCGACCGCGCCACGGTGGTGGGGGCTGACGACGAGCAGGTCCGCCTTGAAGTCCTCGGCCGCGGCGGAGATGACGGAGGGAACCTGCTGCGTCAGGCTGTGCGCCAGGTGCCCCTCCGCCTCCACACCGAGGCCGCGGAGGGTTGCCAGGGCCTCCTCGAGAATCGCCTTGCCCTGCTCCTCTTCCTCCAGCTTCACGACGGTGTCGCCGGCGACCATGGACGTCACGACGTGGAGCACGTGGACCGTCGCGTTGGCCGGGCGGGCCAGCTCACCGGCCATCAGGAGTGCCGTCTTCCGGGCGGCGCTGGGATCGATGGCCACCAGGATGCGTTCGAACACGGCGTTCTTCCTCTCTGCGACCGCTGTGGCCGGGGCCCGGCGGCGGGGTGATGATGGACGAGGACGGAAGGCCGACGTCCACCGAAAAAATATGACTGGTCGTCTTATAAGTCAATATCAACAATGCCCGGTTCCGGCATTGTCAAGCAGACCGACCACATTGAGGTTATGCCTCAGGTGAGCGTCAGGCGAAAGCTGATCGAACACGCGCGACGTCGTCCGGCGCAGCCTCGCCGTCATCAAGGCGTGACCGCCGCGCTCCACCGGTGCACGGGGCCGACCGGCCCCACCGTTCGTCCCCCGCGCCAACCCCGGGGGCGGGGCCGCCCGGTGGCCCCCGGCCGGGAGCGTACCGGTGCTCCCTCGACCGTCAGGGGCTCAGCGCTGGCAGGGCGATGCCCAACTCATCGCCCAGGTGCGCGTGATCGGCCGTGGTCGTGGCCCGCAGCGCGGCGCCCTCGAAGAAGTCGAGCAGGAACGCGGCCAGGGCGGCGGCGGACCAGGCACCGGTGATCTCGCCCGACGCCTGGCCCTCCGCGATCGTGGCGGTCATCGCGTCCGTCCAGCCGTCCAGGGCCTCGCGCACGCCCTCGCGGACCTTCTCGCCGGCATGGGCACCGTCACTGGCCAGCGTGCCGAGCAGGCACCCGTACGCGACCCCGGAGCCGCGGATGCGCTCGGCCTGCGCGGTCAGGTGTCCGCGCAGGCGCTCCATCGCGGGGCCATGGCCCTCCGGCAACGAGTGGTCGGCGGCACGCGCATAGCGCAGGACGATCTCCACGGCGACGTCCTGGATGCTCGTACCGGTGTACCCCTTGCGGCGGAAGACGTCCTCGGCGTTGCCGACCAGCCGTTCCCGGACACCGACCTGAGCCCCTGTCGTCTTGGGAAAGTCAAGTAAGCCCCTCGCTCATGAGCCCCCGACACCCCGCCCCCCCCCGGCCCGTCGGCACGTGGTCAAGAGCGGGGCCACAAACATTCCACTCCGGCACGCGACGCTGGGGCCGACGACCGGTGTGACGCACACGGACCACGCCTTCCGCGCACACTCGCCCTCTCTCACACGGAGATACCCATGGCCACGTATCGCGCAGTCGAGGTCGCCCCCGACGGGAGCTTGCGTCCCACTGAGCGGGAACTGGTCCCACCGGGCCCGGGGCAGGTACGCATCCGGGTGGAGGCGTGCGGCATCTGCCACAGCGACTCGGTCGCCGTGCGTCCGCACGACGAGGCGGAGCCGGGCCGGGTCCCCGGCCACGAGGCCGTCGGCCGCGTCGACGCCCTCGGCGAGGGCGTCACGGGGTGGAGCGAGGGCGACCGGGTGGGGGTGGGCTTCCTCGGCGGGCACTGCGGGATGTGCGCGCGGTGCCGGCTGGGCGACTTCGTCGGCTGCACCGACCAGCCGTACACGGGTGTGCACGTCGACGGCGGCTGCGCCGAGTACATGTACGCCCGGCAGACCGGCCTGGTGTCCGTGCCGGAGGAGATGAGCGCCACCCGGGTGGCGCCGCTGCTGTGCGCGGGGTTCACCGTGTACAACGCCCTGGTCGAGCACGTCCGGCAGCCGGGCGGCCTGGTCGCCGGTGACCTGGTGGCCGTGCAGGGCATCGGCGGTCTCGGACACCTGGCCCTGCAGTACGCGCGCGCTCTGGCGCTGCAGGTGGTCGCGGTCGCGCGCGGGGCCGACAAGGAGGAACTGGCCCTCCGGCTGGGCGCGCACCACTACGTCGACAGCACGGCGAGGAGCAGGCGTTGCTGGCGCGGGCCGAGCGGGAGTTCCTCCTCGGCCCGCCAGGCCCGCACAGGCCCCAGCAGCGTGAAACGCACCGCTTGTGCCGGCCCCTGTACTTCGCCGATGCGTAGACGCGGTGTCACGGGCATCGAGGCGTCCTCCTTTCACCGTCCGGACGGTTTCCCGGCAGCGGTCCGCCGCCTGCGCACCGCCGTACCCCTCCACGGGGTGGTGCTCCGTCCGGCGGCCACGCCGAAAAAGTAGGTGCGGGCCGCACGGTGGCCATCAGTCGGTTGACTCACCGCACTGGACGGCACCCCGGCCTCCCGCCGGCGGGCCCGCCGCGACCCCCGTGACGACTGCCGAAGCCCGCGTCCCGGGCGGCCCGGCGGACGTGTCGCCCCCGCCCCCGTGTCCGCCGTCGCGCGCCCCGTCACGGCAGGACGGGGAGGGTGTGTGGCATCGCGCCGCGGACGGACTGGTCATTCGACTGATGCGTCCCCCCGTGACAGCGGTGAGCCTGGACCGGGGCGGCCGGTGTGTGACGCGCCGGCCGTCCCGCCCACCGCTTGTGCACGGCCGAGGAGGACGAAGAGCGAATGAACGTTGCGGAGGAAGCCGTGGAAGACGTGGACCTGCTGGTGGTGGGTGGCGGCAAGGCCGGCAAGACGCTCGCCATGGACACCGCACGGGCCGGCGGCAGAGTGGTCATGGTGGAACGCGGGATGATCGGCGGCACCTGTATCGACGTGGCCTGCATCCCCACCAAGACGCTGGTGACCAGCGCCCGGCTGGCCCGCAGGGCCGGCACCGCGCAGTCGCTGGGGATCCGGCTCGGGACGCCCCGGGTGGACCTGGAACTGCTGCGCGCGCACAAGGACGGCGTGGTCTCCGACATGGTCGAGCTCAACCACCGGCAGTTCCTGGACAGCGGCATGGACTTCGTCCTGGGACCGCGCGCTTCGTGGCGGAGCGGACGGTGGAGATCGACCTCGACGACGGGGGCCGCCGTGTCGGACGCGGCACCGACGTGGTGATCAACACGGGGACGACGCCGCACATCGCGGCCCTTCCCGGGCTCGCCGAGGCGGAACCGCTGACCAGCGAGAGCATCATGGACCTGCGCCGCGTCCCGGACCGGCTCCTGGTCCTCGGCGGCGGTTACGTCGGCCTGGAGTTCGCGCACATGTTCGCCGCGTTCGGCAGCCGGGTGACGGTCCTGGAACGCGGCCCTCACCTGCTGCGCGGCGAGGACCGGGACATCGCCACGGCCCTGGCGGACTGCCTCCGGGAGGACGGCGTCGAGCTGATCACCGACGTCACGGTGAAGGAAGTGGTCCGGGAGCGGGAGACGGTGCGGGTGCTGCTGGGGGACGGGCGGACGCTGACCGCCGACGACATCCTCGCGGCGACCGGCCGGGACCCCGTCACGCGCGACCTCGGCCTGGAGGCGGCGGGGGTGCGGACCGACGACCGCGGGTTCGTACGGGTGGACGACAGGCTGGCGACCGACGCCCCGCACACCTGGGCGGTGGGCGACGTGGCCGGCAGCCCGCAGTTCACCCACGTGTCCCTGGACGACTACCGCATCGTCAAGGCCAACATCGGCGGCGGCTCCCGCAGCACGGCCGGCCGCCTGGTGCCCTGGAACCTGTTCACCGACCCGGAACTCGCCCGCGTCGGTCTCACCGAGGAGCAGGCCCGCGCCACGGGCCGTTCCATCAGGGTCGCGAAACTGCCGGTCAAGGCCATCCCGAGGGCGCGCACCCTGCGGGACACGCGGGGTCTGTGGAAGGCGGTGGTCGACCGGGACACCGAGCAGATCCTGGGTGCCGCCCTGCTCGGCCCCGAATCGGCGGAGGTGCTGTCCGTGGTGCAGACGGCCATGTGGGCCCGGATGCCGTACACCCGGCTGCGGGACGGCATGATCGCGCACCCGACCATGGCGGAGGGACTCAACGCGCTGTTCGCCTCCTGGGCGGACTGAGCGGCCGCGTCGTGCGCCGCCCGGCAGCGACCGGAAACGTTCCCGGTCGCCGTCGGCATGCCGGGCAATTGCGTACGTCGGGGACGCCCGGACGGGAAATCAGGGACTCAAGCGACCCAACTTCCGGATGTACCACGCGGCCCGCGTGCGCCTCGCGCGTCCTGCCGCGCGCCACGGCCACCGTCAGGACCGGTAGTTCTCCACCTGGGACTGCGGCCGCACACGGGCCTCGTCGGGGTCCTCCCCGAACTCGGCCCTGGCCCGCCGCTGCCGCAACAGGTCCCAGCACTGGTCCAACTCGCGTTCGAGCGCGCCGAGCCGGTCACGCTCCGCCGCGCGGTCCGCGCCGCCCCCGGCGAGGGCGTCCCGCAGCCTGCGTTCCTCGTCCGCCATCTCCGTGATCCGGTGCAGGATGCGCTGGTCGGTTTCCATGGGTGTGCTCTCCGCGTTCATCGGGATGCGGCGGCCCGGCCGGCGCGCCGCCGAGGTGGCGCAGGGCGCCGGCCAAGCCCTGGTGGGTCTGCGCCATGCCCTCCCCATCCTCGGCCGTGCGCGCCGCACCCCGGGGCGGCCCGCACGGTGGCGGCCCGGTCGTGCCACCACCCCATGCGCCGCGCCAGATCACCTCGTACAGCACCAGGTCCTCGGCCTGCTTGCCGTCCGAAGCCGGCGCCGACAGCAGGCGCGCCAGCAGTACCTCGTCCAGCGGATGGCGCTCCGCCGCCTGCCGCAAAGGCAGCAGCACCGCCTCGGCACGCCGGCAGCGCAGCGCCGTGTCCGCTGCCTCGCACACCACCGACACGTATTCGTGGTTCCAGGTCCGCCGCGCACCGCCCCTGCCTGCCAGAGGCCCAGGGCCGTGGTGAACAGTCCGACGGAGCCCGTCGGGTCGCCCGCAGCGTCCGCCTGCCGAGCCTGATCGGCCGGGGCCCGGAAGTTCAGCAGGCCGAGGCAGTCGGCATCGACACGCAGCAAGTACCCACCCGCCTGTCCACCGGATCACCGGCACGGAACAGCACCGACCAGGCGGGGGAGCGGCCGGTGACGGCGACGACCGCGACGATAGGCTCGGCCCATGGCCGCACCCGACACCGTCCCGCCCGCGCCGCCCCGCCGTACGCGCAACCCGGAACTGCACCGCCGCGCCATCCTGGAGGCCGCGTCACAGGCCTTCGCCGAGCGCGGCTACCACCGGGCCACCCTGCGGGACATCGCCCGGCGCGCCGGCGTCACCCATGGCTCGGTGCTGCGCCATTTCGGCAGCAAGGAGAGCCTGTTCCTGGCTGCCGTCCCGGGCACCCGGGACGTCGACGCCCTGGCCGAGGACACCCAGGAGCCACTGCCGGCCCGTATCGCCCGCGGCTACGTGCACCGCATGGAGAGCGCCGACGGCAACGACACGTTCGTGGCATTGCTGCGCAGCGCCGCCGACGACACCGGCAGTGCCGCCGCCCTGTACGTGGCGATGCAGGAACGTACCGACGAGGTGTACCGCCGGCTCCTGGACGAGCACGACCTGCGGCACCGGCTGCCGTTCGTCGCCGCCTTGCTCGTCGGCGTCACGTTCAGCCGGTACGTCGTACGCGCCGGGGCGCTGGCGGAGATGACCGCGGAACAACTCACCGCGGACCTCACCGCCTCCCTCGAAGCCCTGCTCCACGGGGACGCGGGCGCCGAGGACGCGCCCGTCGGGCGGGGCCGGGGACGGTGACGGCCGGCCCGTGCCGCCGCTGTCGCCCGCCCGCCCGCCGGACGGCCCGCCTTACCTCAGGTGCCGGTCGAAGAACCGGCAGCCGTCCTCCAGCTCGAACCACGGGGTGCCGGTGTGCCCGCCCAGGTTGGCGTGCAGCGTCTTCTCCTTGCTGCCGAAGGCGTCGAACAGGTCCAGGGCCCGTTGCCGGGGGTTCCCTTCGTCGTCCCACTGAAGCAGGAACAGCAGCGGAACGGTGACCTGCCGGGCCTCCTCCCGCTGGGCACGGGGCACGTACCCCCCGGCGAAGAAACCTGCGGCCGCGATGCGCGGTTCGGCCACCGCCAGCCGGATGCCGAGGGCGGTCCAGCCCCCGGAGTACCCGACCGGGCCGTCGATCCCGGGCAGTTCGAGGAGGGCGTCCAGAGTGGTCCGCCACTCCGGGACCGCGGTGTCGACCATCGGGCCGATGAGGGACTCGAAGATCTCGTCGACCGGCTCGCCGGCCCGCATCGCCCGCCGGAGGTCGGCACGGGCTTGCTTGGCGGCGGCGGAACGGGGACGGTCACCGCACCCGGCGGCGTCGATGGTGGCCACCGCGTAGCCGCGCGCGGCGGTGTAGCGGGCCCGGGCCACCAGCCGGGGGTCCGCCTTGGGCAGGCCGTTGTTGTGGGCCATCAGCACCAGCGGGGCCGGTGTGGGTCCAGGCGTCCACAGGGTGCCCGGGATCTGACCGAGGAGGAATTCGCGCTCGAGGACGCCGTCTTCGAGGCGCTGTTCGGAAGTGAAGTGCACGGTCGTGCCTTTCGGGAGTGCGTTGGAACGGCGCTCCCGGACGACCTACCGCCCGACCGTGACCCCGGAGGGGAGCACCCATGTCGATACGTTCACGGGTACCACCTCCTCGTTCTCTCGCACGGCCTTGCGGAGACTAGCAAGGCTCTCCGTGGCCCGCCAACGGGTTTTCGCCGCCGCGGCCGTGGCTGCGGGTTCGGCAGCCCCGGCCGACGAGGAGCCGTCCCGTTTCGGCGCGGTGCGGCGGCCTCGGACACCCGGGCGCGGCGGGTGGCCGGTCCGGCATCCGGGGACACGCCGGACCGGCCCCACGAGTGCCACGTCGGGCGTCCCGTGGTACGCAGCTGCTGCCGCTGCTCTTCACCTGCGGCATGAGCCGCTTCGACACCCTCGGCGAAGCCTTCATGTCCGCCGCGTACCGGTGGGCGTTCGTCCATCCGCTGCGGCGCATCCATGACAACCTCAGTGAGACGGCGCAGCAGGCGTCGGTCAAACGACTCACGGCTCCGTGCGGGCGGGTGTGCGCGGGTACGGGAACGGCCCGGCACCGCGGGGCCGGTGCCGGGCCGTGGAGGCGTGGCGTCGGAGACGATCAGTGGTGGTGTGCGTGGTGGTGGGTGGCGGCGTCAGTGGCGGTCGGTGGCGGTGCGGCCGTAGCGGCGCCGGAAGCGTTCCGCCCGGCCGGCGCCGTCCACGACGCGCGTGGTGCCGGCGCGGCAGGCTTCCAGCTGCTCACCCGCTCCACCATCGACACCCACCGCACGGCCGAGCGCACGGCCGAGTGGCAGGACGCGCGCGGGTCAGCGCTCCTCGCGGAAGAGGACGTGTGCGCCGGCCAGCGGGTCGTACTTGCGCAGGACCAGCCGGTCGGGGTCGTTCAGACGGTTCTTGCGGGTCACGTAGGTGACGCCGGTGCCGGCCGTCGACTTGAGCTTGACGACGGGGCGTGTGGTGCTGCGTGCCATGAGGGACTCCTTCCGTCGACCGCCCGAGCCCGTTGACTCGAACATGTCAGACGGTGCTCTCAACACCGTCACCCCGTGATGCATTCCCGGCCCTCACCGCCCCCCGCGGGCCCCGATCGCGCCCGCTCGGAACCGCGCGGGCAGGGCGTCCAGGGCCTTGACCGTCTCACCGGCGAAGTCGGCGGTGGCGGCGGGCCGTTCGGTCGCCCACCACACGTGTCCGTCGGGCCGCAGCAGTGCCGCGGTCACGCCGGCCCAGTGGTCCCCGCCCGTGGTGGACAGCCGGCTGCGGTGCACCGCGACGCCGGCCGCCGCCGCCCGTTCGGCCACCTCGCCGGGGACCGGGGCGTCGCCCATGGCCAGCAGCACCGGCCGGCCGTCGTGCAGCAGCGGGAGGACGCCCAGGCCCTCGGGGTCGTAGGCCCGGACGCCGGTGAGGGGGTGGGCGCCCGCGTCGGCCGGCGGGTAGGCCGTGTCGAGTCCCGACAGCTTGCCCGCCAACCTCCTGGAGAAGTGCGGATCGTCGGCGATCGCGTCGCTCAGCAGGGACCGCAGTGCGGTGACGTCCGGGGTGAGACCCGTGATCAGCGCGCTCTGCGCCAGCGTGTGCTCCGCCAGCTCCTCACCCACCGCGTGCCGTTCCGCGTGGTAGGTGTCGAGCAACTCCGAGCCGGCCCTGCCCTGTGCGACGGCGGCCAGTTTCCAGCCGAGGTTCATGGCGTCCTGGAGCCCGACGTTGAGCCCGACCCCGCCCGCGGGGAAGTGGCTGTGCGCGGCGTCCCCGGCCAG
Source organism: Streptomyces sp. NPDC047841 (assembly GCF_040704085.1). Classification (NCBI taxonomy): domain Bacteria; kingdom Bacillati; phylum Actinomycetota; class Actinomycetes; order Kitasatosporales; family Streptomycetaceae; genus Streptomyces; species Streptomyces sp. NPDC047841. The sequence goes on from NZ_JBEYRP010000013.1 coordinate 169,297, forward strand.
CAGCACCCGGCCGGCGCGGTAGGACGCGGCCAGGTGCGTGGCGTTGCCGAACCGGGTCAGCCAGGACGGGTCGCGCATGCCGAAGTCGGTGCCGGCGATGCGCCGTGCGGCGTCCCGGAGTTCGTCCAGCGTGAGCGGATCGCGGCGCTGGTTGAGCGGGTCGTACCCGGTGACGCGGTACCTGCCGTCAGGCAGCGGCACCACCAGCAGGCGACCGGCCTCGTTCAGGGCCTGGAAACCGGCCGGCGGCGGACTGTCCAGCACGACCTCGCCGAGGTAGGCGTACGCGGAGGTGTCGGTCCCGGGGAAGTCGACGCCCGCCTGCCGGCGCACGGTGCTGCGGGTGCCGTCGGCGCCGACGACGTACTCGGCGACGACCTCGTAGGTGCCGGCGGGGCCCCGGACCCGGAGGGTGACGGACGTGTCGTCCTGGATCAGGGAGACCACCTCGTGACCCCGCCGGACCTCCGCGCCCGACTCGACCGCGTACCGCTCCAGCAGTTCCTCGGTGGCCGACTGCGGGAAGGCCAGCATGAATGGGAAGGGCGTGGGCAGCGCCCGGAAGTCCAGACGGTTGTCCAGCATGCCGAAGTGCCAGTTCGGTAGGGGCCGGCCGCCGGCCAGGAACGCCTCGTGACGCCCGCGCATGGCCAGCACCTCGATCGTGCGGGGATGCACACCGAGGGCCTTGGAGTGCGGGCTGCGCCGCTCCGCCCGCTCCAGGACGAGGGGCCGTACGCCCGCGAGGGCCAGTTCACAGGCGGTCCACAGGCCGACGGGACCGCCGCCGACGACGACCACCTGGTGAGGCGCGGGTTCCCTGTCTTCGGACATGCCGTCTCAGCTCCTGACGAGTAGGTGCGCCGTCTGGCCTCAATGACCAGGTGGTCACTAAGGAGGGTACGACGCGGGCGCCTTAATGGCCATCTGGTCATTAAGGCTTACGTACGCGGCGTACTCGGACGACGGCGGTCCCGTTGGCTCACTCCGCCCAGCGCCCCACCGCGGTCAGCCAGGCGATGCCCGGGTTCAGCCACGCCGGGAACCTCTGCGTCATCGCCGCGAAGTACTCGGCCCGGCCGGTGGCACCTGTGAAGACCTCCGCGGCCGCGCGAAGGTAGTCGCGGGTGTCGTCGATGACGGACGCCGGGTCGTCGCGCTCGGGATGCTTGTGCCCGGCCACGACGGTGGCCGGGTCGAGGGCGGCCACGGCGTCGATCGCGCCGAGCCAGCTGTCGATGCCGTCGGCGCCGGCCTCGGAGAGGTACTGGTGCACCTGGTTGTAGATGACGTCGCCACCGACGACCAGGCCCAGGGACGGCACGTGCAGGAACGTCGTGTGATCGGTGTCGGTGTGCCCGGCGGCGTGCGGCACGAGCGGCTGCCCGTCCACCTCCAGGCCGCCTTCCGGGACGGCCTCGGCGATGACCGGGGTGTCGCCGATCAGACCGGGGAACGCCGCTCCCCAGCACGGGTTCGGCCGGCCGCCGGGGGTGGTGCGCTCCATCTCCGCGATCGTCTCGGCCGTGGCCCACACCTTCAGGTCCGGGAACCGCTCACGCACGGGCGCCGTCGCGTACCAGTGGTCGCCGTGCGCGTGCGTGACGTAGACGCCGGTGATCGTACGCCCGAAACCGGCGGCCCAGGCGGCGACGGCGACCCCCTGCTCCGTGGTCAGTCCCAGGTCGACCAGGACGTCCTCGCGGGGGCCGTAGACGAGGGTCGTGGACAACGGGGACCACAGCAGCGGGCCACCGTCCGGCCGGGGCGGCAGGGCGCCCGGCGCCAGCGGCTGCATCGGACTGACGTGTACGGCATGGGCCAAGGACGTCATCGTCGTTCCTCTCATCGGTGTCGCGGATGGAGGGGAACGGACGCTACCGCGTCCCCTCCGTGCGGATCGTCCGCCACCCGCCGCCGCTCATCCTGCTGCCGCCGGGTGTGTGCGGGGCTGCGGAGGAACCGGTACGGGCCGTTGGGGCAGCTCTTCTGCCTCACCCCACGTGTCCGTCACGCCCGTCGGCCAACTCATGCGGCAGATGAGTTAGTTGGAATATCAAACTTTATGGTTCCGTTGGTCTGAACAGCGACCCTGGCGTGGGAGGACACCGATCGTGAACAGAACACTCAGTCCAGACCGGGAAGGTGTGCCGGTGGAGGTGCGGCCCTCGGCGGGCGCCTGCCGGGTGATCAGCCTCGCCGGTTCCGGCCGGGCGGAGCAGCGGGCCAGGGAGGCGGTGCGGAACACCTGCTCGGAGTTCCTCGGAGCGAGGTTGCCGGACGCGCTCCTCGTCGTCACCGAGCTGGTGGCGAACGCGGCCTCGCACACGGCCGGTGTCCGGGGCCTGATGCTCCATCACGACCGGAACACCACGTCGCTGACGGTCTTCGACCGGGGCGGGACGGCGAACTGGCCGCACGCGACGGAGGCGGACCCGCTGGCCGAGTCCGGCCGGGGCCTGCACCTCGTCAACGCCCTCGCCGACTCCTGGCACGCCCGCCCGGCGCTCGACGGCAAGGCGGTCACCGCCGTCTTCCGCACCGGCACCGGGGCGGCGGAGTCGGACTGACCGGGCAGGGCTGCCGTCCGCCTCTACACCGCCAGCTCGGTCAGCCGCTCGATCTGGATGCCGCCCACCGTCAGCGTCTCCGCGAGCTCCGCGAACCGCCGCAGGTGGTCGCTGCCCGCGTGGGCGCGCAGGTGCTCCTCGCTCTGCCACACCTCGTGCATCACCAGCAGCCCGGGGTCGTCCAGGCCCTGGTGCGGCACGTAGGTGAGGCAACCGTCCTCCTGCCGGGTGGCGGCCACCAGGGCGGGCAGCGCGTCCCGCAGTTCCTGCTCCTTGCCGGGACGCGCCTGCATGCGCGCGACGAGGACGATGGGTGCGGTCTCGGGGTGGGTCATGGGTTTCTCCGTACGTCGTCGGGGTGGCCCTGGAAGGGGCCGGGGGGAGAGGCGGCCGTGGACGCCCGCGTGGGCCCCGCACGGCCGGGTGTGTCCGCGGGGGCCGCCGCACGGGCGGGTATGTCCGTGGGGGCCGTGCACGGACGGCCGCGGTCCGGAACAACTGTCGTCGCCGTGGAGCCGCCGGACCGGTGGTCGCCGGTGCCGCTGCCCGTTGACGCACGTCATCGGCGCCCGCGGGCAGCGTTGCGGCTCTCGCGCGGCCGGCGGCCGGTGGGGGTCGCGGGTGGAGGGCGGCGGTCGGTTCAGAAGCCGGTGAGGGTGATCTTGCCGATGGCGGTGCCGGACTCCATGACGCGGTGCGCCTCGCGGAGGTTCGCCGCGTCGATCCTGCCGAGGTCCTTCACGGCGGTGGTGGTGAGGACGCCGACGTCCACCAGGCGGGCGATCTGGGTGAGGATGTGCCGCTGCCGGTCCAGGTCGGGTGTCCGGAACAGGGAGCGGGTGAACATGAACTCCCAGTGGTAGGAGATGCTCTTGGCCTTCAGCACCCCGATGGGCAGCGAGTCGAAGTCGTCGATGGCGACGATCCTGCCGAAGGGCCGCAGCGCCTCGGCGTAGGCGGCGAGGTTGCCGTCGGTGTTGGCGGTGCTGAACACGTGTGTCAGGCCGTCCGGGGCCACCTCGGCGAGCTGGGGGACCAGGGGCCGGCGGTGGTCGACGACGTGCCGCACACCCATGCGGGTGGCGAACTCGACGGTCTCCGGACGGGAGGCGGTGCCGATGACGGTCAGGCTGGTCAGGGCGCGGGCCAGCTGGGCCGTGATGGAACCGACGCCCCCGGCCGCGGCGGTGATCAGCAGGGCGCCCTCCCGGTGCAGTCCGCCGTTCTCCAGGCCGAGGTGCTCGAACAGGCCCTCCCAGGCGGTCAGCGAGGTCAACGGCAGCGCCGCGGCTTCCGTGAAGGACAACGTGGCGGGCTTGAGGGCCGCGATGCGCTCGTCGACCGTGTGGTACTCGGCGTTCGCGCCGGCCCGGTCCAGGGCGCCGGCGTAGTACACCTCGTCGCCCGCCTTGAACGTCCCGACCTTCTCGCCGACCGCGACGACCGTGCCCGCGGCGTCCCAGCCGAGCACCTTGATCGCGCCGCCCGGGTCGTTGCTCTGCCGGATCTTGTAGTCGACGGGGTTGACCGCGACGGCCTCGACCTTCACCAGCAGGTCGTGCGGGCCGGGCTCGGGGACGGGCAGTTCCACATCGACCAGGCTCTCCGGGTCGCCGACGGGGAGGCTCTCGCGGTAACCGACGGCCCGCATGGTGGTCTTGTTCATGGGTGGATCTTCGCTTTCCGTGTGCTGCTCGAAGGGGTAAGGGGGTGTGTACGGGCGCGCCGTCGCGTCCGTGCGGGGCGGGTCACGGCGTCAGTGCGTGGCCGTGCTTCGCGAGGTAGCGGTCGGCGGCCCGCAACGGGGTGAGGCCGTCCACGTTGATCAGGGTGTCGATCTCCTCGACGCCGTCGTTGCCCAGATGCAGGCTGTCCAGCCGGGCGACCGCGTCGGGGTGCAGGTGGTCCAGCGCGTCGAGCCGGACGACCGCACTGGCGTCGTCCACGGTGCCCAGCAGGCCCTCGGGCTCCTGGAGGGGGCGCAGGCCTTAGAGACGGTCGAGGTACTGCGGGCGCCACAGCGGGACGACGAACCACTCCCGTGCGGCGACCCCGCGCTCCACCCGGGAGAGGAAGCCGGACTCGGTGCCCGGAGCGAAGGAGTAGCCGAGCTCGCGCAGACCGTAGGCGTCCACCATCCGGGCGGAGAAGCGGCTGATGCCCGCGCCCGGGTTGATGCCGTCGATGGTCTTCGTCATCCGCCCGACCACCTCCCGCCGCGTCAGGTCGGCGACCTCCCGCACCGCGTCCTCGGGGACGTAGGGCGGCACCGCCCACACGCAGTACGGCCGGTAGTGCGGCGCCAGCACCCGGACCCGGTCCCGGTAGCGGGAGAGGTACGTGTCGTGGCTGGAGGGCAGCCACGCGGAGACCAGGACGTCGACGCCCCCTTCCTCCTGGAGCCGGAACAACTGCTCGTGCGGTGCCTCCACGCTGTTCACCCGGTGTCCGTGGGCCTCCAGGACACGGCGCGCGACCGCGGCGGCGGCACGGTGGAACGACAGGGCGACGTTGCCCACGGTGACGGTCGGCTCCGAGCGGGAGGGTGACATGAGGACTCCTTGGACATGTGCGCTTGAGCTGCGGAAACGCCGCCATGTATGACCGGGCGTGCGGAGTCGTCCGGCCCCTTCAGGCCGTCCGTCCCCCGGCACGCGTTCATCGTGCTCCCGCGTCCGCCCATAAGTCCAAGAACTGTTCCGCATTCTTTCTATAAGCTGAGCACATGCCAACGCTGCGACAGCTGGAGTATCTGGTGGCCATCGTGGACGAGGGATCGTTCACCCGCGCCGCCGAAAGCCTCAACGTCACCCAGCCCGGGCTCTCCCACCAGTTCCAGGCTCTGGAACGGGAGGTCGGCGGGCCGCTGCTGGAGCGGCTGCCGCGCGGCGTGCGGCTCACCCCGGCCGGCCGGTCGATGCTGCCCCACGCCCGGGCCGCGCTGGCCGAGGCCGGCCGGGCCACCGTCTCCGCCCGCCGCGCCGCCGGCGTCTCCACCGGCGAGCTGCACCTGGCCACGCTGTACTCGGTCAGCGCGGGCGTGCTGCCCACGGTCCTGGGGCTGTGGCGCCGCAAGCACCCCGGTGTGCGCATCCGGTTGTTCGAACACCGGCGGGGCGACGAGATGGCGCAGGCCATGACCGCGGGCCAGGCCGACGTCGCCGTGGGACCGCTGCCGGAGGACTGGGAGGGCACCGCCCGGCACATCGGCGCCGAGGAGTTCCTGGTCGTCACCCGCTCCGACGACCCGGTGGCCCTCTCCGACCGCGCGCCGGACGTCCGGCTGGCCGACCTCGCCGAGCGGGAGTGGGTGCACTTCACCCCCGACAGCGGCCTGTCCGACATCCTGGAACGGGCCTGCGGCGCCGCCGGTTTCCGGCCCCGGGTCGCGGTACGCACCGAACAGGCCGCGTCGGCCATCGGGTACGCGGCGGCCGGGCTCGGGCCCACACTCGTGCCCGCCAACACCATCCCGCCGCACTTCGCCGGCGCGTTCCTGCGACCCGACCCGCCCCTGCGCCGGCAACTGACCGGATACACCCGCACCAGCCCGGACCCGGTGACCTCGTCCTTCCTGGAGACCCTCGGGGAACACGCGCCGCTGATGCCCGCGCACGTCGCCAGACGCCTGCGCAAGGGCGGAGGCCGGTAGCGCGGACCGACACCGGCGTTCCTCGGCTGCCCACCGACCGGCGTGCGCGCGCTCTCCCGGCTTCCTGTGGACCGTCGGGTGCCGCGGACCGCGTCTCGGTCACATCCCCCCGGGCGCGCTGGCTGATGTCCGGCCGTGCTCGACCAGCGGGCGGACATCCCGCTGGTCGCCCCGAGGCGGTCGACGGCGGTCTCGCCGTTCGGCCGGCGGGTGGCAGGCACCGGCCGCTTGCCGCTCCTGCGCCCGCGCGTGGGCGGGAGCCGGTGGCACCCGGAGCGACGTCAGCGGTCGCTCGGCTGTCCACCGACCGGCACGCCCCGCACCCGCCCAGGCGCGCTGGCTGGCCCCCCTGAGGTGAGCGCTGCGGCGCGCCGCCAGACGGCGGCGGCTTCGGTCCGCGCACCCCGTCGGCCGGCCGTCACGGCGAGTACTTCGAGTTCGGCGACGACGTCCTCGTCCCAGCCGGCGACGGCCGCGGCCCGGTGCTGGACGGCGCGTGCGGGTTCGACGACGACCGCGGCGAGTTCGGTGTGCACGCGCGACCGCGCGCCGAAGTCGGCGTTGTCGTACACGGCCGAACCCACCAACGGGTGGCGGAACTTGCACGTGCCGGCGGTGAGGGTGATCAGCCCGAACCTCTCGGCCGGCGCGAAGTCGCCCTGGTCCAGGCCGAGGTTGCGGGCCGCCGCGAGCACTTCGTAGCTGCTGGAATCCTCCGCCGCGGCGGCGACGAGGAGGGCGTGCCGTGTCGCCGGCGGCAACAGGGCGACCTCGGCCAGGAAGGAGTCCTCCAGGCGCCTGCCCATCGGAACACGTGGAGGAGAAGGGGTTCGTGGACCGGACCATCTACCCCGCGGTGCCCCTGCACGTCGAATACGCGCTCACGGACCTGGGACGCAGCGTGGCCCAGCCGCTCGCCCAGCTGCGGAACTGGGTGGAGGACCACGTCGACGAGATCGCCTAGGGTCGGACAGGCCTGTCGGCGCCGGCGCCGGGCGGTCTACGGTCAAATGGCCTATGGCCCCGGCGGAACGGGGCGGCACACTCGACGACGTCCGTGGTCTTCACGCACCCCATGACGAGGAACCGAGATGTACGTCGACGCCCCCAACCAGGTGGTCGATGCCGCCAACGGTGTGCGGTACGCATACCGCCGCTGTGGCCCCGCCGACTCCCCGCCGCTCGTGCTGCTCCCGCACTTCCGAGGCAGGCTGGACAGCTGGGACCCGGCGCTGGTCGACGCCCTGGCCGCCGAACGCGACGTCATCGCCTTCGACAGCGCCGGAGTGGGCCTCGCCACCGGTCAGGTGTGCCGCACCGTACGGGAGCTGGCGGCGGACACGCTCGCCTTCCTGGAGGCGCTCGGCCTGCGGCAGGCGGACGTGCTGGGCCATTCGCTCGGCGGCTTCACCGCGCAGGAGCTGACTCTGCTCCGTCCTCGCGCGGTCCGCCGCCTGGTGCTCGCCGCCACCGCCCCCCGGGGAGGCCCCGGGATCCACGGTTACCCCGGACGACGTGCTGGCCCACGCCGGCTTCGAGCGGTTCGGCGTACAGGACTACCTCTACGTCTTCTTCGGCCACACCGGCACGAGCCAGCGCAGCGGCCTGGAGTTCATCGGCCGCTGGCTGGAACGCGAGCGAGGCCGGGACCTGCCGGTCACCGCTGCGGTCCTGGCGGCGCAGTACGAGGCCGTCGTGGAGTGGGGCGTACCCGACCCCGCGGCCCTCCAGCGGCTCGCGGCTGTCGACCACCCCGTGTTCGTGGCCGGCGGCGACAGCGACCTGGTGGTGCCCCCGCGGACGTCCCGCCTGCTGGCGGGGCTGCTGCCGAACGCGCGGCTGAAGACGTACCCGGACTCGGGCCACGGCTTCCTCTTCCAGCACCACGTGGAGTTCGCGCGGGACGTGCTGGCGTTCCTGCGCTGAGCGGCGCCGCGCCGCGAACGCCGGGCGTGGAGCGCGGGCCGGTCAGTGATCGGTGAGGAGTGTGTAGCGGACGGTCTGCGCCTGGATGAGCCCGTCGCGGAAGACGAAGGTGTCGACGCCGTCCTCCACGCGGCGCCCGGCCGGGCTGGCCGCCGTCCATTCGAGGAACAGGACGTCACCGGCGAACCGCGGCTTCAGTTCCCAGTCGGCGTCCGGGAGATCCGCCAGCAGCTTGCCGAGCGCCTCCTTGACCCCTTCGCGGCCGTGCAGGGTGGCGGACGGTGTGATGAAGACGGCGTCCTCGGCGTAGTTGGCGGCGACGCGGTCGAGATCCCCCGTGCCCAGACGCGCACCGTGGTCGGCGAACACCTCCTGCGGACGACGGTGAACCGATGGGGTGGGTGGTGTCATGACGTGCTCCTTCGCACAGGGGCAGGGGCCGTTCAGCGCCCGGGGACCGACAGGACGAGCTTTCCCCTGGTGTGACCGCCCTGGCTGACGCGCCACGCTTCCGCCGCTTCGGGCAGGGGCAGGACACGGTCGACATGGACGGTCAGCCGGCTCTCGTCGGCCAGGGCGGCGAGGGCGTCGAGATCGGTCCGGTCCGGCCGCACCCACACGTAGTGCCCGCCCTTGGCGGCGGCTTCCGGATCGACGACGGAGGCCAGCCGGCCGGGGTCGTCGAGCAGGTCGAGCGAGACGTCCACCGCGTCGTGCCCGGCGAAGTCCACGGCGGCGTCCACCCCTTGGGGGGCCAGCTCACGGACACGCTCACGCAGACCGGGCCCGTAGGCCACGGGGACGGCGCCCAGGGAGCGGACGAACTCGTGGTTGCGCTCGCTCGCCGTCGCGACGACCCGGGCCCCGAGGGCGGTGGCGATCTGGACCCCGAACGAGCCGACACCCCCGGCCGCGCCGTGCACGAGCACGGTCTCGTGCGGCTGGAGGCCGACCCGCCGGACGGCCTGGTAGGCGGTGAGCCCCGCGAGGGGGACGCCCGCCGCCTCCTCCCAGGTGAGCGAGGCGGGCTTGGGGGCCAGCAGGCGTACGTGCGCGGAGACCAGCTCGGCGTAGGCGCCGAGCTGGGCCCAGTCCTTGCGGACGTAGCCGAAGACCTCGTCGCCGGGGGCGAACTCGGTGACGTCGAAACCCACTCGCTCCACGACCCCGGCCACGTCCCAGCCGGGAACCAGCGGGAAGCCCGTCTCCATGACGGCGTCGAGCCGGCCTTCGGCCAGCTTCCAGTCGACCGGGTTGACCCCGGCCGCCTTCACGCGGACGAGGACCTCGCCGGGTGCCACTTTCGGGTCCGGCAGCTCCATCCATTCGAGGTCTTCGCTACGACCGTACCGGCGCAGTGCCATGGCTTTCATGAACGGACGTGTTCCCTTCAGGCGGCGACAGCGATCGAGGCGTCGTACGATACTTGCACACAGCGTATATTGCAATCGCAGGTATGCTGCGTTAGCTAGTATCGAGCGTATGCAACTAGGTGACCATCTGATGTCTCCCACTCCCACCGCACTCGAGCGGCTCGTGAACCCCGCCGGCCTGCCGACCCTGGGTCTCGAACTCCCCCTCGACAATGACTGGGGCCACACCCGTCTGCGCGCCGACCGGGCGGCCGGCCGTCCCTTCGGCGTCCCCGACCTGACCCGTCACACCGAACTGGCGCGCCTCGCCGACACCCTGGGCTTCGCGGCCCTGTGGGTGCGGGACGTGCCCCTGTACGACCCCGAGCAGTTCGGCGACGCCGGCTCCGTCTTCGAGGCGTTCACCCATCTGGGTAATCTCGCGGCCGTCACCGAGCGGGCCGTGCTCGGCACCGGAGCCATCGTGCTGCCGCTGAGGCAGCCGCTGCTCGTCGCGAAGGCGGCGGCCACCGTGGACGTCCTGTCCGGCGGCCGGTTCGTCCTCGGGCTGGCCAGCGGCGACCGGCCGGTGGAGTACCCCTTGTTCGGCGAGGACTTCGAGGCCCGCGGCGCCGCGTTCCGCCAAGGCGTGGAAATCCTCCGCGAGGCCTGGGCCACCCGTGCGGGCGGGCAGGGCATGAGCCTGCCGGACCTCGGACTCGGCGCGGAGCGCCGTCTGGAGGTGCTGCCCAAGCCGACGGGCCGCTCCGTTCCGGTCGCCATCGCGGGTCATGCGCAGCAGTCCGCGGAATGGATCGCGCGGAACGCCGACGCCTCCCTCAACTACCCCCGCCCCCTGGGAGCCCTGCGGCTGAAGACCCGCGAGTGGCGGCAGCTCACCGCCGGGGCCCCCAAGCCGTACCTGACCCCCATGCAACTGGACCTCACCGAGGACCCGGCGGTCGCCGCGACGGCGATCCGGCTCGGGCTGCGCACCGGGCGCGAGGCCCTGATCGAGCACCTGCGGGAGATGGGCGGCCTCGGGGTCGGCCACGTCTCCTTCAACCTGCGCCCCGGCGACCGTCCCGTCGAGGAGGTCCTGCGGGAACTCGCTGAAACGGTGCTGCCGCACTTCCCGGCCCCCGGCGTGGCGCCCGCTGCGGACGCGGACCCCGTCACCGCGCTCTGAGGCCGGTCCCGTTTCCCGGGGTTCCCGGGGTCGCGCCGACCCCGCTCGGCGCCCGGCACGCGCGGATACGGGCCCGCCGGGGCCGCCGAGGACGTGTCGCGTGAGCGACCCTCGGCAACCCCGGCGGCGGACGGGTCAGAGCTGGCCGGACTCGGCGATGGTGATCTTCGCGGAGGTACGGCCGCTGGAGGAGCCGAGGGACTCGATCCGCTTGACGAGCTCCATGCTCTGGGTGTCGGCCACCTCGCCGAACACCACGTGCTTGCCGTCGAGCCAGTCGGTCACGATGGTCGTGACGAAGAACTGCGAGCCGTTGGTGTTCGGGCCCGCGTTGGCCATGGACAGCAGGCCCGGCCGGTCGTGCTTGAGGGTGAAGTTCTCGTCGGCGAACTTCTCGCCGTAGATGCTCTTGCCGCCGGTGCCGTCGCCCCGGGTGAAGTCACCGCCCTGGAGCATGAAGGCGGGGATGACACGGTGGAACGAGGAGCCCGCGTAACCGAAGCCCTTCTCGCCGGTCGCCAGGGCGCGGAAGTTCTCCGCCGTCTTGGGAACCACGTCGTCGAACAGGTTGAAGACGATCCGCCCGGCGGGCTCGTCGTTGATGGTGATATCGAAGTAGACCTTGGTCGTCATGCCCCTATCCTGACATTCCACCGGGCACCGCTCGCACAGGCGGGTCCCCCTCCGGCCGTTCCGCCGGGGGGACCCGGCGGGCCCGGATCAGCCGGACCCCTCCCCGGCGGCCAGTTCCGTGAGCAACGCCCTGACGGTCGGCCGGCGGTACAGGTCCCTCAGCCGTACGGCGGGCAGCCCCTCCGCGCGCATCGCCGTGCCGATGCGGATGGCGAACAGCGAGTTGCCGCCGAGCTCGAAGAAGTCGTCGTCGGGGCCGACGGGCACGCCCAGCACCTTGCTCCACACCGCGCTCAGCCGGGCGGCGAGGCCCTCGTCGGCCGGCGGCGGGGCGTCCGGCCGGGCGGACCGCGTCAGGACGGGCTCCGGCAGGCGGGACGCGTCGAGCTTGCCGTTCGCGGTCAGCGGCAGCGCGGGCAGCGCCGTCACCGTCGCCGGCACCATGTACGCGGGCAGTACGCCGGCGGCGCGCGCCTGGAGGGCGGAGGTGTCGCCGTCCTCGGTGAGCACCACGTACGCGTCGATCCGCGCGGTGGCCGCGTCGGCCGGGTCGTCGCGGCGGACCACCACGGCGGCTGCCCGGACCCCCGGGTCCTCCAGGAGCACCGAGCGGATCTCGTCCAGCTCGATCCGGAAACCGCGCACCTTGACCTGGTTGTCCAGCCGGCCGAGGTGGTCCAGGGTGCCGTCCGGCCGCAACCGCCCGAGGTCGCCGCTGAGGTACATCCTGCCCCCGGTGAACGGGTCGGGCACGAACCTCCGGGCGGTCAGCTCCTCCTGGCCCAGGTAGCCCAGGGCGACCCCGGCGCCGCCGACGCGGATCTCGCCGGCGACCCCCGGCGGCAGCAGCCGTCCGTCCGGGCCGGTCACGTACAGGTGCCAGCCGGGCAGCGCCGTGCCGACGGAACGGGTGGCGGCCAGGGCCAGCCGGCGGGTGAGGGGCTGCGCGGTGACGTGGACGGTCGTCTCGGTGATCCCGAACATGTTGACCACCCGGCAGCGGGACTCCGGGTGCCGGTCGAACCACGGCAGCAGCATCCGCGCGTCCAGCGGTTCCCCGCCGAGGACCACGAGCCGGACGGCCAGGTCCGTGTGGTCCACGTCCAGCAGCTGGGCGAAGGCGGAGGGCGTCTGGCTGAGCACGGTGACGCCCTCCGCCGCCAGCAGGTCACGGAACCGGTCCGGCTCCCGGGAGACGTCGTACGGGACGACGACGATCCGGCCGCCGGTCAGCAGGGCGCCCCAGATCTCCCAGACGGAGAAGTCGAACGCGGCGGAGTGGAAGAACGTCCACACGTCCGACGGGCCCAGCGCGAACCCCTCACGGGTGGCGTCGAGCAGCGCCACGGGGCTGCGGTGCGGGACCACGACCCCCTTGGGCCGGCCCGTGGACCCCGAGGTGTAGATGACGTACGCCGGATCGTCCGGCGTCACCGCCGACCGCGGCGCCCCGCCCTCGCCGGCCGCCACCAGCTCGTCCGGGGAGACGGCCTCGGCCCCGGAACCCGCGGGGAACTCCGCGAGGTCGGTGACGACGACACCGAGGCCCGCGTCCCGCACGGTGTGCAGCAGCCGCTCGGCGGGGTAGGCCGGGTCGGCCGGCACGTAGGCGGCACCCGCCTTGAGCACGCCGAGCAGGGTCACCACGAGGTCGGCCGTGCGCCCCAGGCACACCCCGACCCGGTCGCCGTCCCGTACACCGCGTGCCCGCAGCCCGGACGCCAGCCGGTCCGAGCGCTCGTCCAGCCGGCGGTAGGTCAGCCGCACGGTCCCGTCGCAGACGGCCTCCGCGTCCGGGGCCGCGGCCGCGATCCGGCGGAACGCCGCGTGCAGCGTCCGCGCGGTGGTGACCAGACCGGCGGCCGGGCGCCCCAGCGCGACCACCCTGGCCCGTTCCGCCTCGTCCAGCAGCTCCGTCCGCGCCACCGTCAGGTCCGGGGCGCGCAGCACCTGCCGGTGCACCTCGGCCAGATGCCGGACGAACTGCCGCGCCATCCGGGGGGCGACGCGGCCGGGCAGGTGATCACAGCGCAGCCACCGGCCGCCGCCGTCCTCGAAGACCGACACGGTCAGCGGGAACGGCGGCGCCAGGCACGGCACGTACGTCCCCGGGCCCGGCGCGTCGTCGAACAGCAGCCCCGCGAAGGCGGGCCGGTCCGTCGGCAGGGTCTCCACGGAACGCAGCGGTCCGTCCGGGGACGCGGTCACCGCGCCCCGGAGCGTACCGATCACCGGGGCCTGCCCGGGGTCGTAGTGGTGCAGGGTGACGGCGAGCGCGGTCAGCCAGCCGCGCTCGTCGCCGGGCGCGTCGCCGGTGAGGGCGATGCGGAAGGCCGCCGGATCCGCCGGACCCTCCTCGCCCAGGCCCCACGGGGGGCCGGAGACGGCCACGGCCACGTCCGCCGGCGGGGGCTGGGCGGGCTGCCCGGGGTCCGCCCCGGTGGACAGCCGCAGCAGTGCCGCGCGGTCGAGCAGATCCCGCCGCGCCACCAGGACCAGTTCGGCGACGCCGTCCGACCAGCGCAGCAGCACCCCGCGTACGGTGTCGGCGGCCCTGCCCAGTTCCAGCGAGCGGCGGCGCTCCGCCAGAGGACCGGTGGAGGGCACGGGCAGGTCCTCCACCCACAGCCGGGTGCCGTGGACGCCGGCCAGCCGCGCGCCGAGCGCGGAGGTGTCCACCGGTTCGTCGATCGGGACCAGGACGGCGTGGCACCGCGCCCCCGTCCCGGGCCCTGAGTCCCTGTTGCCTTGCACGGCAAGTCCCTTCTGCCTCAGCGGGCGGTGAAGCCGCCGTCGACGGTGAGCACGGACCCGGTCACCTGCCGGGTGTCGTCGGAGGCGAGGTGGACGACGGCGGCGGCGACGTCCTCCGGTTCGATCAGCGCGTTCATGGGCTGCGCCTCCGTGAACGCCTGCTCGTGCTCGCCGGGCGCGACGTCCAGCGCCCGGGCGATCTCGGCGAGCATGCGGCCCTCGGCCGACGCCTCGTCCCGGACCGAACCGGGGCAGACGGCGTTGACCCGCACCTTCATCGGCGCGTAGTCCAGCGCGGCGGCCTTGGTGAGGCCGATGAGGCCGTGCTTGGCCGCGACGTACCCGGCGAAGTGCCGGTAGCCGACCAGCCCGGCGGTGGAGGCGACGTTGACGATGCTGCCCGAGCGCTGCGCGCACAGGGCCCGGCCGGTCTCGCGGATCACCCGCCAGGCCCCGGAGAGGTCGACGTCGATCATCAGCGCCCACTCCTCCTCGCTGATCTCGTCGACCCGCTTGCCGGACGGTGCCGCGATACCCGCGTTGTTGACCACGACGTCGATCCGGCCGAACCGTTCGTGCGCGGCCGCCACCGCCCTCCGTACCGCGTCCGTGTCCCGGATGTCGGCGGCGTACGTCAGGACGGCGGAGCCCTCGGCGCGGCACAGGGCCGCGGTGTGTTCGAGCTGTCCGGGACTGCCCAGCGGATAGGGCACGCCGGGCAGGTCGGCGCAGATGTCGAGCAGGACCAGGTCGGCGCCCTCCCTGGCGCAGGCCAGCGCGGTGGCCCGGCCGAGCCCGCGGGCGGCCCCGGTGATGACGGCGGTCTTGCCGGTCAGACGCATGGCGCTCCTCAGAGACTGCCGGCGATGAGCCGCAGCAGGGCCGGCGCGCGGTCGGTCAGGTACATGTGGCCGCCGGGGATCTCGACGTACTCGAAGTCCCGGCCGGCCACCTTGGCCCAGCCGGCGGCGTCGTCGGAGCCGACCAGGGTGTCCTCGGTGCCGCGGATCGAGGTGACGGGGGCGTCCAGCGGCCGGTGCGTGCTCGGCGTGTAGCTCTCGTGCAGTTCGACGTCGGCCCGCAGGGTCGGCAGGATCATCTCCCGCATCTCCGGGTCGTCCAGCGCCTCGTGGCTGTAACCGGCGAACTCGCCGACCCGGGCCAGGAACGCGTCGTCGGGCAGCCCGGTCGCCCGGCGCGGCCGCTGGGTGCCGGGCTCGGGGGAGCCGCTGACGAACAGCCGCAGGAGCTCCAGATCCGGTGCGGCGGCCACGCGGTGGGCGAGTTCGTAGGCGAGGACCGCGCCGAGACTGTGGCCGAAAAGAGCCAGCCGGCGTGTCTCGCCGAGCTGCTCGACCAGGGCCCGGAAAAGCCCTTCGGTCGCTTCTCCGGCTTCCCGGTAGGGGGCAACGTCGATGAGGCGCTCGCGTCCGGGAAGTTGCAGCGGAAGTATTTCCAGCGAGTCGTTCAACTGCGACCAGGGACGGAAGAAGGAGGCGCCCGCTCCGGCGAACGGCAGGCAGACGAGTGTGGGGCGTCGGTCTTCTGGGGGCACGGTGGATCGCTTTCCGAAGTGGCGGGTCGGACGGGGCAGGAGGCGTGCGGAATTGAGGGGTGGAATTAACGTGGAATTCACCGGAGAGTCGGCCGCGGATGACCGTCACGCTCTCGTCTTGTTGCGAAAGCGTGAGGTCGCCAGGGTCGTGAAGACCGCGATCAGCGCGGCGGACCACAGCAGCAGATAGGGGGCGGGGTGGTCCACGGGCCAGCCGTGCGGCCGGGAGAACCCGGCCGGGACGGGGGTGCCGAACTGCTCCCGCAGCGCGTTCGACAGCGCCGTGATGGGACTCCACGCGGCGACCGCGGCCAGCGGTCCCGGCAGGCTGGCGGTCGAGACGTAACCGGAGGAGACGAAGCTCGCCGGGAACATCCAGACCAGACCGAGGCTCGCGGCGACCTGGACGTTGGGCGCGACGACGCCGATGAAGGCACCCACCCAGGACATGGCGAAGGCGAAGAGGTCGAGCAGCGCGTAGCCCGCCAGGGCGTGCGGCACCCCGCTGTGCGGCCGCCAGCCCAGCGCGAGCCCGCACAGGGAGGTCACCAGCACGCCGGCGAAGCACGTGGCGAGGTCGGCGACGGTCCGGCCGAGCAGCAGGGACGCGCGGGAGATGGGCAGCGCCCGGAACCGGTCGACCATGCCCTCCTGGAGGTCCTTGGCCAGCCCGAGGGCCGTGACGGCGGTGCTGAAGGTCACCGTCTGCGCGAGCAGCCCCGCCACCATGTACTCGCGGTACGCCGCCCCGCCCAGGCTGTTGCCGAAGACGTACCCGATGAGCAGCGCGAACATGACCGGCTCGACCAGGTTGCCCATCAGGGCGGTCGGGGTGCGGCGCAGATGGAGGAGGTTGCGCCAGGCGAGGTCGGTGCCCTCGCGGCCGACGCGGATCAGCGCGTTCACCGCGTGACCGCCGGGTCGCGCCGGGCGGTCAGGGCCAGGAACACGTCGTCGAGCGTGGCACGGCCCAGCCCCACCTCCAGCGCCTCCACCCCCTCGTCCGCGAGGACGGACAGGGCCCGCGCCAGGGCGGACTGCCCGCCCGTGACGGCCGTCTCGACCCGGCGGGAGCGGCGGTCGACCGAGGGCGGGCCACCGCAGGCGGCCGCGGCCCGTACGGCCGCCGGCACCTCGTGGTCCTCGGCGACCACGATGACGAGCCGGCTCCCGGCGGCGGACTTCAGCGTGTCGCTGGTCCCGGCCGCCACGACCCTGCCGTGGTCGATCACCGTGATCCGGTCCGCGAGCCGGTCGGCCTCCTCCAGGTACTGGGTGGTGAGCAGCACGGTGGTGCCGCCCGCCGCCAGTTCGCCGACCGCGTCCCAGGTGTCGAGCCTGCTCTCGGGGTCCAGCCCGGTCGTCGGCTCGTCCAGGATGATCAGCGGGGGGGAGGCCACCAGGGAGGCGGCGAGGTCCAGCCGCCGGCGCATACCGCCGGAGTACGTGTTCACCAGCCGGCCGGCGCTGTCCGCGAGCCGGAACCGGTCGAGCAGCTCCCCGGCCGTCCGCCGGGCCGCGCGCCGGTCCATGCCGCGCAGCCGGGCGACCAGGGACAGGTTCTCGGCCCCCGTCAGCAAGCCGTCGACGCTCGAGTACTGCCCGGCCAGCCCGGTCGCGGCACGCACCCGCGCGGGGTGCGCCACGACGTCCCAGCCGGCCACTCTCGCGTGGCCGGCGTCGGGGCGCAGCAGGGTGCTGAGGATACGGACGAGGGTCGTCTTGCCGGCTCCGTTGGGGCCGAGCAGGGCGAGGATTTCGCCCGCGGATATGTGAAGGCTGACGTCCCGTAAAGCCCAGATGTCTTTAAGCCTTCTTTGTATTCCCTCGACGACAACCGTCGGCCCGTCTTCTTTGGGATTCACGGGAGACCCACTCGTTTTCTGGTCCTTGCGTGCAGAAACGTGGTGCGGCCGGAACGTAGCAGGTTCCTTCCGGAAGGTGCAACCTGCAGGTGATGCCGGGTCACGTGCGGCGGAGACTAGTGATTTCCCTAGTTCCTATCTGCATAGTCTCCAGTCGCCGGGGGCCGGTGTGATTCCGGGTGCCGGCACGGTCAGTGGACCTTTCCGAACATCAGGGTGGTGCTTTTCGCGTGAATGGCGGTCTGGTGTCCGGTGCCGACCTCGTGTCCGTTCTCAGGGAACGCGCGGGGAACGCCCCGGACCGGGATGCGGTCACCTTCGTGCGGGACCCGCAGGCCCGGGACCACGAGTCCCTCTCCTTCACGGAACTGGACGCACGGGCCCGCGGGACCGCGGTGTGGCTGGCGGGGCGTACGGAGCCCGGCGACCGGGTCCTGCTGCTGTACCCGCCGGGCGCCGAGTTCACCGCCGCGTTCTTCGGGTGCCTGTACGCCGGGCTGGTCGCGGTCCCCGGCCCGCTGCCCGGACGCTACCGGCACGAGCGCCGGCGACTGGCCCGGATCGCCCGGGACGCGCGGGCCACCGTGGTGCTGAGCGACCGGCGCGGCCTGCCGGAGGTGGAGAAGTGGGCCGCCGACGAAGGCCTCACCCACCTGCTCCCGCACGCGACCGGCGAGACGGACGGCGCCCCCGGCGACTGGCGTCCCCGGGTGCCCGCCGACCCCGGCGCCCTCGCGCTGCTCCAGTACACCTCCGGCTCCACCGGCAGCCCCAAGGGCGTCATGGTCCGCCACCGCGACCTGCTGACCAACGTCGACGCCGTGGTGCGCTCGCTCGGACTGCGGCCCGGCCACCGCCTCGGCGGCTGGATACCCCTCTACCACGACATGGGCCTGATCGGCCTGATGCTGCCCGGCGTCCTGCGCTGCGCCGGCTACGTCCAGATGGACCCCATGACCTTCCTGCGCCGCCCGCACCAGTGGCTGGTGATGATGGACGCCTACGACGTCAACGGCACCGCCGCGCCCGACTTCGGCTACGACCTGTGCCTGCGCCGGGTCACCGGCGAACAGCTCGCCGGCCTCGACCTGAGCCGGGTGCACGCCGCCGTCGACGGCTCCGAACCGGTCCGCGCCGACACCGTGACCGGCTTCGCGGCACGCTTCGCCGCCGCCGGGTTCCCGTCCGACGCGCTCGTCCCCATGTACGGGCTCGCCGAGTCGACGCTGCTGGTCGCCGGCAGCGGCGGCCGTCCGCCGCTCGTGGCCGGCGTGGACACGGCCGCGCTGGAGGGCAACGTCCTGCGCCGTGCCGCACCCGGCGTTCCCGCCCGGCGCCTGGTGGGCTGCGGCACGAGCATCGGCCCGCAGGTCCGCGTCGTGGACCCGGACACCGGCGAGGTGCTGCCCGACGGCTCCGTCGGGGAGATCTGGCTGCGCGGGCCGAGCGTGACCGCCGGCTACTGGGGCAACGCCGAGGCCACCGAGGCCGTGTTCGGCGCCGTCACCTCCGACGGACAGGGCCCCTTCCTGCGCACCGGCGACCTCGGCGGAGTGCTGGACGGCGACCTGTTCGTCACCGGCCGCCGCAAGGACGTCCTGGTCCTGCACGGCCGCAACATCCACCCGCAGGACATCGAGGCCGAACTCCGCGCCCAGCACGAGGAACTGCGCGGGCTGCACGGTGCCGCCTTCACCGTCGGATGGGACGACGGCACCGGCCCCCGGGAGTCGGTCGCCGTCCTGCACGAGATCAGGGGGCACTGGGGCACCGCGCGGATGACCGAGCTGGCCGCGGCCGTGAAACTGACCGTGGCCCGGGAGTTCGGCGTGCCGGTCGCCGCGGTCGTACTGCTCAGGCCCGGCGGCATCCGCCGTACCACCAGCGGCAAGGTGGAGCGCTCCGCGATGCGCGCACGCTATCTGGAACGCGCCCTCGACCCCCTGCTGGTCAGCGAGGACCCCCACCTGACCGCGGCCCTGGACGCACGCGCCCCCGAGGAGGTGCGGTGATCGGGGCGGCCGCACTCGAACGGCTCCTCGCCGGGCACGCGCCGGGCGCCTGGTCCGCCGAGGCGCTGGAAGCGCTGGACGCCCGCGAGGAGTTCCCCGCCGACGCCGTCGCGGTGCTCGACGCCGCCGGGCTGCCCGCCGGCTACGTCCTCACCCCGGACAGCGACTTCCCCGCGCTCGTCGGACTGATCCGGACCGTCGCCCGGCGCGATCTCACGGTGGCCATCGCGCACGGCAAGACGTTCCTCGGGTCCGTACCCGTGTGGATCGCCGGCTCGCCCCGGCAGACCCGGAAGCTCGCGGAGCGGGTCAGCGCGGGGGACCCCGTGTGCTGGGGGCTGACCGAACGCGACCACGGCAGCGACCTCCTGGCGGGAGAACTCGCCGCCACCGCGACGGCGAACGGCGGCTGGCGGCTCGACGGCGAGAAGTGGCTGATCAACAACGCCGGCCGGGCCCGGTTCGGCTGTGTGCTCGCCCGCACCGACCCCGCCGGCGGCGGCCGCGGTTTCAGCCTCTTCCTCGTCGACCGCGCGCACCTGCCGCCCGACGCCTGGCAGGTGCTCCCCAAGGTCCGCACGCACGGCATCCGGGGCGCCGACATCAGCGGCTTCGTGCTGCGCGACGCCCGGGTCCCCGCCGACGCGCTGATCGGCCGGCCCGGCGACGGCATCACCATCGTCCTGAAGTCCCTCCAGCTCACCCGCACCGCCTGCGTCGGGCTGTCGCTGGGCGCCGCCGACCACGCCCTGCGGCTCGTCCGGGACTTCACCACCGGCCGTGCACTCTACGGACGCCCGCTCGCCTCCCTCCCGCACGTCCGCCGGACACTCGGCCGGGCCGCCGCCGCCGTGCTCACCGCGGAGGCCGTGAGCATCCTGGCCACCCGCTCGGTGCACGCCCTGCCCGGTGAGCTCTCCGTCACCTCCGCCATCGCCAAGGCGTACGTGCCCACCACCGTCCAGAACACGCTCGGCCGGCTCGCCGAGGTCCTCGGCGTCCGCGGCTTCCTCACCTCGCCGCCCGGCGGCGGCTTCGCCAAGCTGGAGCGCGACCACCGCATCTGCGCCGTATTCGACGGCAGCACGGTCGTCAACCGCACGGCGCTGCTCACCCAGATGCCCCGGCTGGGGCGGCTGCTGCGGCGGGGCACCGCCGACACCGCGGGAGTGCGCGCCGCGGCCGGCCCCGCCGGCCCGCCGGCCCCGTTCGACCCGGCCCGGCTCACCCTCGTCTCGGCCACCGGATGCAGCGTCGTACAGAGCCTGCCCGCGGCCGTCGAGGAGATCCGCGCGCGAGGCAACCCACGCCTGACCGCGCTCGCCGAGGCCGTGCGGGAACGCGGCCGCGAACTGGCGGCCGACCTCGCCGGCTTCGTACCGGTCGGCGGCGGACTCCCCAGCACCGCCTTCACCCTCGCCGAACGCTACGAGCGCCTGTACGCGGCCGCCGCCTGCCTCCACCTCTTCCTCCACCGGGCCGGCCACGGCGCCGGGGCCCCCGACGAGGACGCCCACCGGCTGCGCGCCTGCCTCGCCCACCTCCTCGACCTGCCGGACCACCCGGCCTACGACGAGCTGGCCCAGACCCTCACCGACTGGGCCGGCCCCGGCTTCAGCCTCCTGGACGGTGCCCTGTGACCCCTCTCGTCCCCGAGCGCACCGCGGCTCTGGACCGTCTCCTCGGCGACCCCGCGGACCCCGCCAACCCCGTCGGGACCCGCGCGGTCCTCGAAGCGGACGAACGCGGGCAGACGCTGAAGGCCGGCGAGCACGCCCTCGACGCCTACGGCCTCAACGCGGAGTTCGTGCCGCCCGAGTACGGCGGCCGGTTCACCCGGGCCGACCATCTCGTCGAGGTGATGCGCACCGTCTACCGCCGCGACCCCGTCCTCGGACTCGGCTACGGCGCCAGCTCGTTCATCGCCGGGGTCAACGTCTGGACCGCCGGGGACACCGGACAGGCCACGCGGGTCGCGGACCTGCTGCTCGGCGGCCACAAGGTCGCGGTGGCGTTCCACGAACTCGCCCACGGCAACGACATGGCCGGCACCGAGTTCACCGCGGCGGACGACGGCGACCACCTGCGGCTGAGCGGGCGCAAGGAGGTCGTCACCAACATCAGCCGGGCACAGGCCCTGGTCGTCCTCGCCCGGACCGACCCCCGGCCGGGCCCCCGCAGCCACTCCCTAGTGCTGGTCGACCGCACCGCCCTGCCCGGCGACGGCATCCGCGACCTGCCCCGGTTCGGCACCACCGGCATGCGCGGCCTCCAGCTCGGCGGTCTGGAGTTCGACGCC
Source organism: Streptomyces sp. NPDC047841 (assembly GCF_040704085.1). Taxonomy (NCBI): domain Bacteria; kingdom Bacillati; phylum Actinomycetota; class Actinomycetes; order Kitasatosporales; family Streptomycetaceae; genus Streptomyces; species Streptomyces sp. NPDC047841. The sequence continues at coordinate 191,104 of NZ_JBEYRP010000013.1, forward strand.
GTCCGCGTGCCCCGCTCGGCGGTCCTCGGACCGGCAGGCAGCGGACTGGAGACCGCCCTGAAGGCCCTCCAGATCACCCGCACCACCCTGCCCGCCATGGCCTCCGGGGTCCTGGACACCGCCCTGCGCACCGCCGTCGACCACCTGTCGTCCCGCACCCTGTACGGCGGCCCCGCCATCGGCATCCCGCACGTCCGCTCCGTACTGGCCGGTGTCCTGGCCGACCTGCTGCGGGCCGAGGCGGTCGGCGCGGTCGGCACCCGCGCCCTGCACCTGACGCCGCGGTCCGCGAGCGTCTACTCGGCGGTGGTCAAGTACACCGTGTCCAAGCTGCTGCTGGACGCCGTGGACCGGCTCGCCGAACTGCTCGGCGCCCACTTCTACCTGCGCGAGGGGCCGAGCGCGATCTTCCAGAAGCTGCTGCGCGACCTGGCGCCGGTCGGCTTCGGGCACATCGCCCGGGCCGCCTGCCAGATGAGCCTGCTGCCCCAGCTCCCGCTGCTCGCCCGACGCTCGTGGACCGACGGCGCCCCCGCCCCGGACACGCTGTTCGCCCTGGACGCGGAGCTGCCGGCGCTGCGCCACGACCGGCTGGCCCTGCACGCCGGGGGCCGCGACCCCCTCGCGGCCTCGCTGGCGGCGGCGCTGGACGGACCCTGGGACGGCGCCGCCCGGCCCCTGCGGGCGGCCTGCGAGGCGGACCTGGCCGAACTCGGCGGACTCGCCCGGGCCTGCGCCGCGCTGCCCGTGTCGGAATGGAGCGTCGACGCCTCTCCCGCCACCTACGACCTGGCCGACCGGTACAGCACGCTGCTCACCCGCATCTGCTGCCTCCAGGTCCAGCGCCACACCGGCGACCCCTTCCTGGCCGACCCCGCCTGGGTGCTGGCGGCCGGCCACCGCAGCCGCACGCCCTCCCCGCTCCCCGGTCCGGTCGAGGCCGCGCTCCTCGACGAACTCCTCGCCCGGCACCGCGATCACCGCTCCTTCGGCCTCGCCGCCCGCCCGCTGCTCCCCCGAGAAGAGAACACACGATGAGTTCTGGCACCCAAGACGTCCGCGCCTGGCTGACCGGGCGGGTGGCGACCTATCTGCGCCGCACGCCCGAGGAGATCGACACCACCGTGCCCCTGTCGGAGTACGGGCTGGACTCGCTGACCGCGCTCGCCGTCTCCGCCGACATCGAGGACGAGTTCGGCCTCGTACTGCCGCCCGAGACGACCTGGGACCACCCCAGCATCGACCGGCTCGGCGTGGCGATCACCGCCCTCATCGAGGAGAAGGCCTGACCGTGGAGATGGCAGCAACCGCCGACAGCGCGGGCCTCGCCCTGACGGCCGCCCAGCACGGCGTCTGGGTCGCCCAGCAACTCGAACCGGACTCCCCCATGTTCGTCTGCGGGGTCCACGTCGACACCACCGTCCCCCTCGACCCCCGGCTGCTGGACCGGGCGATCCGGCAGGCGGTGACGGAGACCGAGGCACTGCGGGCCCGCTTCACCGACGACGGACGCACGGTACGCCAGCACGTCGACCCGGCGATCGAGGGCGCGCTCACCGTCGTCGACCTGAGCGGCGAACCGGATCCACGGGCCGCCGCGGACGCCTGGACCGAGGCCCGCCAGACGGAGACCCCGCCCGCGCTCACCGACGGTCCGCTCTTCTCCCACACCCTGCTCCGGCTCGGCCCCGGCCACGACCGGCTGTACTTCCGCTACCACCACATCCTGCTCGACGCCTACGGCCAGACGCTGTACGTGCGCAGGCTGCTGGACGTCTACGACGCGCTCGCCGCGGGCGACCGCCCGGCAGCCGCCGCCTTCGCGCCGCTCGCCGACATCGTCGCCGAGGAGGACGCCTACACCGGCTCCGCGCGCTGCGAACGGGACCACGCCTACTGGCTGCCCCGGTTCGCGGACCTGCCCGACTCCACCGAGCTGGGCAGCGGACCCTCGACCCTGGCCCGCGCCCTGCCGCCGGTGACGGGACTGGTGCCCGCCGGCACCGCAGAGCGGCTGCGCGCCCTGCCCGGCGCCCGCTGGTCCCTGCCGGTGATCGCCGCCCTGGCCGCGTACACGCACCGCACGACCGGTGCGACGGACGTCGTCCTGCGGGTCTTCCTGGCGGCACGCACGACCCCGGACGCCCTCGCCACACCGGCGATGCTCGTCAACGACCTGCCCCTGCGGCTGACCGTCCGCCCCTCGGCCACCTTCACCGAACTCGTCGAACAGGTCCGCGCCCGGCTGGCCGAGGCCGTCCGCCACCAGCGCTTCCCCGGCGACCGCATCCGCCGCGAACTCGGCGCCGAGGGCCAGGGCGCCCTGGCCGGCCCCACCGTCAACGTGCTCTCCTTCGCACCCGGCCGGCTCCGGGTCGGCGGCGCCGAGGCCACCGCGCACCAGGTGGCCTCCGGCCCGGTCCGCGACCTCACGCTCAACACCGTCGCCGACGACACCGCCTCCGACGGCATCCGGCTCACCCTGGGCGCCCACCCCGACCGGTTCACCCCGGCCGACGTGACGGCCCACCGGGACCGGTACACCCGGCTCCTCGCGGCCGCCGCCGAGACGCCCGAAGCACCCATCGGCACCCTCGGCCTCCTCGGCCCGGACGACCCCAGCATCCTGGCCGGCTCGGACGACACCGCCGGGCCCCTCGACACCCGCTCGCTGGTGGAACGGATCGAGGCCCAGGACCCGGCCGCCGAGGCCGTGGTCTTCGAGGGCCGCAGCGTCAGCTACGGCGAACTCGACGCACGGGCCAACCGCCTCGCCCACGCCCTGCGCCGCCGCGGCGCCGGCGCCGAGTCCCGGATCGCCGTCCTGCTGCCGCGCTCCGTCGACCTCGTCGTCGCCCTCCTCGCCGTCCTCAAGGCGGGCGCCGCCTTCGTCCCCGTCGAGACGGGCTACCCCGCCGAGCGGATCGCCCACATCCTCGCCGACTCCGGCGCCGAGCTGGTGATCGCCGCCGACGACGTACCCGGCTTCGAGCGGATCGCCCCCGACGCGGGCGCCGACGAGCCGGCCGGCCGTCCCGGCGTCCGGGTGCGCGGCGACAACGCCGCCTACGTGATGTACACCTCCGGCTCCACCGGCCGCCCCAAGGGCGTCGTCGTCCCGCACGAGGGCCTGCTCAACCGCCTGTCGTGGCTCCAGCGCGACCACCGGATGACCCCGGACGACCGCATCGTGCAGAAGACGCCGATCGGCTTCGACATCTCCGTGTGGGAGTTCTTCTGGCCCCTCGTCCAGGGCGCGACCCTCGTCGTGGCACGCCCCGAGGGTCACCGCGACCCGGCCTACCTCGCCGAGCTGATCCGCGAACAGCGCGTCACCATCGTCCACTTCGTGCCGTCGATGCTCGCCGCCTTCCTCGCCGAGGCCGGGTTCGGCCCCTCCGTACGGCTCGTCGCCTGCACCGGCGAGGCCCTGCCGCCCGAGCTGGTCCGCCGGTTCCACCAGCGCGTCGACGCCGAGCTGTGGAACCTCTACGGCCCCACCGAGGCCGCCATCGAGGTCACCTCGTACGCCACCGGACCGGACGACGAGACGGTGCCGATCGGACGGCCGGGCGCCCACACCCGCGCCTACGTGCTCGACTCGGGACTCAACCCCGTACCGGCCGGCACGACCGGCGAACTCTACCTGGCGGGCGTCCAGCTCGCCCGCGGCTACCACGGCCGCCCCGCGCTGACCGCCGAACGCTTCACCGCCGACACCCACGGCCCCCGCGGCTCCCGGATGTACCGCACCGGCGACCTCGCCCGGCTCCGCCCGGACGGCACCCTGGAGTACGCCGGCCGGGTCGACGACCAGGTGAAGATCGCCGGACAGCGCGCCGAACCCGGCGAGGTCGAGGCGCTGCTCGACGGCGCGCCCGGCGTCCGGCAGAGCGTCGTCGTGGCCCGGCGCACCCGCGGCGGCGCCCACCAGCTCGTCGCGTACGTCACCGGCGAACCCGCGACCGATCTGCGGGCGTGGCTCGCCGCCCGGCTGCCCGCCTTCCTCGTGCCCGCCGCGGTGCTCACCCTCGCGGAGATCCCGCTCACCCCCAACGGGAAGGTCGACCGCAAGGCGCTGCCCGAACCCGCGGCGCCGGCACCCGGCCGGGCGCCGCGCACCGAGACCGAGCGGATCCTGCGCGACCTGGCCGCCGAACTGATCGAACGGCCCGAACTCGGCGCCGACGACCAGCTGTTCGCCATGGGCATGGACAGCATCCACGCCCTGCGGCTGGCCGCCCGTGCCCGCGCCGCCGGAATCGGCCTCACCCCGCAGGACGTCTTCGCCCACCCCACCGTCGAAGCCCTCGCGGCCCTCGCCGAGGCGGTCCCGGCCGCCCCCGGGACACCGGTCGCACGCACGGCGAGCCCGAGCGCCCGCCTGACCCCGGCGGACGTCCCCCTCGTCGCCATCGACCAGCGAGAACTCGACCGCTACCCCGGCGCCCAGGACGTACTGCCGCTCTCCCCGCTCCAGGAAGGTCTGCTCTTCCTCGCCCTGTACGAGGACCACGACCCCTACGTCGGCCAGCTCGTCCTCGACATCGAGGGCGGCTTCGACCCGGCCCGCATGCGCGAGGCCGCCGCCGCCCTGCTGCACCGCCACCCGCTGCTGCGCGCCGGCTTCCGCAGCCGCTCCGCCGGCGCGCCCGTGCAGGTCGTGCCCGCCGAGACCACCGTGCCCTGGGAGGAACGGGACGAGGAGCCGGCCGCGTTCCTCGCCCGCGACCGCGCCCGCGGCTTCAGCGTGCTGCGCCCGCCGCTGCTGCGCTTCACCGCGCTCGGCACCCGGCTCGTGGTGACCCACCACCACCTGCTGCTGGACGGCTGGTCCCTGCCCCTGCTGGTCCGGGAGCTGTTCGAGCTGTACGGCGGCGCCGACCTGCCCTCGCCCGCCCCCCACCGCGCCTACCCCGCCTGGCTCGCCGGGCGCGACCGCGCCGCGTCCACCGCCGTGTGGCAGGAGGAACTGGCGGGCCTGCCCGGCCCCACCCTGCTCGCGCCGGCGCGGCGGACCCCGGACGGCCACGCCGAACACGAACTCGTCCTCGACGAGACCGTCACCGCGGCCCTGACCGCGGCGGCGCGCCGCCGCGGACTCACCCTCAACACCGTCGTGCAGGGCCTGTGGGCGCTGCTGCTGCGCGAGTTCACCGGCCGCGACGACGTCGTCTTCGGCGCGACAATCTCCACCCGCCCCGCCGACCTGCCCGGCGCCGAGTCGATGATCGGGCTGTTCATCAACACGCTGCCGGTGCGGGTGCGTATCGACCCCGGCGCGCCGCTGGCCGAGCTGCTGGCCTCGGTGCAGGCCCGGCAGGCCGTCCTGGCCGGGCACGCGGACGCCGGCCTCGCCGACCTCACCCGTTCCGCCGGCGTGGACGAGCTGTTCGACACCGTGCTCGCCTTCGAGAACTACCCGATGGACAGCGGCACGGAGGCCGGCGGGCTGCGGATCGCCGGCGCCGACCTCCTCCTGCACTCCCACTACCCGCTGTCGGTCGCCGTCTTCCCCGGCTCCGCCCTGCGGCTGCGCTTCTCCTACCGCACCGGGGCGTTCACCGCCGGCGCCCTGGCGGTCCTGGCCGGCCGGCTGGCCCGGCTCGCCGCCCTCGCCGCCGAGGACCTCGGACGGCCGGCCGGTGACCTCGCCGTGGTCACACCCGAGGACCGGCACGCGGTGACCGGCGGCGACCGCGCCGCGGAGCCGGCCGTCCGGCGCGGCGCCACCACCGCTCCCGCCGCCACGACGGCACCGCGCACCGGTGCGGAGGACCGTCTGCGCGCGGTCGTCGCCGAGGTCCTCGGCCTGGACGACATCGCCGTGAACGACGAGTTCTTCGCCCTCGGCGGCACCTCCATCCTCATGATCCGGCTGGTGCACCGGGTCCGCGACGAGTTCGGCGTCGGCCTCTCCCTGCGCGAGGTGTTCGCCGCGCCGACCGTGGCGGGCCTCGCCGCCCTCCTGGCGGACGGCTCCTCGGCCTCCTCCACGATCGTGCCGCGCGAGCGGCCCGAGCGGATACCGCTGTCCTTCACGCAGGAACGCATGTGGTTCCTCCAGCGCCTCCAGGGCGGCAGCGGCACCTACAACATCCCGCTCGACATCCGGCTCAGCGGACCGCTCGACATCACGGCGCTGGAGGCCGCGCTCACCGATCTCGTCGACCGGTACGAGGCCCTGCGCACCGTCTACCCCGAGGACGCACACGGCCCGCACCAGGTCGTCCTGGCGCCGGGCAGCACGGGCTTCGCCCTGGAGGTGATCCACGACCCCGCCCCCGACCTGACGGCCCGGGCCGCCCGCCCCTTCGACCTCACCACCGAACTCCCGCTGCGCGCCACCCTCTTCGACCTCGGCGCGGACGAGTACGCCCTGCTGCTCGTCGTGCACCACATCGCCACCGACGGCTCCTCCATGCAGCCGCTCGCCGCATACCTCTCCGCCGCGTACACCGCCCGCCTCACCGGCGAGACGGCCGCCCTGCCGACGCCGGCCGTGGAGTACGCCGACTTCGCCCTCTGGCAGCGCGACACGCTCGCCGGCGAACTGCCACGGCAGATCGCCTACTGGACCGAGGCGCTCGCCGGACTGCCCCAGGAGGTCACCTTCCCGGCCGACCGGCCCCGGCCCGCGGTCGCCGCCCACCGCGGCGACCACGTCGAGTTCCGCGTGGAGCGGGAACTGTACGACCGGATGCTGGACCTCGCCCGCCGCACCCGGACCACGCCGTTCATGGTGCTCCAGGCCGCCGTCGCGCTGCTGCTCACCGCCCACGGCGCCGGCGAGGACATCCCCCTGGGCGGAGCGATCGCCGGCCGGCCGGACTCGGCACTGGACGGGGTCGTCGGCGTCTTCATCAACACGCTCGTCTACCGCTTCGACACCTCCGGCGACCCCGCCTTCACCGAACTCCTCGCCCGCGTGCGCGACACCGGATTGGCCGCCTACGCCCACCAGGACGTGCCGTTCGAGCGGCTGGTGGAGGACCTCGCCCCGGAGCGGTCCCGCGCCCGCCACCCCTTCTTCCAGGTCATGGTCGCCTGGCTGGACTTCTCCGAGGCCCGGCTCACCCTGCCCGGGGTCGGCGCCGGCACGGCCCCGGTCCTCAGCGGCACCTCCAAGTTCGACGTGCACTTCGACTGCGTCGTCGACGCCCGGTCCGGCGGCCTCGACTGCCGGCTGGAGTACGCCACCGACCTGTACGACCGGGAGACCGCCGAGGCCTTCGTCACCCGCTTCCTGCGCGTGCTCGACGCCGTCACGGGCGACCCCGCGCGGCGGATCTCCGAGGTCGACCTGCTGGACGACGAGGAACGCGCGCTCATCCTCCACGGCTGGAACGACACCGCGAGCACGATGGACTCGGCGTCCGTCGTCGAGCTGATGGAGTCCCAGGACCCGGAACTGCCCGCCGTGGTCTTCGAAGGGGAGCGCGTCACCTACGGCGCCTTCAACGCGCGCGTCAACCGGCTCGCCCGCGCCCTGCGCCGGCGCGGTGTCGGCCCCGAGACCCGGGTCGCCGTCATGCTGCCCTACTCGGTGGACCTCGTCGTGGCGCTCTGGGCCGTCATCAAGGCCGGTGCCGCGTACGTGCCGATCGACACCGGGTACCCGGCCGACCGGATCGCCTACATCCTCCGCGACTCCGGCGCCCGGCTGATCCTGGCCGAGCACGACGTCGAGGGATTCGAACGGATACCGGTCGACGCCGGGGACGAGTCCGCCGGCAACCCCGGGATCACGGCACACGGCGGAAACACCTCGTACATCATCTACACCTCGGGCTCCACCGGCCGCCCCAAGGGCACCCTCAACACCTACGAGGGCATGACCAACCGGTTCTGGTGGATGCAGCAGGACCTGCACCTCGGCCCCGGGGACCGGGTGCTCCAGGCCACGCCGACCGGATTCGACGTCTCGGTGTGGGAGGTGTTCTGGACGCTGTCCCGCGGCGCCGCCCTGGTGGTACCCCGGCCCGGCGGCCACCGCGACCCCGTCTACCTCTCCCGGCTCATGCACGACGAGTCCGTCACCGTGCTGCACCTCGGCGCCTCCCGGCTCGCCGCGTTCCTCGCCGAGGCCGAACTGCCCGCCTCGGTCCGCGCGATCGAGTCCGGTGACGAGATCATGCCGGCCGAGCTGATCCGCCGCTTCCACCAGGTCTCCCGCCACCCGGACCCGGTCCTCACCAACGCCTACGGCCCGACCGAGGCCGCGGTGGACGTCACCCGGTGGCCGACCCCCAAGGACCCCGGGACCGTGCTCATCGGCGGTCCGGTGCTCAACACCCAGGCCTACGTGCTCGACCGCACCCTGCGCCCCGTCCCGCCGGGCGTGACGGGAGAGCTCTACCTCGGCGGCGTCCAGCTCGCCCGCGGCTACCTCGACCGCCCCGCCCTCACCGCCGAACGGTTCGTGGCCAACCCCTACGGCACGCCCGGCAGCCGGATCTACCGCACCGGCGACCTGGTGCGCTGGACCCGCGGCGGCGAACTGGAATACTTCGGCCGCGCCGACGACCAGGTCAAGCTGCGCGGCCAGCGCATCGAACTGGGCGAGATCGAGTCCGCGATGCGGGCGCACCCCGGCGTGGCCCAGGCCGCCGCCGCCGTCCACGACCAGCGGCTGGTCGGCTACCTCATCACGTCCGCACCCGTCGACCACGAGGAACTGCGGGCCCGGCTCACGGCCGAGCTGCCCGAGTACATGGTCCCGCCCGTGTTCCTGGAACTCGACCGGTTCCCGCAGCTGACCAGCGGCAAGCTGGACCGGCAGGCGCTGCCCGTGCCCGACTTCGCACCGGTCGCGGGACGCGCGCCGCGCACCCCGCGCGAGGAGCTGCTGTGCGGGCTGTTCGCCGAGGTGACCGGGGTACCCGAGGTCTTCGTCGACGACGACTTCTTCGCCCTCGGCGGCCATTCGCTGTCCGTGGCCCGTCTCGCCAACCGCATCCGCACCGTGCTCGGCGCCGACATCGAGCTGGTCACCCTGTTCGAGGCCACCACGCCCGCGCGGATCGCCGACCGCCTCGACGGCGCCGCGCCGCGCCGGCCCGCCGTCACGGCCCGGCCGCGCGGCGAGCGCCTGCCGCTGTCCTACGCCCAGGAACGCCTGTGGTTCCTGCACCGCTACGAGGGCCCGTCCGCCACCTACAACCTGCCCGTCGCGCTGCGGCTCACCGGTGACCTCGACATCGCGGCCCTCGACGCCGCCCTCGGCGACGTCGCCGCCCGGCACGAGGCGCTGCGCACCGTCTTCGCCGAGGACGAGCAGGGCCCGTACCAGGTCGTGGGGGACTCCGTGCCGCCGCTCGCCGTCCTCGCCACCGACGCGGCCGGGCTCGACGGCCGGCTCGCGCAGGCCGTCCAGGTCCCCTTCGACCTGGCCGCCGAACCCCCCATGCGCTCCACCCTGTTCGACCTCGGCTCCGGCGACCACGTCCTGCTGGTGGTGCTGCACCACATCGCCGGTGACGCCTTCTCGATGGCCCCGCTCGCCGAGGACCTGATCACCGCCTACACCGCGCGCCGCGAGGGCCGCGCCCCGCACCGGACACCGCTGGAGATCCAGTACGCCGACTACGCGGTGTGGCAGCGCGCGGTGCTGGGCTCGGCCGACGACCCGGACAGCGAGATCTCCCGCCAGCTCCGCTTCTGGACCGAGGCCCTCGCCGGACTCCCGGAACAGCTGGACCTGCCCACCGACCGGCCCCGGCCCGCCGTGGCCAGCCACCGCGGGGACACCGTCGCCTTCACCGTGCCGGCCGAGGTGCACACGGCCCTGACGGCGCTCGCCCGCGAGCACCACGTGACACCGTTCATGACGGTCCAGGCCGCCCTGGTCACCCTGCTGCACCGGCTCGGCGCCGGCGACGACATCGTCATCGGCTCGCCGGTCGCCGGCCGCCCGGACGAGGCCCTGGGCGCACTGGTCGGGTTCTTCGTCAACAACCTCGTCCTGCGCACCGACCTGTCGGGCAACCCCTCCTTCGCGGAGGTCCTCGCCCGGGTCCGGTCGACCGACCTGGCCGCCTACGCCCACCAGGACGTGCCCTTCGAGCGGCTCGTCGAGGCGCTGAACCCGGCCCGCTCCACGGCCCGGCACCCGTTGTTCCAGACCAACCTGAACTGGGTGGACGCCGAACTGGAAGAGGTCGAGGACCTCGCCGGACACCTCCCCGGTCTCGACGGCCGAGTGCTCCCGCTCACCTCGCCGACCGCCAAGTTCGACCTGGCGTTCTTCGTGAACGAGCGGCGCGGGGGCGGGCTGACGGGCTTCCTGGAGTTCGCCACGGACCTGTTCGACCGGGAGACCGCCCAGCGCATCACGGAACGGTTCGTCGACCTGCTCACCGCCGCCGTCACCGCGCCCGGCACACCCATCGGCGACCTCGACATCGTCGGCCCGGCCGAGCGCAGGCAGCTGCTCACCGAGTGGAACGCCACCGCCCGCGAGCTGCCCGCGACCACGCTCACCGCGCTCGTCGAGGCCCAGGCGGCCCGCACCCCGGACGCCCTCGCGGTCGTCTTCGGCGCCACCGGGCTGACGTACGCCGAACTCGACGCCCGCGCCAACCGGCTGGCCCGCCGGCTCATCGAACTCGGCGCCGGCCCCGAGCGGTTCGTCGGCGTCCTGCTGCCCACCTCCGAACAGGTCCCCGTCACCCTGCTCGCCGTGCTCAAGTCGGGGGCGGCCTACCTGCCGCTCGACCCCGCACTGCCCGAGGAGCGGATCGCGTTCATGCTCGGCGACATCGCCCCCGTCGCCGTGGTGACCACACCCGGCCGGGCCGGCCGGCTCGGCGCGGTCCCCGCCGTGCTGCCCTACGACCCGGCCGTGACCGCGCAGCCGGCCACCGCGGTCACCGGGGTGCAGGCCCTGCCCGGCCACGCCGCGTTCGTCATCTTCACCTCCGGCTCCACCGGCAGGCCCAAGGCCGTCGTCGTCGAACACCGCTCGCTGACCGCCTACCTGGCCTGGGCCACCGACACCTACCGGAGCCTGCGCGGCCGTGCCCTGGTACACTCCCCGATCGCCTTCGACCTCACCGTCACCGGCCTGTGGGGACCGCTCGTCACGGGCGGCTGCGTGGAGCTCGTGCGCTGGAACGCCGCCGGGCCCGACACCGAGTACGGCGTCACCCGTCCCGACTTCGTCAAGGCCACCCCGAGCCACCTCACCCTGCTCGGCGCGGTCGCCGACAGCTACTCCCCGAGCGGACAGCTCGTCCTCGGCGGGGAGTCGCTGCTGGGGGAGGCCCTCGACACCTGGCGGGCCGGCCACCCCGGGGTGAGCGTGCTCAACGAGTACGGCCCGACCGAGACCACGGTCGGCTGCACCGTCTTCCGCATCGGACCGGGCGACAGCCTGCCCCCGGGCGTCATCACCATCGGCACCCCGGTGTGGAACACCCAGGTGTACGTGCTCGACGGCCGGCTGCGCCCCGCCCCGGTCGGCACGCCCGGAGAGCTGTACGTCGCCGGCGACCTGGTCACCCGCGGCTACCACGACCGGCCCGGCCTCACCGCCGGCCGCTTCGTGGCGAACCCCTACGGACCCGCGGGCTCCCGGATGTACCGCACCGGAGACCTGGCCCGCTGGACCAGGGCGGGGCTACTGGAGTTCGTCGGCCGGGTCGACGACCAGGTGAAGATCCGCGGGTTCCGTATCGAACTCGGCGAGGTCGAGGCCGCGCTCGCGGCGGCACCGGAGATCGCCCGGGCCGCGGTGGTGGTCCGCGAGGACCAGCCCGGCGACAGGCGGCTCGTCGCCTATGTCGTGCCCGAGCCGGGAGCGCGGGCCGACACCGGGGCGCTGCGCGCCGGCGTGGCCCGCACCCTGCCCGACCACATGGTCCCGGCCGCGCTCGTCGTCCTCGGTGAACTGCCGCTGACCGGCAACGGCAAGCTGGACCGCAAGGCACTGCCCGCACCGGACCGGAGCCTCCCGCCCGCCGGCCCGGCCGCCCCGGACGCGGCGGCCGGAACGGCGACGGACCCGGCCGAGGAGCGGGTCGCGGCGCTCTTCGCCGAGGTGCTCGGCGTACCCGAGGCCGGGGCCGAGGACAACTTCTTCCTGCTCGGCGGGCACTCCCTGCTCGTCGCACGGCTGGTGAACCGGATCCGCACGGAGTCCGGCGTCGAACTGTCCATCCGGGACGTGTTCGAGAACCCCACCGTCGCGGGGATCGCCCGGCTGCTCGGAGCCGCCCGGGCCGCCCGGCCGCCGCTCGTGGCCCGGGAACGCCCCGAGCGCGTGCCGCTGTCCACGGCCCAGCAGCGGATGTGGATCCTCGACCGGCTCCAAGGGCCGTCCGACACGTACACCATCCCGATCGTGCTGCGGCTGACCGGCGACCTCGACACCGACGCGCTGCGGGCGGCCTTCGCCGACGTGGTGGACCGGCACGAGTCGCTGCGCACCCTGATCGCCGAGGACGCCGAGGGTGCGCACCAGGTCGTCGTCGACGGCCCGGCCCCGTTCACCGTCACCGCCTGCCCGGCCGGCCGGCTGGACGGGGAGATCGCCCGCGCCGCCGCGGCCCCCTTCGCCCTCGACCGCGAACTGCCGGTCCGCGCCACCCTGTTCGACACCGGCGGCGGCACGTACACCCTGCTGGTGGTCCTGCACCACATCGCCGGAGACGGCGGCTCGATGGGCCCCCTGGCGGCCGACCTCGCCACGGCCTACGCCGGGCGGCTGGCCGGCACCGGCTCCGGACTCGCGCCGCTGCCCGTGCAGTACGCGGACTACGCCCTGTGGCAGCGCGAACTGCCCGGGGACCGGCTCCCGTTCTGGACCACGGCGCTCGCCGGCATCCCCGAACAGACCGACCTGCCCACCGACCGGCCACGGCCAGCGGTCCTGTCCCCGCGCGGCGACACCGTCGCCTTCACCGTGCCCGCCGACCTGCGCGCCCGCGTGGAGCGGCTGGGACGCGCACGCGACGCGAGCCCCTTCATGGTGCTCCAGGCCGTCCTCGCGCTCCTGCTCAGCCGCCTCGGGGCGGGCGACGACATCGTCATCGGCAGCCCGGTGGAGGGGCGGCCCGAGGCCGCGCTGGAAGGACTCGTCGGCCTCTTCGCCAACACCCTGGTGCTGCGCACCGACGTCTCCGGCGACCCCACCTTCGAGGAACTCCTCGCCCGGGTACGGCGGTTCGACGTCGACGCCTACGCGCACGCCGACGTGCCCTTCGAGCAACTGGTCGAGGCGCTCAACCCGGCGCGCTCGCGGTCCCGGCACCCGCTGTTCCAGGTGATGCTCACCCTGAACGCCGAGACGGCGCCGCCGGTCCTGCCCGGTCTGACCGTGCGGCTGGGCCGGGCCCCCTCCGGCGCGGCCAAGTTCGACCTGTCCCTGACCGTGTCGGAGCACGGCGGGCAGTGGGCCGCGGTCCTGGAGTACGCCACCGACCTCTTCGACCGCGCCACCGTCCGGTCCTTCGCCGACCGCTACCTGCGGCTGCTCGCCGCGGTCACGGACGACCCGGCCCGGCCCGTCCACGCCCTGCCGCTGCTGACCGCCGCCGAGCGGACCGAACTGCTCGTCACCCGCAACGCCAGCCCCCGCCGGGACCCCGGCCTTTCGCTGCCGGAGAGGTTCGAGGCGCAGGCCGCCCGCACCCCGGACGCCGTCGCGGTCGTCTCCTCGTCCACGACGCTCACCTACGCCGAACTCGACGCGCGGGCCAACCGGCTGGCCCGGCACCTGGCCGGCCGGGGCGCCGGCCGCGGATCGGTCGTCGCCGTCGTGCTGCCGCGCACCCCCGACCTGCTCGTGGCCCTGCTGGCGGTCCTCAAGACCGGAGCGGCCTACCTGCCGGTCGACGACACCTACCCCGCCGGCCGCGTCGACCTCCTGGTCCAGGACGCCGGCGCACGGGTGACGCTCACCCCGGACACCTTCCCGGCCGGCCTGGACGACCATCCCGGCACACCGCTCGGCGTCCGGCCGCACCCGCGCGACGCCGCCTACCTCGTCTACACCTCCGGATCGACCGGACGCCCCAAGGGCGTCGTCGTCGAGCACGCCGCGCTGGCGGCGTACCTGGACGAGGCGACCGCCCTGTACCCCGCCGCCGCCGACGAGGCGCTGGTCCACTCCTCGATCGCCTTCGACATGCCGGTCACCGTGCTGTTCACCCCGCTCGTCACCGGCGGCCGGGTCCGGTTCGCCGCGCTGGACGAGGACACCCCGCGCCCCGGCCTGCTCAAGATCACCCCGAGCCACCTGCGGCTGCTGGAGACGCTGCCCGACCGGGCCGGTGCCGCCTCGGACCTCGTCATCGGCGGGGAGGCGCTCGACGCCGAGCCGCTCAGGCGCTGGCGCGCCCGCCACCCGGACGCCGTGGTGACCAACGAGTACGGGCCCACCGAGACGACCGTCGGCGTCGTCGTGCACCGCGTCGAACCCGGCGACCCGCTCGCCGACGGACCCGTCCCCATCGGCCGCCCCACCGGCGGCGCACGGGTGTACGTCCTCGACGCGTTCCTCCAGCCCGTGCCCGACGGCGTCTGGGGAGAGCTCTACCTCGCGGGCGACCAGGTGGCCCGCGGCTACGCCGGACGGCCCGGCCAGACCGCGGAACGGTTCGTCGCCGACCCCTTCGGCCCCGCCGGGAGCAGGATGTACCGGGTGGGCGACCGGGCCCGCTGGAACGCCTCCGGCCTCCTGGAGTACGGCGGCCGGGCCGACGACCAGGTCAAGATCCGCGGCTTCCGCGTCGAGCCCGGCGAGACCGAGGCGGCGCTGCTGGCCCTGGACACCGTCGCCGAGGCGGCGGTCGTGGCCCGCGAGGACCGCCCCGGCGACCCGCGCCTGGTCGCCTACCTCGTCGCCGCCGGCCCCGGCGTGCCGGTCGGCGACCCCCGCCCGGCGCTCGCCGCGACCCTGCCCGCGCACCTGATCCCGTCCGCCTTCGTGGTCCTCGACCGCCTCCCGCTCACCCCCAACGGCAAGCTGGACCGGCGCGCCCTGCCCGCCCCGGACACCACCGGAGCCGTCCCCGGCGGCCGGGCCCCGCGCACGCCCGCCGAGGAGATCCTTTGCGCGCTCTTCGCCGAGGTGCTCGGCATCGCCGACGTGTCGATCGACGACGACTTCTTCCTGCTCGGCGGCCACTCGCTGCTCGCCACCCAGCTGGTGAACCGCGCCCGGAACGCGCTCGGCGCACCGATCCGGCTCGGTGACCTGTTCGACACCCCGACGGTGGCCGGGCTCGCCGCCGGCCTCACCCCGGGCGGCACGGCCGAGCGCTTCACCCCGGCCCCGCGCCCCGACCGGCTCCCCCTGTCCTACGGCCAGGAACGGCTGTGGTTCCTGCACACCCTCGACGGCCCGTCCGACACCTACAACATCCCCGTCGTGCTGCGGCTGTCGGGCGCCCTCGACCCGGCGGCACTGCGCGCCGCCCTGGGTGACCTCGTCCGACGGCACGAGATCCTGCGCACGGTCTACGCGACCGACGCCCGCGGCAGCCACCAGGTCATCCTGCCGCCCGGGCACGGCCTGCCCGGGCCCGCCGTCACCGACGTGGACGAGGACACCCTGCCGGCGGCGGTGAGCGAGACGGTGCGCCACCACTTCGACCTCGCCCGCGAACTCCCGCTCCACGCCCGGCTGCTGCGCACCGCGCCCGACGAGGCCGTCTTCGTGCTGGTCGCGCACCACATCGCCGCCGACGCCGTCTCCATGGCACCCCTCGCCCGCGACCTCGCCACGGCCTACCGGGCCCGGCACGCCGGTCACGCCCCCGACTGGGAGCCGCTGACCGTCCAGTACGCCGACTTCAGCCTGTGGCAGCGCCGGGTGCTCGGATCCGACCAGGAGCCGGACAGCGAGATCTCCCGCCAGCTCCGCCACTGGACCACCACGCTCGCCGGTGCTCCGGAACTGATCGCCCTGCCCACCGACCGGCCCCGGCCGGCCGTCGCCTCCCACCGCGGCGGCACCGTACGGTTCCCGGTCCCCCGGGCGCTGCACGAAGCGCTCACCGGACTCGCCCGCGACACCGGTACGACCCTGTTCATGGTGCTGCACGCCGCGTTCGCCGCGCTGCTGGCCAAGCACGGCGCCGGCGACGACGTCGTGCTCGGCACCCCGGTGGCCGGCCGGACCGACGAGGCCGCCCACGATCTCGTCGGTTCCTTCGTCAACACCCTGGTGCTGCGCACCCCGCTGGGCGGCGACCCCACCTTCCGCGCACTGCTCGACCGGGTCCGCGCCGTCGACCTGGACGCCTACGCCCACCAGGACGTGCCGTTCGAACGCGTGGTGGAGGCGCTCAACCCGGTGCGCTCCACCGCCCACCAGCCACTGGTGCAGGCGACGATCATGCTGAACAACACCGCCCGGCCCGTCACCCTCGACCTGCCCGGCGTCGCCGTGCGGGCGGAGGAACCGGTCGCGCCCGCCGCCAAGTTCGACCTCTCGCTGTCGTTCGCGGAGGCGGCCGACGGCGGCCTGGACGGCGGTCTGGAGTACGCGGTCGACCTGTTCGACGAGGACACCGTCACCGAGCTGACCGCCCGGCTGCTCCGCCTGCTGACCGCCGTCGCCCACGGCTCGGCCGGCCGGCCGCTCAGCCGCATCGACGTCCTCTCCGGCACCGACCGGCGCCACGTGCTCGACACCTGGAACGGCAGCCCGCGCCAGGCCCCGGCCGACACGATCACCACCCTCTTCGCCCGGCACGTCCGCAGCACCCCGCGGGCCGTGGCCGTGGTGGCGGACGGCACCGCGACGACCTACGCCGACCTCGACGCGCGCGCCGAACGGCTGGCCCGCAGGCTGCGCGCCCTCGGGGTCGGACCCGAGACGCCCGTCGCCCTGCACCTGGAGCGTTCCCTGGCGCTCGTGGTGGCGACACTGGCCGTGCTCAAGGCGGGCGGCGTCTACGTACCGCTCGACACCCGGTACCCCGCCTCCCGGCTGGAGCGGATCCTCACCGCCACCGGCGCCGCCGCCGTGCTGACGCACTCCCGGGCGGCACGGCTCGGCCTCGACCACGGCCTGCCCCTGATCGACGTCGACGACCCGGGGCCGGGCGACGGCGCACCGGACGAGGCGGACGGCACCGCCGCACCGGCCGGCGCGGCCCACCCGGAACGGCTCGCATACGTCATGTACACCTCCGGGTCCACCGGCACCCCCAAGGGCATCGCCGTCACCCACCGCGACGTGGTCTCCCTGGCACTCGACCCCTGCTGGGAGGGCGGCGCGCACCGGCGGGTGCTGATGCGCTCGCCGCACGCCTTCGACGCCTCCACCTACGAGCTGTGGGTACCGCTGCTGACCGGCGGCCGGGTCGTCGTCGCCCCGCCCGGCGACCTCAGCCTCGACGCGCTGCGCACCCTGCTCACGGCCGAGGAGGTGACCTCCGTCTTCCTCACCACCGCGCTGTTCAACGTCATCGCGGACGAGGACCCGCGGTGCCTCGCCACCCTGCGCGAGGTGTGGACCGGCGGTGAGCAGGCCTCCCCGGCCGCGTTCCGCCGCGCCGTCACGGCCTGCCCGGACACCGGCTTCGTGCACGTCTACGGGCCGACCGAGACCACCACCTTCGCCACCGCCTACCGCGTGCCCCGCCCGTACGCGCTGCCCGGCACCGTCCCCATCGGCCGCGCCCTGAGCGGCATGCGGGCCTACGTCCTCGACGCGGCACTGACCCCGGTGCCGCCCGGCGCCCCGGGCGAGCTGTACCTCGCCGGGCTGGGCCTGGCCCGCGGGTACACCGGCGCGCCGGCCGCCACCGCCGAGCGGTTCGTCGCCGACCCGTTCGGCGCCCCGGGCAGCCGGATGTACCGCACCGGGGACATCGTCCGCCACACCCGCGACGGGCAACTGGAGTTCACCGCCCGTGCCGACGGCCAGGTGAAGATCCGCGGCTTCCGCATCGAACGGGGGGAGATCGAGGCCGTCCTCACGGGCCACCCCGGCGTCGGCCGCGCCGTCGCCGCCGTCCGTGAGGACGCCCGGGGCGAACGCGCCCTGTACGCCTACGTCGTACCGGCACCCAGGCACCGGCGGCCGGAGCGGGAGGAGCTGCGGACCCTGCTGGAGTCCGCCGTGCCCGGCTACATGGTCCCGGCGGGCATCGTCGTCCTCGACGAACTGCCGCTCACCCCCAACGGCAAGGTCGACCAGCGCGCGCTGCCCGCCCCCGAACGGGCCGCGCACCCCCGCGGCCGCCGCCCGCGCCGGCCCCAGGAGGAGATCCTGTGCCGGCTGTTCGCCGAGATCCTCGGCGTGCCGTCGGTCTCGATCGACGACGGCTTCTTCGAACTGGGCGGCCACTCACTGCGCGTGACCCGCCTGGTCAGCCGGGTCCGCTCGGTGCTCGGCGTGCAACTGCCGGTGCGCGACGTGTTCGAGGCCCCGACACCGGCGGGCCTGGCCGCCCGGCTCGACCGGGCCGCCGACGCGCCCCCCGCGCTGCGGGTGCTGCCGCGGCCCGACCGCCTCCCGCTCTCCTTCGCGCAGGAACGGCTGTGGTTCCTGCACCGCTTCGAGGGCCCCTCGGCGACGTACAACATCCCGCTCGCCCTCCGGCTCCACGGCCCCCTGGACACCGACGCCCTCCGCGCCGCGCTGCGGGACCTGGCCGGCCGGCACGAGTCGCTGCGCACGGTGTTCGCCGAGGACGGCGACGGCTCGTACCAGGTGGTGCTGCCCGAGGCGGCGGCCGTGCCCGCACTGACGGTGACGGACGTGACCGCCGCCGAGGTCCCGGAGCGGCTGGAGCGCGCCGTCGCACACGCCTTCGACCTCACCGCCGAGATCCCGCTGCGCGCCGAGGTCTTCCGGCAGGGCCCCCAGGAAGCGGTGCTGCTGCTGCTCATGCACCACATCGCCGGGGACGCCGAGTCGATGGGCCCGCTCGCGGACGACCTGTCCACCGCCTACCGGGCCCGGCTGTTCGGCGAGTCCCCGCAGTGGACACCGCTGACCGTGCAGTACGCGGACTACGCCGTCTGGCAGCGGCACGTCCTCGGCGACCTCGACGACCCGTCCGGCCCCGGCGGCGCACAGCTCGCCCACTGGCTGACCGTCCTCGCCGGCGCCCCCGAGGAGCTGGAGCTCCCCACCGACCGGCCCCGGCCCGCCCGGCCCTCCGGCGCGGGCGCCGCGGTCCCCCTCGACCTTCCCGCCGGCCTCCACCGCCGCCTCGCCGCACTGGGCGAGGCCGAGGGTGCCACCGTGTTCATGGTGCTCCACACGGCCCTCGCCGCGCTGCTGACCCGGCTCGGCGCCGGCACCGACCTGCCGATCGGCGCGCCGGTCGCCGGCCGGGCCGACGAGGCGCTCGACGGCCTGGTCGGGTTCTTCCTCAACACCCTGGTGCTGCGCACCGACACCTCCGGCGATCCGACGTTCCGCGAGCTGCTCGCCCGGGTCCGCCGCACCGACCTGGACGCCTACGAGCACCAGGCGGTGCCGTTCGAACGGCTCGTGGAGGCGCTCAACCCGGCCCGCTCACCCGCCCGCCACCCGCTGTTCCAGGTGATGCTGTCGTTCCGCAACAACGCCCGGACGGACCTGTCGCTGCCGTCCCTCACCGCCGAACCGGTCCAGGCCCAGCTCCCCGCCGCGAAGTTCGACCTGTCCTTCAGCCTCACCGAGGGGTTCGGACCGGCCGGCGAGCCCGACGGGGTGCGCGGCGAGGTGCAGTACGCCTCCGCGCTCTTCGACGAGGAGACCGTGCGCGCCCTCGCCCAGCGGCTCCTGCTCCTCCTCGACCAGGCCTGCGACGACCCCGACCGGCCGCTGAGCGCGCTGGACGTCCTGCTGCCGGGCGAGCGGCAGCGGCTGCTCCACGAGTGGAACGGCACCCGGCGCGAGCGCCGGACGGCCACCCTCGCCGACCTGTTCGAACAGGCGGTGCGGGCCACCCCCGACGCCGTGGCCGTCCGCGCCGACGGCACGCACCTGACCTACCGCGAGCTGAACGCCCGCGCCAACCGGCTGGCGCACCTGCTCATCGGCCTCGGCTGCGGCCCGGAGTCGGTGGTGGCGCTCGCCCTGCCCCGCTCCCTCGACCTCATCGTCGCCGCGCACGCCGTCACCAAGGCGGGCGCCGCCTACACCCCCGTCGACCCCGACGACCCCGCCGAGCGGACCGCCCGCGTCTGCGAGGACGCCGCCGTGGCGCTCGCCGTCAGCACGACCGGGTACCGTGACCGGCTGCCCGCGGCGCTGCCCGCGCTGCTCCTGGACGACCCGGACACCGTGACCGCGCTCGCGGACCGGCCCGACACCGATCCCGCCGACCGCGACCGCACCGCCCCGCTGCTGCCGGACCACCCCGCGTACGTCATGTTCACC
Source organism: Streptomyces sp. NPDC047841 (assembly GCF_040704085.1). Lineage (NCBI taxonomy): Bacteria > Bacillati > Actinomycetota > Actinomycetes > Kitasatosporales > Streptomycetaceae > Streptomyces > Streptomyces sp. NPDC047841. Next base: position 211,436 of record NZ_JBEYRP010000013.1, read on the forward strand.
TCCGGCTCGACCGGCCGCCCCAAGGGCGTGGTGGTCTCCCAGCGTTCCGTCGTCAACCACCTGGGCTGGCTCCAGGACACCTACCGGCTGACCCCGGACGACCGCGTCCTGCAGAAGACACCCATCGGGTTCACCGTGTCGGTCTGGGAGCTGTTCTGGCCCCTGCAGACCGGCGCCTGCACGGTGGTCGCCGAGCCCGGCGGCCACCGCGACCCCGACTACCTCACCCGCATGTTCACCACACACGGCATCACCACCGTCCACTTCGTGCCCTCCATGCTCGAAGTGCTCCTGGCCGAGGCGGACCCGTCCCAGCTGGCCGGGCTGCGCCGGATCTTCGTCGGCGGCGAGGGACTCACCCGCGACCTGTACGAGCGGTTCACCGCCGCGTCCGGGGTACCGCTGCACTACAAGTACGGCTCCACCGAGGTCACCTGCGACGCCACCGTGTGGGACCCGCGGACCGATCCGGGCGCCCGGCCCGCCGTGACGATCGGCGTGCCCCTGCACAACACCCGCGTCCACGTGCTGGACGCGGCGCTGCGGCCCGTCCCGCCCGGCGTCCCCGGCGAGCTGTACGTCGCCGGCGACCAGGTCGCCCGCGGCTACGCCGGCCGCCCCGCACTGACCGCCGAGCGGTTCGTGGCCGACCCGTTCACCCCCGGCGGGCGGATGTACCGCACGGGCGACCTGGTGCGCTGGGACAGGGCCGGCCGGCTTCACTTCGTCGGCCGCTCCGACCACCAGCTCAAGGTGCGCGGCGTCCGGGTCGAGCCCGCCGAGATCGAGGCCGTCCTGACCGAACACCCCGCGGTCACCCGCGCCGCCGTCGTCCTGCGCGACGAGGCGCTGGTCGCCTACGTCACCGGCGACGCCACCCCCGGCGAACTCCACCGACGGCTGGCCTCCCGCCTCCCCGGGCACCTCGTGCCGCGCTCGGTGGTCGTCCTGGCCGAGTTCCCGCTGACCACCAGCGGCAAGCTCGACCGCGCGGCCCTGCCCGCGCCCCGGGACTCCGCCCGGCCGGCCCCGCGGGCCCCGCGCACCGAGGAGGAACGCGCCCTCTGCCGCCTCTTCGCCGAACTGCTCGGCGTCACCGAGGTGGGCATCGACGACGACTTCTTCGCCCTCGGCGGACACTCCCTGATGGCGGCGAGGCTGGCCGGCCGGATCCGCGCCGAACTGGGCCACCAGGTCTCGGTCCGCACCCTCTTCGAGGCCCCGACCCCCGCCGCGCTCGCCGAGGCCCTGCACACCGGCGACACCGCCGGAGCCACCGGTGTGCTGCTGCCGCTGCGCACCGGCGGCCCGGGCACCCCGTTGTTCTGCGTCCACCCGCTGGGCGGCCTGGGCTGGGCCTACCGGGCGCTGATCCCGCACCTGGACGGCCGCCATCCGGTGTACGGACTCCAGGCGGCCGGCTTCGACGAACCCGCGCCCCTGCCGTCCGCCGTCGCCGAGATGGCCGCCGGCTACCTCACCCGGCTGCGCGAGGTGCGGCCGAACGGCCCCTACCGGCTGCTCGGCTGGTCCTTCGGCGGGCTGGTCGCCCAGGAGATGGCCGTCCAGCTCCAGGACGCCGGCGAGGAGGTCGAACTGCTGATGCTGCTCGACGCCTTCCCCCGGGACCTCGGCGCCGCCCAGCCGACACCCGAGGAGGTGCTCGAAGGAGTGCAGGTCCCCGACGAGCTGCTCGCCGCCTTCACGGAGGACCAGCTCACCCACCTGAAAGCGGTGTTCCTGAACAACAGCGCGATCGCGGGCCTGCACGCGCCCCGCACCTTCCACGGCGACGTCGTGTTCTGCGCCGCGACCGACCTGGAGGAGGGCGAATCGCGCCGCCGGCCCGCCCTCTGGGCCCCGCACGTCACCGGCCGGATCGAGGTCCACGACGTGCAGGCCACCCACAACACCATGCTCACCGAGCGCCCCGCCGCGGCCGTCGGCCGGCTGCTCGCCGACGTCCTCGGCGCCCTCGACGCCGCAGGAAAGGAGGAGCACGCGTCATGACCCCCGTGACGACACCCGTCCGCACCCCGCTGCCGCCGTCGGCGCTGCCCGGCCTCGACCTCGCGGACCCCGCGACCCACGCCCGCCACGACCTGTCCGAGATCTGGCGCACGCTCCGCGCCGAGGACCCGGTCCACCGGCACCGGCCGGCCGGGGGCGGCCCCGCCTTCTGGGTGGTGACGCGGTTCGCGGACGCCACCGAGGTCTACCGCGCCCCCGACCGCTTCACCTCCGCACGGGGCAACGTCCTCGCCTCGCTCCTCCAGGGCGGCGACTCGGCCTCCGGGGTGATGGCCGCCGTCACCGACGGGCCGCGCCACCGCGAACTGCGGAGCGTGCTGCTCAGGGCGTTCTCGCCGCGCGCCCTGAGCGCGGTGGTGGAGAAGGTGGAGCGGGCCGGCCACGACCTGGTCGCCGCGGCCGTCGGCCGCCCCGAGTGCGACTTCGCCGAGGACGTCGCCGGGCGCCTGCCCCTGAAGGCCATCTGCGACCTGCTGGACGTCCCGGAACAGGACCGCGCCTTCCTCCTGCGCCTCACCAGGACCGCGCTCAGCTCGGACGCGCCCGACCAGTCGCCCTTCGACGTCTGGCAGGCCCGCAACGACATCCTCGCCTACTTCGGCGAGCTGGCCGCGAGCCGCCGGGAGCGACCGGGCACCGACGCCGTCAGCGTCCTGGCCACCGCGGAGACCGACGGCCGGCCGCTGACCATGGACGAGGTCGTCGCCAACTGCTACAGCCTCATCCTGGGCGGCGACGAGACCAGCCGGCTGTCCATGATCGGTGCCGCGCTCGCGTTCGTCGAACACCCCGCCCAGTGGCGGGCGTTCAAGAACGGCGAGGTGTCCCTCGACGCCGCGGTCGACGAGGTGCTGCGGTGGACGACACCGGCCCTCCACTTCGGCCGCACCGCGACCGCCGACACCCGGCTGAACGGCGTCCCCATCGCCGCCGGCGACATCGTCACCGTGTGGAACGCGTCGGCCAACCGGGACGAGGCGGCCTTCACCGAACCCGACCGCTTCGACCTCGCCCGCACACCCAACAAGCACCTGTCCTTCGGACACGGACCGCACTACTGCGTCGGCGCCTACCTCGGCCGGGCGGAGATCGCCGGCCTGCTCAGGGCCCTGCGCGAACAGGTCGCCCGGATCGAACTCACCGGAAGACCCGAGCCCATCTACTCCTCCATGCTCAGCGGCTTCAGCTCGCTGCCCGTGCGGCTCGTCGCCTGACCGCCGCCCAGGCCGCACCGCACACACCGGCCGGCGACCGCACCACCCCGGCACCACCTCCCCACGGAACAGGAGACACCCCCATGACCAACCCCTTCGAGGACCCCGACGCCACCTACCTGGTCCTGGTCAACGACGAGGGCCAGCACTCGCTGTGGCCCGAGTTCGCGGCCGTGCCCGACGGCTGGGAGCCGCGGTTCGGCCCCGACGGCCGCACGGAGTGCCTCGCGTACATCGAGCGGGAGTGGACCGACATGCGCCCCCAGAGCCTGATCGAGGCGATGGGCGCATGACAGCGCGTCGACACCGGGCGGGAGGACCGAGGTGACGGCTACCGAACAGCGCGCGGCGGAGCTGACCGGCCCCGAGCTGGCGGACCTCGCGCGGATCGCACAGAGCCTGCTGGACCGGGCACCGGACCGGGTCGACGACCCGGCCTGGGTCGCCGACGCCCGCCGCGCCTGGGAGGAGACCCCCGGCCGGCTGCGCGGACGCGTACGAGAGTTCCGCCGGGACTCGGGCGCCGACGGCAGACTGCTGCTCAGCGGACTGCCGATCCGCCCCGAGCGGCTGCCCGGCACCCCCACGGTCATGGGCTCGGCGCAGCGGACCCCCGCGCTGCCCGCGGCGCTGCTCCTGCTGCTCGCCCACGGACTGGGCGACCCCGCCTCGTTCGCCGCGGAGAAGAACGGCGCCCTGGTGCAGGACGTCGTCCCCGTGCCCGGCCAGGAGGAGTTCCAGGGCAACGCGGGCTCGGTGGAGCTGACGTTCCACACCGAGAACGCCTTTCACCCGCACCGGCCGGACTACGTCCTGCTGCTCTGCCTGCGCACCGACCACGAGGGGCAGGCGGAACTGCGCACCTGCTGCTCGCGCCGGGTGCTGCCCCGGCTGACGGACCGCACCCGCGAGGCGCTGGCCCGCCCCGAGTTCGTCACCGACCCCCCGCCCTCCTTCGGCGGGGGCGGCACCGGAAGCCTGCACGGTGTCCTCACCGGCGACCCGCAGGACCCCGACCTCTGCTACGACGAGTCGGCCACCCGGGCCCTGACCCCCGCCGGCCGCGCCGCGCTCCAGGAGCTGAGCGCGGTGATCCGGACCAGCTACGACGGTGTGCGGCTGCGCGCCGGGGACCTGGCCGTCGTGGACAACCGCGTCACCCTGCACGGCCGGTCCTCCTTCGTCCCGCGCTTCGACGGAGGGGACCGCTGGCTCCAGCGGACCTTCGCCTTCACCGATCTGCGCCGGTCCCGGGACCACCGCCCGGCCGACGGAAACGTGCTGGTGAAGTGAGCGACGAAAGCGAAGGACAGGGAGTGCCGAGCATGACCGAGCCCGACCCGACCACCGTGTTCACCCGTCACGAGTCCCGTGTGCGCAGCTACTGCCGCGGCTTCCCGGCCGTGTTCGAGCGCGCGTCGGGGCACCACCTGTGGGACGTCGAGGGACGGCGCTACACCGACCTGCTGTGCGGCGCCGGCGCGCTCAACTACGGTCACAACCCGCCGGACATGGTCGCCCGGGTGATCGACCACCTCGCGGGCGGCGGACCCGTCCAGTCCCTGGACCTGCACACCACCGCGAAGGCCGAGTTCCTCACCCGGCTCGCCGAGTCGGTACTGGCACCGCGCGGTATGGACGACTACGTCGTGCAGTTCCCCGGCCCGGCGGGCACCCTCGCCGTCGAGGCGGCCCTGAAGCTGGCCCGCAAGGTGACCGGACGCTCACGGGTCATCGCCTTCCGGGACGGGTTCCACGGCGTCTCCCTGGGCTCCCTGGCCGCCACCTCCTCACCGCTGCTGCGGTCCGCGGCCGGCACCACGCTGCACGACGTGACGATCCTGCCCCGCGACGACGAGCGCGACCGGCAGACCTCCCTCGACGCGCTGGAGCGTGCGCTGCGGCCCGCCCCCGGCACGCGGGCACCGGCCGCCGTGCTGCTGGAGACCGTGCAGGGCGAAGGCGGCCTGAACGTGGCGAGCCCCGCGTGGCTGGCCCGGGTGCGGGAACTGGCGGACGACGCCGGCGCACTCGTCATCGTCGACGACATCCAGGCCGGCTGCGGCCGTACCGGCACCTTCTTCAGCTTCGAGCACGTCCCCGGGCTGCGGCCCGACCTGGTGTGCCTGTCGAAGTCGCTCGGCGGGATGGGCCTGCCCATGGCGGCCCTGCTGATCAGCCGGGACAAGGACGTCTGGGAACCGGGCGAGCACAACGGCACGTTCCGCGGTCACAACCTCGCCTTCGTGGCGGGCACGGTGGCGCTGGAGTACTGGTCCGACCCGCGGTTCACCGGCCAGGTGACCCGGCTCACGGAGGCGATCCGCGCCTCGCTCCGGGACATCGTCGCGCGGCTTCCCGAGGGCGCCGCCCAGGTCGCCGGACGCGGCGCGATGAGCGGGCTGCGCTTCACCGGGCCCGAGCCGGTCGAGGACGTGCGCCGCGCGCTGTTCCAGGCCGGGATCATCGCCGAGAGCGCGGGGGAGGGGCGGGTACTGAAGTTCCTGCCGCCGCTGACGATGCCCGTCGCCGACTGGGAGGAGGTGGCGCTCACCATCGGCGACGTCGTCGTCAAGACCGTCGACACGGCCGTCCACCGGGCCGCCTGACGGCCGGTCACCCCCCCACGCACGCACACGACACAGACGAGGACCAACTGTGACCATCGACAACGGCCGCACGGCGCAGGACACGCTCCACGACGTCATCGGCGTCGGGTTCGGCCCGGGCGGCATCGCGCTGGCCGCCGCCCTGGAGGAGGAGGCACCCGACATCGACTGCCTCTTCCTGGAGAGCCGCGGTGAGGCCGCCTGGCAGCCGGGCATGCTGCTGCGCGGCTCAGACACCCAGCACCACCCCAGCCGCGACCTCGCCACCCTGCGCAACCCGCGCAGCCGCTACACCTTCCTGAACTACCTGCACGAGACCGGCCGGCTGCTGGCCTTCCTCAACGTCCCGGCACACTTCCCGCTGCGCCGCGACTACGCCCGCTACGTGCGCTGGGTGGCCGAACAGCTGTCCTCGTCCGTCGAGTACGACCGCAGGGCCACCACCGTCTCCATCGCGTCCGACCCGGTCCCGCACTACGTCGTGGGCACCGCGTGCGGCCGGACGTACCGGGGACGCGCCCTGGTCGTCGGCACCGGCCGGACCCCGTACGTCCCCGCGGACTTCCGGCCCCACCTCGGCGACCGCGTCTGCCACAGCAGCGAGTACACCTGGCGGCTGGAGAAGCGGCGGGCGGCCGAGGGCGGCCCGCTCGACGTCGCGGTCGTCGGGGCCAGCCAGAGCGCGGCGGAGATCGCGCTCGACCTGCACTCCGCCGCCTCGGGCGACCGGGTCCACGCCGTCATGCGCGGCTTCGGCTACCGGCTGAAGGACACCAGCCCCTTCTCGGAGGAGGCTTACTTCCCCGAGTTCACCGACTACTACTTCAACGCCTCCCGGGAGGCCAGGGCCGACCTGAGCGCCCAACTGCGCCCCAGCAACTACTCCTCCGTCGACCAGGACGTGCTGGAGAGCCTCTACGTACGGCGCTACGAGGACGCTGTCGACGGCGAGGAGCGCATCGTGCTCCACCGCAACCACGAGGTCACCGGCGTCGAGACCGGTGAGGGCCCGGTCCGCCTGGCCCTGCGCGAGCGCCACACCCGAAAGGTGAAGGAGGTCACGGCCGACCTGGTGGTCCTCGCCACCGGCTACCGCGACCTCGGCCCCGCCGAACACGACGAGCCGTACCCGGAGATCCTCGGCCCGGTGGCCGACGGGCTGGCCCTGGACGACACCGGTGTGCTGCGAGTGGAGCGGGACTACTTCGTGCCGCCCCGGCCGGGAGCCGGCGCGCTGCCGCCGCTGTTCCTGAACGGGCTGTGCGAGAACACCCATGGACTCGGCGACGCCGGCTCCTTCAGCCTGCTGTCCCTGCGCGCCCGCACCCTGCTGGAGGGCATCCGGCACCGGCTGGGCGCCGGGCGGCCGGCGGCCGGCGGCGGCACGCGCGACTGACCGGCCGGCACGTCCCCGGGGACGGCCGGAGCAACGAGGGCGGGCCGGAACGACGAGGGCGGCCGGAAGACGAGGACCGGTGCGTTTCGGGCCGGCCGGTCCTCGCCCGGCGACCGGGGCGACGCGCCACCACGCCTCGCCGGTGGGGCCGGGCCCGTGGAGCCGGACCGGTGGAGCCGGGCCCGTGGGGGCCCGGCCGTATCCCCGGGCGGTCAGGAGGCGATGAACTCGGGCTGTACGCGAGGGGGCCACTCGCCGACCGCGAAGACTCCGAGGGCGTAGCCCTTGGAGATGAGGGCGGGCCGGTTGGACACCTTCATCTTCCGCAGGAGGGACGCGACGTGGTACTCGACGCCGCCGCGGCTGAGGAAGAGCCGCGCGGCCAGCTGGACGGTCGAATCGCCGGCGGCGACGCCCTCGAGGACACGGGCGTGCACCGGGCTGAACAGCTTCTGCCGCGCGGAGGCCACGTCGGGTCTCCGGGTGCCGTCGGGCCGCAGGAGTACCACGATGACCTCCACCCGATCGCTGGCGCTGCCGCGCACGGCGACGCCGGTCAACTCGGCCTGGAACGGCTTGCCCCCGGCGTCCACGACGATCACCTCGTCCGCGAAGCGCGCACTCCGTCCGTCGGCGAGCCGGGCGAACTCGCGGCGGAACCTCTCCCGCACACCCGGGTGCAGGTAGTCCAGGACGTCCCGGCCGAGGACGTCGGCGGGTGACGCGCCGATGTGACCGCAGAACGGGCCGTTCGCCGCCGCGATGCGCAGTTGTGGATCGAGATGGGCGATACAGATGCCGGACTGCACGAAGACCGACCGGCAGATGTCACTGAAACGTTCCGCGGTGCGGTGGTCGGGTGCCACCGTGGTTAATTCCTGGGAAGCGTGACCGGAGTTCACCATGATCGAGAGCGGCCTCTCCTGCCCTGAGGACGGGCGCGATGTGCGGTACGGGGAGCTTCCGGTGCCGACGCCTGCCACACTCGGAAACGTGTTCGCCAGGCTAATCGGCAGCGGGCCGGAAAGATTGCTCCCCGGTGCACGGTCACTGACCCCAAAGCGCACGAAGGGCCATCCCCACGGCGGCGCCCTCCCTAGGGCTCCGGCGCCGGACCCGGGATGCCGGGGGAGTGGGCCCAGGCCAGCAGTTCGGGGGCGTCCAGTGCCGGTAACCACAGGTCGGCCCGGACGGCGCCGTCGCCCGGTGGCCGGGGGCCGACGCCCAGGACCCGCAGTCCGGCGCGGCGGGCCGCCTCCACGCCGGTCAGGGAGTCCTCGACGGCCAGCGCCCGGTGCGGGCGGACACCGCAGAGCCGGGCCGCCTCGGCGTAGAGGTCCGGGTGCGGCTTCGGACGCAGGCGGTCCCCGGTGTCTGGCGCGACGATGTGCCGGAAGTGCGTGCGCAGCCCGGCCCGTTGCAGGCTGCCTTCCACCACCACTCTCGGGCAGTTGCTGGCCACCGCCAGCGGCAGCCGGGCGGAGAGCAGCCGGACGATCCGGACTGCCCCCGGCATCGTCACCGGGTCGTCGGTGACGAGCTCCAGGAAGTGGTCGAGGAGCGCGGCCGTCAGGCCTTCCGCCAGTTCCGGCTTGTGCACCGACCGCGCCATCAGCCGGCCGCAGTCCTCGTAGTGCAGGCCCGCGGCCTGCTCCGCGAATCCGGGCGGTGGCTGGAGCCCGTACTCCCGGAAGGCGCGGTTGCGGGCCTCCCGCCAGTGGCGCTCGCTGTCCATCAGGGTGCCGTCACAGTCGAAGACGACGGCTTCGGGTGACCATTCGAGAAGATCGTGGGCCGTAGTGTTCACGAGGGCCTCCTACGCGTCCGTACGCATGGCATACGACATTCACGGCCATCCGCAGGAAACGGGAAAGATAGTGGCGGCTACGTTATTTCCGTCACGTCATCTCGGGCAATGACACTATTCAGTGACTCGACGGCACCCGGAACCCGGCGTATGGCCGCGCGGCGGCGACAGCGTGCGGCCGGCGATCGGGGAGCGTCAACACTGGTTCCACCGCGCACCAGTTGGCACACACACGTGGCCGCGCCGCACCCGGCACGGACCGGCGCCCTTTACCACTCGACCGCATTCCCTCTCGAAAGAAATGCGGAATTTACCGCACGCGTGTGACCTGTTTTGCGCCAGGCGTACGCTGGCGCACTAAATTCATGGCCGGCGGAAGAAACCGAGCGAGGGCGGACGGTACGTTGCAGGAACGGGCCAAGGCAACCCGTAGATCACTGCTGGAAGCGGCTGCCCAGCTCTTCGCCGAACAGGGGTACGCGGCCACCAGCGTCAACGACATGAGCGCCCGGTCGGGCCGCACCAGCGGCGCCGTCTACTTCCACTACGCAGGCAAGGAGGGCATCGCCGTCGCCGTCGTCCAGGACCGGTTCGCCTCGTGGTCACAGCTCTCCGCACGCTACGCGGACGAGGCGGTCCCCCCGGTCGAACGGCTCGTCGCCCTCAGCTACGACATCGCCCGTGCCCTCGCCGAGGACCCGGTGACGCGGGCCGGCGCCCGCCTGTGGGCCGAGCGCGCCACCATCGGCGCCCCCCTTCCCGACCCCTTCGCGCTGTGGACCGCCGCCGCCACGCGACTGCTCGCGCAGGCCCGGCTCGCCGGCCACCTGCACGCGCACATCCGCCCCGCCCGCACGGCCCGGACCCTGGTGCGCGCGTTCTTCGGCCTCTGCGCCCTCACCGAGGCGCTGGAAGGCACGGCCGTCCTCGCCGACCGCCTGACGGACTGGTGGCAGCTCACGCTCCCCTCCCTCCGCCCGCACCCACCGCGTGACGAGGACCTGCCGACGGGGCGGTGACGCCCGGCGACCGCGACCCTCAGTGGCCGCGTTTACGACGACGCGTTCACCCGTGCGAGCTAACCAGCCGTCCTGGCTGTGCTTTTGACCATATGGGATGCCTAACCTGGGTGTGACAGCGGGGAGTCGGCAGCGAGTGTGTCGCACGGTCCGCGGGCTGGGGGGTGCGGTGGAGGTCAGCGGTGTGCGGCACGCGTACGGCCGTCGTGAGGTCCTGCGAGGCGTGGACCTCCTGCTGCGGCCCGGCGTGCTGGCCGGGATCGTCGGGGAGAACGGTGCGGGCAAGTCGACGCTGCTGAAGATCCTGTCCGGCGAACTGCGCCCGCAGCACGGCACGCTCCGCCATGGAGGCCGCTTCGGCTACTGCCCGCAGGACGTGGTGATCAACGATGCGCTCACCGTGCGCCAGCACCTGGAGTTCTTCCGCGTCGCGCGGGGGCTGCCGGACCTGCGGCATGCCGGGGACGTCATGGACGCGCTGCGGCTGACGGAGTACGCCGACGAGCGTGCCGGCCTGCTCAGCGGCGGGACCCGGCAGAAGCTGAACCTGACCCTGGCCCTGATGCACGACCCGCAGGTGCTGCTGCTGGACGAGCCCTACCAGGGTTTCGACTGGGACACCTACCAGCGCTTCTGGGACCTGGCGGCACGCCTGCGTGACGCGGGCCGCTCCGTCCTCGTCGTCTCGCACCTGGCCTACGACGCCGAACGCCTGGACGAGCTGTGGCGGCTGCAGGACGGCGTCCTGCACCCCGGGACGGTGGTGCCGGCGTGAGGCGACACCTGCGTCTGTTCGTCACGGCAGCCCGCTTCGACCTCATCGAGCACGCCCGCAACAGACTCGCCACCGTCCTGGTCGCCCTGTTCATCCCCTCCTGGATCAGCCTGGCCCACGCCGTCATCCCCGGCAGGACCGTGCCCTTCAGGCTGCGCGCGACCGGCCGGCTCCTCGAGCCCGCGGGCAACCAGATCACGCAGATCACCGGTGCCATCAACGCCGTCACGCTGATCACCGGGTTCATGATGTTCGCCGTCACGTTCAACGGCGGACGCTTCGACCGCCGCCTGGCCATGGCCGGCTACCCCCGCGCCCACCTCGTCCTCGCCAAGACCGCCTCGCTCACCCTGGCCTCCGCCACCATCGCCGCCTATGCCACCGCGGTGATCTGCACCGCCTGGAGCCCGCGCCAGCCCGTGCGACTCGCCGCGGCCTTGTTCTGCGGAGCCCTGACCTACGGGGCCCTGGGCGTCGTCTTCGGCTCCCTGCTGCGCCGGGAGGTGGAGGGCATGTTCGCCCTGGTCATGACCAGCCTCGTCGACGTCGGACTGCAAAGCCCCCTGGCCGGCGGCGGCACCGGAAGCGCGGCCGTACGGCTCCTGCCCACCTACGGGACCATGCAGGCCGCCACCGCCGCGGGCTTCACCCGCACACCCCTGCCCGGCGAACTGGCCGTCCAGATCCTGTGGTTCGCCGGCGCCGCCCTCCTGGGCCTGCTCGCCTTCCACCGCCGCACCAAGGACGCCCTGACCGCAAGACCAGCCGCCCGTCTGCCCTGGCCGCGCGGACGCCGGCAGCCGGTGCGCCCGACCCGGGCCACGTCGACGTCCCGCTGACAGACCGTCCCGGTGCGACAGCTCACGAGCGCGCAACGGGGACACCCCGCGCCCTCGTCGCAGAGCGAGTCCCGGCCCCCCGCGGGAGCCGGTCGAGCAGAAAGAGTGCACAGATGCTGGTAGGGCGATGGCTGGACGCGGCGGGTGTCACCGATCCCGTCCTCAGGCACTGCTACACGGTGTGCGTACGGGAGCTGGCCGGCGCGGACGGAGGGACCGCCCGCTGGCACGGCCTGCGCAGCGCCCCCGCGGCCGCTCGACCGCACGCGGCGGCACTGCTGGCGCACGGCCACCGTGCCGACCTCTGCGTGGACAGGGGACCGGTCGCAGAACGCCGGCGCCGCTTCACCGACTTCGCGGACGCCACCTGGGCGGCCTTCGCCGCCGGCGGCTCCCCCGACCCCGTCCTGCACGCCACGGTCCACACCTACCGGGCCTTCGGTCTGCCGCCGACGGTGGTCGAGGACATGTTCGGCGCGATGCGGCGGGACCTCGACTTCCGTGACTTCGCCACCTTCGAGGAACTGCGCCGGTGGTGCGTGCGGATGACCGGCGGCTCGCTGGCCATGATCTACCGGGTGACCGGCGCCGTGACCGGACCGGCGGACGAGCCGGCGATCCGCGCGTTGTCCGTGTGCGCACAGCTGACGGACGCGCTGCGCGACCTGTCGGAAGACCTCGACGACGGACGCCTCTACCTGCCGCTGGAGGACCTCGACCGCTTCGGCGTGCGCGCCGAGGACCTCAAGGCCAAACGCTGGACACCGGCCGTGGCCGACCTCATCGCCTTCGAGGCGGGGCGGGTCACCGAGCAGCTGGACAAGGCCGCCGAAGTGGACCACGGCCCGGTGAGCGCCCTCCGGCACGCCCACCATGAGCACATGGCGCTGGTCATCGCCGCGGTGCTCGCCGCGGGCCGGGACGTCCTCACCCGACCGGTGCAGCCGCCCCTGGGCACGCTGCTCAACGTCTGGCGCCCCGTCATGCGCGCCGTGATCCCCTGCTGACCTGTGAAAGGACGCGTCATGTCCCTTGCCGTGACCTCCACCGGCGACACGTACCTCCCGCTCCTGGAAGCCGAACTGCTGCGCTGGGTGGGCAGCGGCGACAGCATGCTGGAACTGGCCTGCCTGGACGCGCTGTTCCCCACGGGCAAGCTCCTGCGCCCCGTCCTGTGCATGGAGTCGGCCAAGGCCGTCGGCGGCACCGCCGAACAGGTGCTGGCCTTCGCGGCCGGCATCGAGTGCCTGCACGTCGCCAGCCTCGTCCACGACGACATCGTCGACCAGGATCCGGTACGTCGCGGGAGGGCCTCCACCGCCGAGCAGTACGGCCTCGCCGAAGCCCTCGTGGCAGGTGACGGACTGTCGATGGCGGGAATCGCGGCCCTGCTCGGCTCCGGCCCCGCCGACCGCGTACTGCACGCGGTTCGGCTCACCGTCCAGGCCCTGCGACACATGTGCCGGGGCATCATGCGCGAGACCGAGATCCGCGGCGACCTGACCTGCGGAGTGCCGACCGCCCTGAACGTCATGGAGGCGAAGACCGCCGCGCTGACCGGTGCCGCGTGCCAGGCCGGGGCGATCCTGGCCGGCGCGACCCCGCGGCAGCACCAGGCCCTGCGCAGGTACGGGGAACAGCTCGGCATGGCCTTCCAGATCCGTGACGACCTGCTCCCGTACACCGCCGAGGACCAGGTCACCGGCAAGACGGCCACCAGCGACGTCGCCAACCTCCAGCCCACCCTGCCCGTCCTGCTCGCCTACGAAGCCGCCGACGAGGCCGGCCGGCACCGCCTGACCACCGTGTTCCGCGGCGGGACCGACCCCGTCACCGCACACCGGGACCTCCTCGCCGTGCTGACGCGCACCGGTGCTCTCACCGAGGCCGCCCGGATGGCGACCGACCGCGCCGAACGAGCACGCGCCGAACTCACCGGTCTGCCGGCCGCCGGCCAACTGGCCGAACTGGCCACATCAGCGGCCGACCGCCGGCGCTGAGACCGGCCCGGCCGCCGGGAGACGGGAACGGCGCCGCATCGGTACGTCAAGGGACCCGGTCTCATCGGCCGGCCGATTGTGGGCAGACGCGTATCCATGGACACCGCCAAACTGGAACTCGCCGCTCAGCGCTACCTGGAAGCCGAAGCCGCCCTCGACGCGGCGCGCACCGACCTCCAGGCCGAAGCCGTCGCCTACCTGCGCACGACCGACGAACGCGGCGCGCAGGCCACCGTCGTCCGCATCACCGGCTGGACCCGCGAGTACGTGCGCAGGCTGGTCATGCACAGCGACGACACCACCGCATGAGCGCGCGCCCGGCCTCTTGCCGCCCCTGACCCGGAGCGACGGCCGGGAACCGTGGTCCCGCCACAGCCGACGCCGGCCACCCGCGCTGTCAGTGGCGGATGCGAGGCTGAGCGGATGGACCGTTACGAGGAGCAGCTGCTACGTCGCCGGGTCTACGGCGCCGACCCCGACCAGCCGGGCCCGCGGCCGGACCGGCGCTACGCCGAACTGGTCGGTGGACCGCTGGACGGCCTGCTGCTCGACATCACCGGCTGGACGCGCAAGGAAATCGGCGCCGGCGTCGCGCTGGCCACCGAGCTGGGGCAGTTCGGCGCCGGTGGCCGAGCGCTGTACGACCCGCGTCCCGGCGACCCGGACCGCCTCGACTGGGCCGGCGACACTCCATGACCTGATCCGTCGTACCGGTGGCCGCATTCGGATGCCCGCGGGAAAGTGCGTCGTCCGCAATCACCGGGCGCGGGGATCGCGCCGTCTGGCCTGTTTCAGCCCTTACGTGGCTGTCGCACATTCTTCCGGCCGCGATTTACCGAGTGCTCGGAGAATAGGCCGGGTCTCCGTGGATGCGCGGGGTTCCGGAGTTCTGCTGGTGGCCCCGAGACTCCGGGGATAGGATATCGCGCGACGCACGGGAGGGCGGTCGGAGGGGTCGGGGGGTGGGGGCGAAGGCACCGTGATCGAGCTGGGAGAACGCGCAACTCAGGGCCGCCCTGCCCGAGTTCGTGAACGCGTGTTTGCGCTCCCTGGTCCGCGGCGGTCACAACTCACCCACAATCTCTCCGCGTGATCACCGCAAAGCGGTCCACGCGACAGCAGTGGGCCCCTTTTTCTTCCGCGCCGTCCCCTTCGTTTTTCCGACGAGAGAAGTGTGGAGTGTGATGCCGTGAACCGAATCGGCAGAGATTCGCGCCGGTTACCCTGGAGGCTCGCGGAGCCGCCGGCGCGTATCGCGTTATCCGTTCTCTTACTGGCAGGCGGCGCCGTGGGAGCAACGGCCGGGCCCGCCGCCGCCTCGAACGCCGACGGCACGCTCACCGTCGAGGTGCTGCGCGACTTCTTCGGCACCGGCGTGATCAACACGACGATGGACGTGCCGCAGCGGGGCATGAAGGTGGAGATCTCCGACCCCGCGGGACACGTGGTCACCGGCGTCACGGACGCCACCGGGAAGGTCGTGGTGTCACCGTCGACCGTGCTGGACGGCGGCCGGTACCGCGTCGACGTCGGCATCCCGGCGCCGTACGACGGCCATCTGCGGGCGGCGCCCGCGTCGACGGCGGAGAACCACTTCGACAGCTTCACCTCGTTCGTGGACGTGTCGGACGGGAAGAACGCCTCGGTGGTGACCGGGGTGTGGGATCCGGCCGACTACGCGCTGCCGGACACGCGGTACTTCGTGCCGGTCCACAGCGGCCCCAACAGCACCGACACCCGCGCGTTGGTGGCGTTCGGGACGAAGACCCGGGGCACGTGTCCCACCGATGTGGCGTGCCCGGCCACGCTCGCCACGCAGGACCAGGTGGGCACCACGTTCGGGCTGGCGTACGACACGCAGCGGGCCCGGCTCTTCCAGAGCGCGTTCGCCCGCCGGTACGCCGCGTACGGGCCGCAGGGCGGAGGCGCGATCTACACGGTGTCCGTCAACGGCTCGGGTGCGCCGGCGCTGTTCGCGCGGGTACCCGACGCCACGGTGACGCGGCACGACACCGCGAACATGGTCAAGGACGCCGGGTTCACCGACGCCCCGGGCAAGGAGAGCATCGGTGGCCTCGCCCTGTCGGAGGACGGCTCCACGCTGTACGCGGTGAACCTGAAGACCCGCAGCCTGGTGAGCTTCGACGCCACCGGGGCCACCGCCGCGGCGCCCAAGTCGACGGTCCCCATCCCGGACCCGGGGTGCGCGAGCCCCGACGACTGGCGGCCGTTCGGTCTCCAGTTCCACGACAACACGCTGTACGTGGGCGGCGTGTGCAGCGCGGAGAGCACGCAGCAGCGCGCGGATCTGAAGGTCTTCGTCTCCACCTACGACGGCAAGCGGTTCACCACGGTACTGAGCCACCCGCTCACGTACGAACGCGGCAGCGTCTTCGGTTCCTCCGGCGACAAGGCCATCCACTGGAACCCGTGGAACACCGGCCTGGACACGTGGGACGACCGGAAGGCGGGCAACGTCTTCATCGATCCGCAGCCGGAGCTGTCCTCCCTCGCCTTCGGCCGCGACGGCTCGATGGTCCTCGGTTTCCGCGACCGGTTCATGGACGTCCTCAGCTGGGGCGGGCTGGACCCCCGCCCGGGGAACGACACGGCGGAGAACGGCATGTCCGGCGGTGACATCACCATGGTCTGCGCCACCCCCACCGGTGAGTACCAGTGGGAAGGCACCGGGAGCTGCCCCAACCACGCCACCCCCGGCAACAACGGCGGTCAGCCCGCCGATGTCGTCGAATACTTCCCGGGCGACTCCTACGCCAACGTGCACCAGGAGACCGCGCTCGGGTCGGTGGCCTACATCCCGCAGCAGCAGTGGGTCGTCAGCACGGAGTTCGACCCGGTCGTCAACGTCGCGACCTCGGGGACCGGGTACCACGACATCACGACCGGTGAAGGCCCGGGCAACAACCCGACCGCCAACGGTTTCCAGTTCGTCAGCCAGGCGCAAGGCGGCTTCGGCAAGGCCGGCGGGCTCGGTGACATCGCGTACGCCGCGGCGAACGCGCCGATCCAGATCGGCAACGTCGTGTGGTTCGACGGCGACCACAACGGCATCCAGGACCCGGGGCACGTGCTGCTGCCGGGGGCGACGGTCAACCTGCTCGACGCGGACGGCAAACAGGTCGCCACGACCAGGACCGATGCCGCCGGCGAGTACTACTTCGGTGGTGTCGGCGCCGCGTACGAGCTCACGCCGGGCGCGAAGTACACGGTGCAGTTCGACGTGTGCACCGCGGACACGAGCCAGGTGCCCGAGCAGCCCCCGGCGAGCGCACTGAGGTTCACGCTCCCGCGGGCCGGTGCCGACCGCGCGCACGACTCCAACGTGACCCCGCCGACCACCGGACCGCTGTGCAACGGCTACGCGCCCGTCACGGCGCCGGACAGGCCGGGCGGCGTCGATCACACGATCGACGCCGGGGTGTACATCCCGAAGGAGACGCCGACCCCGACGCCGACCCCGACTCCCACATCGACGCCGACTCACACACCGGCGCCGACTCCGACGCCGCCCGGGGCCTCCACGCCGCCGTCGTCCGGGCCCTTGCCCAACCACCCGGCCCCGGCCGGTGGAGGCGGAGGTTCGATGGCGGACACCGGTACGACCGGGCTGGCGGAGATGATCGGCATCGTCGGTCTGCTGGTGGGTGCGGGCCTGGTCATCGCGTTCGTGACCCGGAACCGTCGCGCCCGGCACCACTGAACGAAACCGCACCACGGTGATCCGCCCGTCCGCGAGCCGGACGGCGCGGACGAGCGGAACACGTCTCGGCCGGTCCGCGAGGGCCGGCCTTGGCGTGGTCCGCACCGGACTGCCGAGTGCCCTCCCAAGCCCGCGACGGCCCGATGGTGGGTGAGCGAAAGGATGAACCGGACAGTGTCAGCGTCGAACCGCGTGCGGAACGTGAGGACCCGGCCGGCTCCATCGGGCCGTCCGGCCGACGGGCGCCGATGGCCGCGCTCGCGCCGGGGAGCGGCCGTGATGGGCATCGCGGCCGCCGCCGTGGCCGCCGCGGTCGCGTTCCTGATCGCCGGCGGCGGCTCCGGCGCCGGCGGTCCGCGCTCGCTGACGACGGATGAGGCGAGCCGGCTCGCGATCACACGATTCCGCAACTACCAGGCGCGGGGCCGCGCCGTGACGATCACCGTGCCGGGCACGGCCGGCGGCCTGACCGTCACCGGGTCCGTCGACTACCGGCGCAAGGTGGGGTACGGCGTGGTGCACGGCACCGGGCGCGACAGATCCAGCGACGGGCTGATCCAGTGGACGCCCACCTCGGTGCACGTCCGCCCGATGCCGGACGCCCCCGCGCACGCACCCGCGTCGCCGCCCCGTTCGGGCTGGTACGACCGTCCGCTGCTGTCGTCCGGCAGCACGCTGGACACCTCCCTGTCCATCACGCTCGGTCTCGGCGGCGACCGGCCGGACAACGCCGAACTGCTGCCGCAGAACGGTGCCGCCTGGTGGGGGCGGGAAGAGGTGGACGGGCGCCGGGTGGACGTCATGACCGGGCCGTCCGCGCCCGGCCGTTCGGGTACGACGGGCAACGTGCGCTACTGGATCGGCTCCGACGGCACCATGTACCGGGTCCGCGTCAAGGTGGGTTCGCAGCCGGAGCCGGTGGTGATCGAGTTCGGCACCCACCGGTACGTTCCGGTCGAGCCGGTACCCGGGATCACCCCGGCCCGGTGACCGTTCAGGACGTCCGCACCCGGGCGTTCGCGGCGAGCAGGTCGGCCGGCGGCACCCGGATGTCCTCCGTCCTCGGCAGAGCCGGGACGGGCGGGACGACGGTGGCGCCCGCGGTGGCGGCGTCGGGGAACTGCGGCTGCGGAGCGGGCGGCGCGACCTCGGTGAAGGGGATGCCACCGGGTGCCGTCGGCGCCGCCCACCTGCCGGCCGGCGAGGACGACGCGGCCGGTGCCGGGCAGGCCGCGCTCGTCGCGAGCCGGGCGGGCACGGTGGTGCGCAGCTCGTTGCCCCGCAGGCAGTTGCCGCGTCCCCGCGTGGCGGTGGGGAACGTCCAGCCGACGTCGACGCCGTTGCCGGTGAACGTGTTGTCGACGATCTGGTTGCCGACCGGAGGGATGTCGGCGGTCGCGGTGATCACCAGCCCGGCGGTGCTGTTGCCGGCGATGCGGTTGCGGACGAACCGGTTGCCGCTGCCGCCGTCGATGCCGGCGCCGGTGCCCCATCCGCCGTCGGCCTGCTCCGGGGTGGCCGTCTGCTGGTTGGCGGCGATCAGGTTGCCCGCGACGACGGAGCCCTTCTGCGGGAGCAGTTTCTCCTGGTGGTCGGAGTTGGTGGTGAGTCCGACCCGGTTGCCGGCCAGGCGGTTGCCGACCACGTACATGTCCTCGCTGGCGTTGGTGCCTTCGTAACCGACCGCGTTGAGTTCGGCGACGTTGTCCCGTACCACGATGGTGCAGGGCTTGCACTGGCCGACGTAGATCCCCGAGTCGGCGCCTCCCGACGCGTACGAGTGCTCGATGACACCGTTCTGGGCGGAGAACGCGTAGATGCCGTACAGGCCGTTGCGGGTCGCGGTCACGTGGGAGACCAGGAACGACTTCAGGAAGGTGACGGGCTCGTCGCCGGTGTCGTAACCGCCGCTTGCCCCCGGCAGGCCGGCGGCCGCCTTCGCCGAACCGGTGACCAGGACCCCGTTCTGCGTGTTGTTCCGCACGGTCAGGTTCTCCACGGCCACCCCGGGCGCCGAGACGACGACGCCGTTCGGCTGCCGCAACCGCCCGTCGATGACGACCTTGTCCCGGGACAGACCGCGAAGGGTGACGTGCTCCCTGTCGATCTTCACCGACTCGTGGTAAACGCCCGGCGAGACCAGCACCAGGTCGCCTGGCCGGGCCACGGACACGGCATCCGAGATCGTCGGGGCGTCGGCGGGTACGCGGATCGTCACCTGCGCGCCGGCCGGACGCCGTGCCCTGCTCGATCCGCCATCGCCGCCGCAGCCTGCCACCAGGGTCAGCGTGCCCACTACAGCCGCCAGCACGCGAAGAGCTAATCGAGGCATGATCCCCAGTCTGGCACGACGCCCAATTCCACGCCAGAATACCGAGGTTGACCCGCGCGTACGAAGCGGATGTGGCACCCTGCACCCCATGCGCCGAGCCGATCCCCACCCGTCACGCCGCAGGTTCCTCGATGTCACCGGCGCGATGATGGCCGCCGGGCTGACCGCCGGGTGCACATCGGACTCCGCCCGGCCGGGCCGGCACGGCGGCCCTGCCGCACAGGCCGCCCCGGAGCCGGTCCCGGCGACGGGCCGCCATCAGGCGGGCATCACCCTTCCCCAGCCGGCCCAGCCCCATCTGCTCGCCGTGGTGGCCGACCTCGACGCCACCGCGGCTCCCGGTCCGCTGCTGGCCGAACTGGGGCAGGCCATCCGCGCACTCACCTCGGGAACCGACTCGCGGCTGCTGGGCCTGGTGCCGGGCGACCTGACCGTGACCGTCGGGGTGGGCCCCCGGCTGGTGCGCACGGCCGGTGCCTCGCTGCCCGGCGCGGCCGACCTCCCGCGGTTCTCCCGCGAGCGGATCGCCCCGCGAGCACGCGGCGGTGACCTGCTGTTACAGATCTGCGCCGGCGACCCGCTGCTCTTACCCGTCGTCGCCGCCGCGCTGCTGGACCACGCCGGTGACCGCGTCCGCGAACGCTGGCGTCAGTCCGGCCGCCGCGGGACGAACGTGTCCGTCGGCAACGGCCTCACCGCGTCTCGCAACCCGCTCGGTTTCATCGACGGCATCGTGGGTCCGCACACGGCCGCCGAACGAGAGCGCGACCTGTGGCTGTCCGGGCCCCCCGCGGTCGCCGGCGGCACCCTGGCCGTGCTGCGGCACATGGAACTCGACCTGCCGCGGTTCGCCGCCCTGTCCGTGGCCGACCAGGAAGCGGTCTTCGGGCGGCGCCGGGCCAGCGGCGTGCCCCTCTCCGGAGGCACCGCCGCCTCGGGCCCGGAACTCGGCGCCAAGACACCGGACGGGCGCTATCTCGTCCCCGCGGACGCCCACGTGCGCCGGGCACACGCCAACGTGGTCGGGGTCGGGCTCATGCTCCGCCGCTCCTACAGCACCGACCAGCCCGCGCCCGGCCTGCTCTTCATCAGCTACCAGAACGACCTGCGGACCTTCACCGCCACCCTCACCCACATGGAGACCTCCGACGCGCTGCTGCCCTTCACCACCACCACCGCCAGCGCGACCTTTCTGGTCCTCCCCGGCTTCGACCGCCGACACCCGCTGGGCTCCCCGCTGTTCGGCTGAACGGGCCCCGCTCGGCTCCACAGGCCGGCGTCGTCCGGCTGACGCGGCGCCCGGGCGCCGGCGCCGGCCGCGACCTCCTCGGCACCCCCGGTCACCGCGTGGCGGACGGGGGGCCGAAGGTGCGGACGGCGATCGCGTCCAGCTTCGCGGCCAACGTGGCGGCGGGATCGGGACTGAAGCTGTGCAGTGCCACGGCGGCGGTGACGATCACGTCGCACAGCTCGTCGGCGACGTCGGCCGCCGTGTGGGTGACGCCCTTGCGGGGGTTCTGCCCGGTCAGACCGACGTAGGCCTGCCCGACCTCGCCGACCTCCTCGGTGAGCTTGATCAGGCGCATCGCCCGCTCGTGCTCGCCCCGGCCGTTCTCCCTGTCGAGCCAGCCGACCAGACGGCCGACGGTCTCCCACTGCTCCGGGGTCATGTACGGGTTCCTCTCGTGTCCTGCGCGTGATCGTGCTGCGCTGCTTGGTCCAGGCAGAGAGCTGCCAGGCGTGGCAGGCGGCGCGTCATTTCACCGCGATCGCCGAAGTCGAAGTCCCAGGCGGGGTCCGGCTCCGGGTACCGGATGGTGAACGCGTCGCCCGGAAGGCGCGTGCCGGTCGCCACGAGGTGCGCGTTCCAGGCGATGCCCAGCGCCTCCTCACAGTCGAGATCGATGCCGTCGGCCGCTGAAGCACGCACGACGGGCACTTCCGCGAGGGCATCAGGATCAGCGACCACGCGATCGAAGACCTCGCGCCCCTGCGCGATCAACCAGCCGCGGAAGTAGTCGAAGCCGTCGTCGGAGCATCCGCCGTTGATCACGTAGGCGGCGGCCCACAGAGGAGTCGTGTAGGAGCCGGCCATCAGGTCCCACAACACCTGCTGAGCGGCGACGATCTCCTCGGCCGGGCGTGTGGCCAGAAGCGCGGTCGCCCGACCGGCTACCTCTCCCGCGTCGTCCGGGTCGCGCGCCTGGGCGCGGGCCGCCGCGATGAGCTGCCAGAACCGCTGTTCGTTCATGGTCGCAGAGCATGCCACCCGGCACTGACATTGATGCTGATACTCGGGTTCCGGCGGTCGTGACCCGGGCACTGACGGAACCGCTCTCCCCGTCGACGGTGGCTTCACCGCCCACTGACGCCCTGGCGCCCGGACGGGGAGTCAGACGGTGACCTGGGGCTGTTCCCGGGACAGGTGGTGCACCTCAGTGCGGTCGCCGTGCGGGGCCAGCAGGTCCTGCAGTTCGCCCGCGGCGGCCTTGAGGAGGTGTCCGTCGCGGGCGGCGTGCAGCGTTTCCAGGACGAAGGCGACGCGGGTGGAGTCCTCGGTGACGCGGGTGCGGTGGGCGTCGCGGTGGTTCCAGTGGCGGGTCAGTACGTCGGTGGCGTCGGTGTAGACGATCTCGCCGGGCCTGGGGTGCTCGGTGGTGCCGGGTTCGCCGAGCGGGGTGAACGTCTCGCTGCCGTCCGCGGGCCGGATGTCGACGTCCCCGGTGACGTGGTCGAGGTCGAAGGCGCCGGCGGGCAGCCCGTGGCGGACGGAGACGGCGTTGTAGGAGTCGACGGCCGGGTTGATCCGGGGCAGCGAGCCCTTCTTGGCGAACCGGCGTCCGAGGGCGTCGACGCTCGGCCGGATGCGGCGGGGGTTGGTGCCGAAGGAGCGGTAGGCGGTGTGCCACGCCTCGATGCGCGGATCGCTCTCGTCGGCGGGCTGCCAGACACCGTCGGCGAGCTGCCGCTCCAGGTCCGCGAGGGCGGCGGTGGTCGCGGGCCAGGGTTCGTGGCCGCGCAGCCCGGTGGCGGTGACGACGGCGATGAGGGTGTCGGGGAAGGCGTCGGTGACGGCGGCGCCGAGGCGGAAGGCGGTCATCGTGAGGGGTCCGTTCCGAAGGGGCTGAAGGGGCTGAAGTCGCTGAAGGCGCCGAGAGGGCCGAAGGCGGGCTGCCGGGGCGGGGTCAGGATTTCCAGGTGCCGATGCGGTCCAGGCGGCGTATCTGCTGGGCCGCGGTGGGCGCGTCCAGGCCGGTGCCGCGCTCGGTGAGCCGGCGGGCGGTGTCGGTGCGCTGCTCGACGGGCTTGTGGTCGTCGTACTTGAACTTCGCGCGGACCTCGGTGACGTCCAGGCGCAGGCCCCGGATGCCGGGCAGCATCCGCCCGTACGGCGGCCGGCCGGGGTCGACGGGGGCGTGGTCCCCGTCGGGCTGGAAGTGGGCCAGCTGCCGGCGCAGCAGCTCGGCCTTGGCCCCGGGGTCGTCGATGACCGTGGCCCGGCAGGTGAACTGGACGGCCGCGTAGTAGCTGGTCGGAACGCCGTCGGTGGGCGGGACGCCGGGCCGGGCGCGCCAGGGGCCGGGGATGAAGGCGTAGTCGCCGGTGACGGTGAAGGTGACGTCCGGGCCGGCCGTTGACGCTGAGGATGCCGAAGTCGTGGCCGTCGGCGATCCAGGTCTGCCACTCGGCGTCGTCCAGGGCGGCGTCCCAGGGCTGGATGAACATGCGCGGGTCCTTCCGGGGCTCGGTGCGGGGGGTCAGGTGAGGGCGAGGAGGCCGACGGCGACGGCGGCGGTGCCCAGGCCGATCAGCTGCCCGCGGTGGATGCGCTCGGCGAGGACACCGCGGGCGAGCAGGACGGTCCCGGCCGGGTACAGGGCGGTGATCACGGCGACGACGGCGAGGTCACCGCTGCGGGCGGCGAGCAGGAACAGCAGGTTGGCGACCGAGTCGAGCACGCCGGCCGCCGCCGACATCGCGTACGCCGGCTTCCGCGGCCCCAGCCGCCGGAATATCAGCCCGACCGCGGCCAGGGTGACGGCGGAGGACACGGCGCGGCCGGTGATCAGCGGGCCGACGCCGCTGCCGGAGGGGGCCTGGTGCAGGAAGACCAGTTGCAGGGCGATGGCGGTCCCGGCGCCGAAGGCCAGCAGCAGCGCGGTGCGCGAGGGACGGGCGCTGCCGGCCCCGTGTCCGGCGCTGACCAGCACCACGGCCGCCAGCGCCAGCGGCAGGCCGATCAGCCCGGCCGGCCCCAGGTGCTCGCCCTGCAGCAGCCCGACGCCGACCGGCAGCATCGCCGAGACCAGCGCGGTGACCGGGGACAGGACGTTCATCGGGCCGATCGCCAGCGTGCGGTAGAGCAGGGCGAACGCGGCCGCCGAAGCGACGCCGGACGCCGCGCCCCAGGCGAGGGTGGCGGGGGAGAAGGAGGCCCCGAGGAAGGGCCACAGCAGGAGCTCCACGGTGAGCGAGGCCGGGGCGGCGATCATCACGGTGCGCAGGACGTGGGCCTTGCGTGCGCCGAGCCCGCCGAGGAAGTCGGCGCATCCGTAGGCGAGGGAGCTGCCCAGGGCCAGCAGCAGAGCGATCACGGTACATCCCTTACTATCAATGGAACGACTACACCGTACAGCGCACCGACCGGAAGTCGTCAACCGAACGACCGCGCGGTGCAGTGCACTGATCCACTGTCTGAAGGGTGAGGGTGATGGCCGAGACTCAGGCGGCGCTGCGGACGCTCGCACACAACGTCCGTGCGGCCCGTACCCGCGCCGGGCTGTCCCTGGACGAACTCGGCCGGCGCGCCAAGGTCAGCAAGGGCGCCCTCGTCGCCCTGGAGAAGGCCCAGGGCAATCCGAACTTCGCCACCCTGGTCCGCCTCGCCGACACCCTCGGCATCTCGGTGTCCGCGCTGATGGAAGGCCCTGCCGAAGGCCGCGTCCGGGTCGTGTCCGCCGATGCCGTCATGCCCTTGTGGAGCGGGGAGAAGGGTGGCGAGGCACGCCTCATGCTCACCACCTCGGGACCGGCCCCCGTCGAGGTCTGGCGCTGGAAACTGGAGCCGGGGGAGGAGTACCCCAGCCATCCGCACCAGGCCGGCGTCGTGGAGACGGTCAGCGTCACCGCGGGCGAGATGGTGCTCGTCGTCGACGGTACCGAGCATGTCGTCGAGGCCGGGCAGACGGCCACCTTCGACGGCGACGCCCCCCACACCTACCGCGGCGCGGGCACCGGCACCTGCCACCTGATCATGACCGTGCACATCCCGCCGGGCCCCGGCCCGGCGAGCTGACCGGTGCGCGGGGCCGCCACGGCGAACCGCGCCCGTCAGGCTCCGGCGGCCGACGGCCGGGGAGGTCCGCGGCGCCCCGGACACCGCCGCTCGGCTCCGTGCCGCTGCTCGGCTCCGCGCCCGGCGGCCATGCCGCACGCCGGGGCACATGCCTGCACGCCGGTGCACATGTGTGCACCGGCGTGCAGGCGAAACCGAGCGGTGCTCGCGAATTCCGCGGCAGCCGGGTGCCGGTCAGCCCGGCGCGTGACCGAGCAGGGTGGCCCGCAGCTCGTGCTCGGTGATCTGCTCGGCGGGGCGGTGGAGCACCCAGCGGCGGGGTTCGCCGTCCATGGGCAGCACCGCGACGACGGTCTCCAGCCGGGGGCGGCCGGCCGCGCCACGGCTGAGCTGGCGGATGACGACGGCTGTGTCGTCGTCCAGGGCGAGCAGGGCGCGTACGGCGTTGTTCAGTTCCCGCAGGCGCGGGCTCGGCCAGGCGATCCCTGGGCGTGGTTGCAGGTACATGGGGTGTCCCTCGGGTGGTTCAGCCGGGTGGTGTGCGGGTGGTGGCCCAGGCGGCCGCCCCGACGGCCGGCCGGGCAGCGCGGGAACGTCCGGCCAGGGTCAGCTGCCAGACGGCGAGGAGCAGCAGCGTGCCGGTCTCGGCGACGAGGCTGAGGACGGCTTGCGGCGCGGGTCGCAGACCGTGCTCGGTGAAGCCGAACACCCCGACGGTGCGCGAAGCGGCGAAGCCCGCCAGAGCGCCGAGCGCGACGCCTGCCGCGGCGATCCTCAGCAGCAGGGGCGGTGTTCCGATCAGCAGCAGGACGGCGAGGGCCAGGGAGGCGCCGGCCTGGAGGAGGAACAGGGGGCCGATGACGGGGACGGAGCGGTAGCCGCCGAGGTAGAGCTGGGCGTGGAGGTATCCGCCGGCGGCGAGGCTCACGGCGGTCGCCGTCCGCAGGGCGGGGGCGAGGAGCCGTCGGGCGTTCATGTGAGCCTCTGGTCCGTGATGGCCAGTTCGCGCTCGCCCCGGCGGTAGCCGACGGTGCGGATACCGAGCGCCTCCTTCAGCTGCCGGGCGGGGACGACCTGCGGGGTGGGGGCGGGAGCGCGGCCCGGGTGGGGCAGCGGGTAGGCGGTGGTGGTGGCGGAGTGGAAGGTGATGTTGCCCTCCGTCTTGGTGAAGAGCTGGTGGACGTGCCCGTTGAGGCAGGTCACGGAGGAGAAGCGGCGCAGGAGGGCGATGACCTTCAGGGCGTCGTCCGTGCTCCAGCCCCACCGCGGGTACATGGCGAACAGCGGGATGTGGCTGAAGACCACGATGGGGGTGTCCGACGGCACTCCGGCGAGGTCCTTGCGGACGAAGTCGATCTGGGCGCTGCCGAGGTGGCCGAGCTTCTCCAGGCTCAGGGTGTTGACCAGGGCGATGAAGTGCACGCCGTGGGTGTCGAAGCTGTACCAGCCGTCGCCGAGCGTGCCCGCGCCGAAGGTCCGCCGGTAGGCGCGGCCCGCGTCGCCGATGGAGTCGTGCTCGCCCGGCACGGTGAAGACGCGGTCCGTCCGCAGACCGCTCATCATCTGCTTGACCTGGTCGAACTGCCCGGCCGTGGACAGGTGGGTCAGGTCGCCGCTGTGCATCACGAAATCGGGCCGGAAACCGAGCGTGTTGACCTGGTGGATCGCCTCGGAGAACGAGCCGGCCACATCCGTGTTGGCCGGGCCCTGGAACCCGATGTGGCTGTCGGAGACCTGTACGAACCGCAGCGCCGCGCTCTCCACGGCGGCGGCCCCGGCGATGCCCTGGGAGGCGCCCGCGGCGGTGCCGTCGCGGGCGTCGGCGATCTGGCTGATCACCTGCCCGCCGGCCACGGTGAGCACCACGGCCCCGCCGAACCAGGCTGTGTGCCGCATGAGTTGACGCCGGGTCATACCGTGCTCGCCGTCGGTCCGGCCGGTGTCGTCGGCCGGTGCTCCGTCGTGGCTGTTCCAGTGTTCGGTCATCGGGTCACCTCCACGGTGGCGGTCATGAACGGATGGATGGTGCAGAGGTAGGAGTAGGTGCCGGGCTCGGTGAACGTGTGCCGGTAGGTGGCGTGGGTGGCCAGGGCGGCCGAACGCAGCGGGCCGCCCGATCCGGTGCTGGTGACGGTGTGGGCGTCGGTGTCCTGATTGGTCCACGTCACCGTCGTGCCCGCCTTGATCTTCAGCTTGGCCGGGGAGAACGCGAAGTTCCTGATCGCCACCGCGTCGCCGGTGACCGGCGCGGTCCGCGCGGCCTTGGCCGAGGGGCTCATGGGCATGCTCATGCTCGGCATCGGTGAGGCGCCGGGAGCGGAGCCCGCCGCGCCGCCCGGCCCCGGGGCGCCGGACATCCCCGCCATCCGGTGCTGACCCGGGCCGGGTGTGAGGGCACCGGCTCCGGTCGCCTGGGAGTGCGACGAGTGGCCGCACGCGCTGAGGAGCCCCAGGGCGCCGCCGGTGGCGACGATGACGACGGCCATCCCGGCCGCAGCGCGTGACCGGCGGCCCGGCACGCGAAGTTTCAGGTACATGGTGTGTGTTCCTCGGTGATCTGGCGGAGACGTGGAACGCGCCGGCTTCGGCGCGCGCCCCGCGCACATGTGTGGTGGATGCCGTGTTCGTGGGCGCGTGGCCCGCAACGGCCGGCCGGCGGACGGGCAGGGGTGTGGCCGCGTCGCCGCCGCTCGCCCCGGCGTGCCCCGCGCCGCACTTCCGCCGGGTGGCGTGTCCCGGCGGCCTCTGCCCCCTCCTTTGCCGTGCGGGGAACCGGTGAGGAATCGCGCCGGGGTCGGCTCTTGTCGGGCTTCACGGACGACGGGGGCCGCACGGTTCGACGGATGCGCACCTTTCCGGGAAGAAATGTGCGCCCTTCCGGGACGAGCCGGTATCGGCGCAGGCCGGCCACGGTTCCGGACGTCACGCACGCCGGCCGTACGGCCCGGCGGGTGCGCCTCGCCCACGAGGCGCGCGGAACATCATCCGGGCTCTCTGGTGCATTACAGGACAAAGCCGTGCATGTGCGCGATGATCGATTCATGCCCTGGAACCAAAAACGTGGCCCGCGGACCCGTCCGGATCGCTCCGCAGACCGTGTCTCTGGTGAAGGGACCCTTTCGACCGCGGACGAGGAACTGCTGCGCACTCTGTACGCCGAGCACGCGGGACCTCTGTTCCACTACGTACTGCGGCTGACCTCGGGAGACCGGCAATGGGCGGAGGACGTGGTGCAGGAGACACTGCTCCGGGCGTGGCAGCACCCCGCCGCGTTCGACCCGGCTCGCGGCCCGGCCCGGGCATGGCTGTGCACGGTCGCCCGGCACCTGGTCATCGACGCCCACCGGGCCCGGCAGGCGAGGCCGGCCGAGACCGGCGGCGAGGCGCTGGAGCGGGCCGCCGAGCGGAACCCGGGCGAGGACGAGATCGATCAGGCACTGCAGAGCTGGGCGGTCGCCGACGCCGTCCGGTCGCTGTCCCCGGACCACCGCGCCGTCCTGCTGGAGACCTACTACCAGGGCCGGACCATGGCGGAGGCGGCACGCGTGCTGGGCATCCCGCTCGGCACGGTGAAGTCGCGGACGTACTACGCCCTGCACGCCCTGCGGCTGGCGTTGCAGGAACGCGGGATCGAGCCATGACAGCGGGGTGCGGGAGGTGGCGACCGTGAGTACGGAGCACGACGATCTCCGGCTGGCGCTCGGAGCGTACGTCCTGGGCATCCTGCCGCCGGAGGAAGCGGAGCTGGTGAGTGCCCACCTCGCGCACTGCGCGGAGTGCCAGGCGGAACACGCCCGGCTGGCGGGACTGCCCGCGCTGCTGGCGACGGTGACCCTGGCGGAGGCTTCGGGGCGTACGGCGCCGGCGGCCGACGATCACCTGGCCGACCGGCTGGTGGCACGGGCGGGCGAAACCGTGCGCGGCCCCGCACCCGAAGGGCCCGCGGCGCCGGCCGTGCCCGTGACACCGCGGACGCCGGAGACGGGCGTGCTGGAGAGGCTGCTCCAGCAGGCCGCGACCCGGCGCCGCAGAACCCGGCGCCTGCAACTGGCCGGCGCGGCCGCCTCGGCGATGCTCGTCGCGGCGGCGGCCGGCGGCACGTGGCTGGCCACCGTCGGCACCGTGGGCAGCGTGGCGGCGCCGCCGGGGCCGAGCGCGCCGACGTTCACACGCACCTTCTCCGGAAGCGATCCCGCCACCGGCGTCTCCGCCTCCGTGAAGGTCTCGCCCTCCGTCTGGGGCAGCGTCGTGCAGGTCTCGGCCAAGGGGGCGCCCGCCGGGACCACCTGCCGGCTGCAAGCGGTCGGACCCGGCGGAGTCAGGGCGGACGGCGCCACCTGGTGGGCCGGCAAGTACCCGTCCGGCACCACGATCCCCGGAACGGTCGCCATGGCCCCCGAGGCCATCCAGCACTTCGAGATCATCGCGGACAACGGCCAGAAACTGGTCACCATCCGGGCCTGACCGACGGCTGCGGCCGGGCGTGGGCGGGGGGCTGGGAGGGTTCGGGCGGCCGGTGTGAGGTGGGTCGCGCACGTCCGGTGGACGAGTATGACGGCGGCGGCTGGATGTGGGCGGGGCGAGGGGCTGGGAGGGGTCCGGGCAGCCGGTGTGGGGTGGGCCGCGGACGACCGGTGGACGAGCCTGACGAACGGTGGCCGGGTGGCGAGGGGCCGGAAGGGGGGGCGGGCGGCCGGCGTGCGGTGAGCCGCCCCCGACCGGTGGACCAGCCGGAGGCAGCGCGTACGGGACCTCCGGCGTCCGGCCTTCGAGGGGGCCGGTGCTCAGAGCGCACCGGCCCCCTCGGCACGCGCATGGCCGCCGTCGCCGGCCGGTTCCGCCACCCGGCACCGCCCCGGCGGCCGCCGCGCCGTCCGACCGCGGCTGCCTGCGGATCAGCGCGGCGACCTCGGGAGCCGGCACCGGTACCTCCGTGGCGAAAAGGCCGACCGCCTCGGTCCGGGGCGGGGCGTTCCTCCCGGGCTCCGTGGGGCGACGGCCGACAGAGGGGGGCGTGAGCCCGGCCTTCGCCCGCTCCCGGATGCGAGTCGCAAGAAGTTGGGCAAAAGGGGCCAATCACCCGAACCGTTCGGCATGCGCCACCCGTGGAACCACATGAGCGCGCCCTCGCAGGACCAGCCCGCCGACAACCCGAAAGGTTGCTGCCGGTGGTCCACCTTCCCGGTCTCCGCACCCTCACAGAAGAGCCTGAAGGCCATGTTCGTGACCGACTCCCCCCGCACCAGCCCACAGCCCGGCCGGCCCTGCCGCCACGAGGCGCTGCTCACCCTGCCCGCGCAGGAGGCGCACGTCTGCGCCCTCCGCCACTTCACGGCGGACCTGCTGGAAGCCTGGCAGGTACCCGCGAGCGAGCGGGACTCCGCGATCCTCATCGTCGACGAACTCGCCGCGAACGCCGCCCAGTACGGCCGCGAGCGCATGACCCTGCGGCTCAACCTCGACGACGGCACGCTGCACATCGTGGTCACCGACTCCGGCAGGGCGGTGGAGCGCCACCGCCGCGACATCGCCCCCGACGAACACGGCCGCGGCACCGGCATCGTCCAGTACCTCGCCCAGTCGACCGAGGCCCACCAGACGGGCAGTGGCCGCGAGGTCCGCGCCTGCCTGAGTGCTCGTCACGACCAGCAGGAGTGACCATGGACACCACTCCGGACACCGGCGAGGGCATCGACGCCCCCCCCTGTGCACGAGGCGTACGCCGACGCGCCGGACCTGCGCCGCGAGATGCACCAGGTGCTCGCGCTGGAGGCCGAACGCGACGGCCGCCGGGCCGGGCGGGGCACCGGCCCCCCGGCCGATGCGACGGCCGCCGAACGCGCCCGACTGCTGCGCCGGGCCGCCCTCATGGACCGGCTGGCCACCGCCGCCCCCGGTCCCGGCCCGGTCGCGGCCGCCGCGGAGACCGCCGGGCAACTCGTCCGGCACGACCGCCGTCATCCCGGCCTCGTGGCCGGTCCGCACCATCCCGACGCGATCACGCTCGCCCGCAGCAGCCGCCTCTACGTCCGCCAGGAGTACGCCGCCTGGACGGCCGCCGGGCGCCCCGGAACCTGACCGGCCCCGACCCGGCCCCCACCCGGCCCCGACCCGGCCAGGGAGCCCGCTCCGACCCCACCGGAAGAAGGAAACATGACCAGCGACGACAACGGCACCCGGCACGTCTCCGCGCCGGCCGGCCGGCCCCACTCACCTCGCCCGCCCCGCCCGGCAGCCGTGCGGGAATGCGCCGGCCGGCGACAGGAACGGTCACGCGGTACGGGCGCCGACGCCTTCGAAGGGGCGGTGTGACGATGTTCCGCAACGCACTGGAGCCCTGGCATCTGCTGGTCCTGGTCGCGGTGGTGATCATGATCTTCGGCTCGAAGAAGCTGCCCGACACCGCCCGCGCGCTGGGCAAGTCCCTGCGGATCCTCAAGAGCGAGACCAAGGCGCTGCGGGACGACGACGCCCCGGACGAGGAACCCCCCGAGCACGGCACGGGATGAGGACACCGCATGTCCCGGCCGGTCCGCACCAGCACGAAGGACCCCGGGGGGCGGATGCCCCTCGGGGAGCACCTCCGTGAACTCCGCAACAGACTCGCCAAGGCCGTCCTCGCGATCCTGGTCATCACGGTCGCAGCGGCCTTCTCCTACAAGAGGATCATCGACGTCGTCACCCGGCCGGTACTGGCCTCGGTCGGCTGCCCGGCCTCCTTCGCCGATCTGGCCCGGCACCCCGCACACACCACCTGCGCGCACATCACGATCAACGGTCTGCTTGCGCCCTTCACCCTGGCACTGAAGGTCTCGCTGGTGGCCGGCGTCGTGCTGGCCTCTCCGGTATGGCTGTACCAACTGTGGGCGTTCGTCGCCCCCGGCCTGCACCAACGCGAGCGGAAATACGCCTACGCGTTCGTCGGCACGGGCGTCCCGCTGTTCCTCGCCGGCGCCTTCTTCGCCTACAAGGTGCTGCCCAGGACCGCGAGGGTGCTGATCGGCCTCACACCGCACGGGGTGAACAACCTGCTGCCGCTGGACGATCTCCTCGACCTCGTCACCCGCATGGTGGTCGTCTTCGGTCTCGCCTTCGAGATGCCGCTGCTGCTGGTGATGCTGAACCTCACCGGAGTGCTGTCCGGCCGGCGGATGCTCGGCCGGTGGCGCGCCATGGTCGTCGGCATCACGGTCTTCGCCGCCGTGGCGACGCCGAGCACGGACCCGCTGACCATGCTGGCGCTGGCCGCGCCGATCTGGGCGCTCTACTTCGCCGCCGTGGCCTTCTCACTCCTCGGCGACCGGCGCAAGGCGCTGAGAGAGCGTCCGGTCTAGGGAGGGCGGCGGCCCGGTGCGGGTGCCGGACGTGTCCGCCGGTGCGGGCGACGGCGAGGAAGGCGCGGGCGACGCCGAGGGGGGCGCGGGCGACGGCGAAGGGGCCCGGGCGGGCATCGCGAGGGGGATCCAGCGGGCTCACAGGGTGCCCGAAGAACCCACCGGCACCGGACCCCCGGGCCGCTCCGGCTCAGGAGCCGCCGCGCTCGCGGGGGATCTTGTGGCCGGCCTCGATCGCCACCGGCAGCCGGTTCTCGGCCGGGGGCAGCGGGCAGGTGGCCAGGTCCGTGTAGGCGCACGGCAGGTTCGCGGCCCGGTTGAAGTCCAGGACGACCGTACCGTCGGCGGCGGGCGGCTCCAGGGCCAGGGACCGGTTGGCGGCGTAGGTGGTGACTCCGGAGGTCGCGTCGGTGAACAGCACCATCAGCCGGCCCGCGCCGTGCCCGGGGAACGCGGTCAGCGACAGCGGGCGCCCGTCCAGCTCGAACTCGATCCTGCCCGGGGCGTCGTACACGTGCTCAAGGCCCTCGACCGCGGCGCCCACGGTGGTCGGCCGTGGCGTGTCGAAGGGGACGTAGCGGCCCTTCACCGCCCAGCGCGGGTCGGGGGAGTAGGCGGGCGTGCCCGTGAAGGCGGCGCGCAGCGGGGCGTCCGGGTGCCGGGGGCGCACGATGTCGTGTCCGCCGCGCCTGGCGACCTCGATGACGGCGTCCCCCCAGACGGCGTCGACGCCGCCACGCTCGGCGAGCACGCCGAAGTGGTGTTCACCGCGCACCGGCGTGCCGTCGACGACCAGTTCCTCGCCGTCGTCGAGGTCCACGACGACGCCCTCGGGGCCGGTGCGCCACGCACCGGGCGCGTCGGGGAAGCGCTGCGGACGGTCGTCGAGCCAGTGCAGGCCGGTGATCGCCAGGAACCCGTGCGGGGCGGCGAGCCGGGCCTCCTTGGCGCGGTGCCAGTCCAGCCAGTTCTCGGTGAAGGCAGCGCGGTCCGTCGCGGCGGCCTCGGTGGTCATGGGTTCTCCTTCGTCACGGGGTTCGGGGGACCGGTCGGACGGTCGGCGCGGTCCGGCGTGCTCGGCACGGCACGCCGGGGTGGGCCGTCGGTACGACCGGCGTGCTCAGCGGGCCAGTGCGCCCAGGAGCCGCCAGGTGCGCCGGCGGTCGGCCTCTCCGGCGATCTCGGTGGCCGAGAACACGACTTCGGTGGCGCCGGCGTCGCGGTAACGGCGCACCTCGGCCTCGACGGTCCTCTCGTCACCGATCACGGCCAGGTCGGCGGCGCGCCGGCCGCCGGAGAGTTCGATGACCCGGGCGTAGGACGGGATCTGTTCGTAGAACGCCAGGGCCTCGGTGGCCCTGGCCCGCACCGCGTCGACGTCGTCGGTGACCACGCCGGGCACGAGGGCCACGATCCGGGGCGAGGGGCGGCCGGCGGCCTCGGCGGCGGCGGTCACGGCGGGGACGATGTGGTCGGCCAGGGCGCGCGGTCCCGCCAGGTAGGGCAGGATCCCGTCCGCCAGCTCGCCGCTGACCCGCAGCGCCTGCGGCCCCATAGCGGCGACCAGCAGAGGGACGCCGTTCTCGGCGCCCGGCACCCGCGCCGGGACCGGGGTGGCCGCGGTGAGCAGCTCACCGTGGAAGTCGGCCGTGCCGGTCTCGGTCAACTGGCGCAGAGCGGTGAGGAATTCACGCAGCCGGGCGACGGGGCGCTCGAAGGGCAGGCCGAAGCCGGCCTCCGTCAGGAGCTTGGTGCCCAGGGCCAGACCGAGGTGGTAGCGGCCGTGCGTGGCGGCCTGGGCGGTCTGGGCCTGGCTGGACACCAGCAGGGGGTGGCGGCCGAAGACGGGGATCGCGGAGGTGCCGACCTGAAGTCCGGGCACCTCGCGCCCGACGATCGCCGCGAGCTGGGGCGAGTCCGCGCCGAAGGTCTGGCCGAACCAGGCCGACGTGAGCCCCGACTCCGCCGCCTCCCGGGCCAGGTGGACGGTCGCGTCGATCTGGTTCGGCGCGTCGGACGCGTTGAGCGCTACTCCCACGGTCATGTCAGTCCAGAACGGGCGCCGGCCGGACCCGCATTCCGGTCCGGGTGTGACAGCTTCTTGTCAGTCATGTGTACGGGCTCCCGTCCTCAGCTCGCCTGCCGTCGGTCCGGCGCGCAGCGGTGGGTGAGGGGTTCGCGCAGGCCGAGGTGCTCGCGGAGTGTGGTGCCGGTGTACCCGGTGCGGTAGACCCCGCGTTCCTGCAGTTCCGGGACGAGCAGGTCGACGATGTCGTCGAGGCCGTCGGGGATCAGGTAGGGCGTGACGTTGAAGCCGTCGACCGCGCCGTGCCGCACGAAGTGGGCGAACTTGTCTGCCAGGCCGGACGGAGTGCCCACGTGCCCGCGCTGCGGGCCGAGCGCGATGACGGTCTCCCGCAGCGACCAGCCGTTCGCCTCCGCCCGCGCACGCCACTCGGCCACCACCGCGCGCGGGTCGGCGACGCGCCGGGCGCCGAAGGAGCCGTCGTTCTCGCCGACGACCGGATCCTCCTCGGGCAGCGGCCCGTCGGCGTCGCGGTCGGACAGGTCGATGCCCCACAGCAGCCCGGCGATCCCCAGAGCCGTCGCGGGAGTGACCTGCTGGAGCCGGACCCAGCGCTTCTTCTCCTGGGCTTCCTCCTCGGTGGCGCCGATGATGATCTCGGTGCCGGGCAGGATCCGCAGGTCGTCCTCGGGACGCCCGGCCGCCCGCAGCCGGCGCCGGATGTCGTCGGCGAAGGCCAGCGCGTCGTCGAAGTCGGTGCCGTGCGCGGAGAAGATGACGTCGGCGTTGCGGGCGGCGAAGTCGCGTCCCTCGCCGGAGTCGCCGGCCTGGAAGATCACGGGGTGGCCCTGGGCGCTGCGCGGCAGGGTCGGAACGAGGTCGACGTCGAACTGTGGCCCCTTGTGGCGCACTTGGTGTACGGCGCCGGGCGCCGACCAGGCGGGTGCGCCCGCGGAGCCGGCGACGGCGCCGTCCTCCCAGCCGTCCCACAGGGCGCGGGCCACGGTGAGGAACTCCTCGGCGCGCCGGTAGCGGTCGGCGTGGTCGAGGTAGCCGCCGCGGCGGAAGTTGGCGCCCGTCCAGGCGTTGTCCGTGGTCACCACGTTCCACCCGGCGCGGCCTTCGGAGAGGAGGTCGAGGCCGGACAGGCGGCGGGCGAGGTCGGCGGGCTCGTTGAAGGTGGAGTTGGAGGTCGAGACCAGGCCGATGCGGCGGGTGACGGCGGCCAGCGCGGAGAGCTGGGTGATGGCGTCCGGCCGCCCGGCCACGTCCAGGTCGTGGATCCTGCCGTCGACCTCGCGCAGCCGGAGTCCCTCGCCGAGGAAGAACGCGTCGAACAGACCGCGTTCGGCGGTCTGGGCGACACGGCGGAAGGAGGCGGGATCGATCTGCGAGCCGCTGTCGGGGGCGGACCAGACGGTCCAGTGGTTGACGCCCTGGAAGAACACACCGAAGTGCAGCCGGGCGTGCGGCCGGGGGACGTCGAAGGGATCGGTGCGGGTCATCGGGCGGCCTCCTGGGCGGCCGGGGCCGCGGCGGCGAAGCGATTGGCGGGGCGCTCCAGACCCAGGGCCGAGCGCAGGGACGTACCGGGCAGCGGACGGGCGACGAGCCGCCGCCCGGACAGGGCGGGCAGCACGAGGCGGGAGAGAACGGGCAGGTCCTCGTCCAGCACCAGCGGATGCAGCCGTACGCCGTCGACGTGGCGGCTCAGCTCGGCCAGGAGGCCGACCAGCCCCTCCGCGGAACCGATGTGCCGCAGCCGTCCCCGGTCGCTCCACGCCGCGTGCCGCTCCAGATCGGCGACCCGCT
Organism: Streptomyces sp. NPDC047841; assembly: GCF_040704085.1. Lineage (NCBI taxonomy): Bacteria > Bacillati > Actinomycetota > Actinomycetes > Kitasatosporales > Streptomycetaceae > Streptomyces > Streptomyces sp. NPDC047841. Next base: position 247,647 of record NZ_JBEYRP010000013.1, read on the forward strand.
CGCCGGCCGTGGCCTCCGGCGTGTCCAGCGCCACCTCGACCTCGGCGAAGACGCGGGGCGTACCGGCGGCAGCGGCGGCCCTGGCGGCCGACGCGATGTCACGGCCCTCCACGAGGGCGACGTCGAGCCGTGCGCCGGGAACCCGTTCCGGGCGGCCCAGGACGACGAGCTGCCCCTGGGGCGGGCGCGGGACGATCGCCGGGCCCTTGACGGTGTACGTCTCACCGGTGAAGTCGATGTAGTGGAGCCGTTCGCGGTCCAGGTAGCGGCTGGTGGCCACCGACCGGATGACCGCGTCGTCCTCCCAGGAGTCCCACAGGGCGCGGGCCACCTCGACCCCGTCACCGGACTCCCGGGCCCGTGCGCCGGCGTCGGCGACCAGCGGGCGCCCCCAGGCACGGGCCGCCTCGGGACGCTCCTCCTCCGTCACCACCCATCCGGCGCGGCCGGCGGAGATGTGGTCCAGGGACGCCAACTGGCTGGAGACGTGGAAGGGTTCGGCGTACGTGAGCGGGACGGCGGGCGCGATCCCGATGGTGCTCGTGGACGCCGCGACGAACGCCGCCCGCTCCACCGCGCCGATGCGGCCCACCGGATCGGGTGAGGCGCCGGGCGGCAGCACACCGTCGTCCAGGGTGATCAGGGAGAACCCGGCGTTCTCGGCGATGGCGGCGACCCGCGCCACGCGGCGCGGGGTGAGCAGCTGACCGGGGGAGTGGGCGGCGCGGCGCCAGGCCGCGGGGTGGGCGCCGTCGCCGTCGAGCTCGACGGCGAGGTGCAGGGCAGGGCCGGACAATGGGGTTCCTTCCGGGGAACACGGCGACTCGCGGCACACGGGCCGCGACGAGACGGCCGGCGGGACGGCCGGCCGGGGTCAGCTGTGTACGGAAGGACAGACGGCGGAGGAGGTACGGCAGTAGTCGACATGCCGTCGGGTGATGAGCCGCGCACCGGTGCACGCACCGCGCGGTGCCGCGCCCCGTACGCGCATCGAAGCCTCCACCCGTCAGGAACTTTTCGCTTCAACGTACGTCGACGGCCCCTGTGGGTGTCAAGGCCGGCCCGGGTGGGCGGACGTCGCGGGAGGCGGCCGGGACCGGGCCGGGTACGCGCCGGCCTGCCGCGCCGACGCGGCCCGCACCTCGCGGTCCCGCACCTCGCGAACGCGCCACCTGCCAGCGCGAATCGGCCGGAGCGGACCTGTTTCCCTAGTTTCCCTATCGAATTACTAGGGAAATGTTGACGATGGCCGAAGAGGAGAGTGAGGATGACGAAGCCGACGCGTCACCGCGCACCGCTGCACTCCCACGCCGCCTCGCCGGGCACCGCGTCGTCCTCGGTCCCCTGGAGGAAGGCGCCATGACCACAGCACTGAGCTGTAGCGACAGCCGCAGTCGCATGAAGCGGGCGCGGACATGACCGTGACGGCGGACGAGGTGACCGGCACCGGGTCCGGGCAGACCGACTGGCTGCACATAGCCCGTGAGATGGCGGACGACCTGGCCACGGACGCGGTCGAGCGCGAACAGGCGGGCAAGGCACCCCTCGACGAGGTCGCGCGGTTGCGCGAGTCGGGACTGCTCGCGCTGCTGGCGCCGGCCGCGTACGGCGGGGGCGGCGCCGACTGGCGCACCGCCTGCGCGGCTGTCCGGACCGTCGCAGCGGCCGACGGGGCCATCGGTCACCTGCTGGGCAGCCACTACTTCCTGTCCTCCAGCGCCCGGTTCCTCGCCGGCCCCGCCCGTGCCGCCCGCGTCGAGCGGCAGTCGACGGCGGGGCAGTGGTGCTGGGGAGGGGGCATCGGCTCACACGAACCACCCCTCGTCCTGACCCCCTCCTCGGACGGCTACCTGCTGAGCGGCTACCAGAGGTACGCCACCGGTGTCGGGGTCGCCGACCGGCTGGTGGTGCGAGCCGCCGAGTACGGCACCGGCGAGCCGGTGGCCGTCCTGGTCGACCCCGCACGCCCGGGCGTCGTGAGCGGCGGCGGGGACACCTTCGGCCAGCGGCTGGCGGCCGGTGGCGGCGTCGAGTTCGACTCCGTGCCGGTCACGGCCGACGACGTGCTCGGCTCCCTCTCGCCGGACGAGGACGCCCTGTCGCCCTTCACCTCCCTGGCCGCGCCGACCTCGCGTCTGGTCTCCGTCCAGTTCCTCCTCGGCGTGGCCGAGGGACTGCTGGCCGAGATCCGCGAGTACGGAAGGGGCATGCGGTCCCCCTGGCAGCCGCTCTCGCCCCACCCCTGGCCGGACGGCCCGGCACAGGATCCGTACGCCCTCACCGTGTACGGCGAGCTCACCGTCGTCGCGAGGGCCGCGTCCGCACTCGCCGACCAGGCGGTGGACGCCCTGATGCGCGGCCTCGCGCGGGGCGAGGACCTCGACGACGAGGAGTGCGCGGAGATCACCGTCCTCGCGAGCGTGGCCGAGACCGCCGCCGCCCGGGCCGCGCAGGAGGTCACCACCCGCGCCCTGGACGTCATCGGCGCCGGCGCCGCCTCTTCCCGCCACGGCTTCGACCGCTTCTGGCGCAACGCCCGGACGCACACCCTGCGGGAGCCCGCCGCCCACCGGCTGCGCGAGGTCGGCGACTACTTCCTGAACGGAGCGCACCCGCCCTTCACCCTGCCCGCCTGACGGCGCAGCGGTGACGGGCGGGCACGGCGGTGATGGATAATCGGGGCATGCGGATCTCGGCGCGGGCGGACTATGCGGTGCGGGCGGCACTGGAGCTGGCCGCGGCCGGGGACGAGGCCTCGCTCAAGGCCGAGGCGATCGCCGCGGCACAGGGCATCCCGCACAAGTTCCTGGAGGGCATTCTGGGGGACCTGCGCCGGGGCGGGCTGGTGATCAGCCAGCGGGGCGGCAAGGGCGGCTACCGCCTCGCCCGTCCGGCGGACTCGATCGCCATCGCGGACGTCATCCGCGTGGCGGACGGCCCCCTGGTGTCCGTGCGGGGAGTGCGCCCCCCCGAACTCGCCTACTGCGGACCCGCGGAGACGCTGCTGCCGCTCTGGATCGCCGTGCGTGCCAACGTCCGCAAGATCCTCGACGAGGTCACCCTGGCCCACGTGGCCGCGGCCGAACTGCCCGACGAGGTCCTGAGCCTGGCGGAGGACCCCAAGGCCTGGACGAATCCCTGACCCGCGTCCGGTGACCCCGGCGCTTTCCGCCGGCGAGAGACGGTCTCGCGCGTCGTCGTCCGCCGCCACGCACCTCCCGGCGAAGCCCGGCAGCACGTCGGCCTGCGCCACACCCCAGCCCACTGCCCGACCTCGGCCTCATGCCGGTCCGGTGTGGCGCGCGATCCCGCTCGCGCCGGCCGGAATACGCGCCGGCGGGCGCCGGTTGGAGGGGAGCATGCGCCATCCTCAGGAGCCGCCGCGCGGCCTGCACCCGCTGCTCGCCGGGCGCTTCAGCCCCTACCGGTTCGATCCGTCGGGGGTCGTCGACGACCACGCCCTCGGGCTGCTGCTGGAAGCCGCGCGGTGGGCACCGTCGGCGGGCAACTCCCAGCCGTGGGGCTTCTTCACCGGCAGGCCGGGTGAGCCGGAGCACGACCGGATGCTCCCTCACCTCGCGCCGAGCTCGGCCCGCTGGGCGACGAACGCGGGCCTGCTCATCGTCACCCTGACGCGCCGGCACGTCGACGACACGCACCTGCTCTACTCCGAGTTCGCGGACTACGACCTCGGCCAGGCCGTCGCCCACATGACCGTTCAGGCACAGGCCATGGGGCTGGCGGCGCACCAGTTCCGGGCCTTCGACATCGAAGGGCTCACCAAGGAGCTGGACCCGAACCCGGGCTGGGCGATCGTCTCCATGGTCGCGGTGGGCAAGGCGGCCGGCGGTCCCCCGGAGGGCCGTGACCGGCACAGCGTCGCGGACCTGCGCTCCGCTCCCTGGTCACCGCAACGGTGACAGCCCCAGCCGGCTTCCCCTGTCGGCACTTGGCGAGGGCGTGACCAAGGGTGCTGGCGGAAGCCGAAGGGCTTGACCGCGGGGTCGGGTGTAACAGAAGCTGTTGCACCGAACGAGGAGGAGTGATGGCGGCGAACAGCCGGTTGACCATCGCGACGCACGCGCTGGCCTGGCTGGCGCTGGCGCACCGCCGTGGCCAGGAGGTCCTCACTTCCGAGCAGGTCGCGGCCAGCGTCAACACCAACCCCGTGATCATCCGGCGCAGCCTCGGTGACCTGCGGCGAGCCGGCCTGGTGGAGGTCCGCCACGGCGCCGGCGCAGGCTGGAGCCTGGCCCGGGAGCCCGAGGGGATCTCCCTGCTTGAGGTGTACGACGCCGTGGACGCGCAGCCACCGTTCGGCCTGCACCGCACCGAGCCCAGTCTGGAGTGTCCGGTCGGCCGGGGCATCCGGCCCGCCCTGAGCGGGGTCTACGACCGGGTCGAGCGGGTCATGCGCCGAGAGCTGGCGGACACGTCGATCGCCGATGTACTCCGCGAGACGCTGCTGAACCAGCCGGAAGACCGCAAGGCACAACGGAACGAGGAGTAGGACCGGTGGAAGCCCCACGGTGCCCAGTCGTCGAACTGCGCCAGTACACGCTGCACCCAGGGCGGCGCGACGTCCTGATCGAACTGTTCGACCGTGAATTCGTCGAGTCCCAGGAGGCGGTGGGCGCGACCGTCCTGGGGCAGTTCCGTGACCTGGACGACCCTGACCGGTTCGTCTGGCTCCGCGGCTTCGAGGACATGCCGCGCCGTGCCGAGGCCCTGGAAGGCTTCTACGGCGGCCCGGTCTGGCGGGCACACCGCGACGAGGCGAACGCGACGATGACCGACTCCGATGACGTGCTGCTGCTGCGGCCCGCTTCGACGGGCGGCGGGTTTCCCGTGCCGGCCGACGCCCGGCCGGCCCCCGGCGAGCCGGCGCCGTCGCCACCGTCGCTCGTCCTCGCCACGATCTGGTACGGCCACGGCCCGTTCGACGCGACGTTCGCCGAGTTCTTCGAGCAGCGTGTGCGCCCCGTACTGACCGAGACCGGCGCCGAGCCACTGGCGTACCTGCGGTCGGAACACGCCCCGAACACCTTCCCGGCGCTGCCGGTACGCACGAACGAGGAGGTCTTCGTATGGTTCGCGCGTTTCGCCGACGAAGCCGGTCTGGAGCAGCACCTGAACCACGTGCGGCTCTCGGAACGCTGGCGCGAGGAGGTGCTGCCGACCCTCTCGGCACGGCTGGCCGGGCCCCCACAGCGGCTACGGCTGGCACCCACCGAACGGTCGGCACTGCGGTGACCGTAGCAGCCGCTTGTTACTGTTTCCGATCGTGCGAGCCCTTTTCCCAGGATCGTTCGACCCGGTCACTCAAGGGCACCAGGACGTACTCCGGCGCGCTTCCGTCCTGTTCGACGAGGTCGTCGTGTGCGTGATGTCCAACTCGAACAAGACCGGCCGCTTCCCCCTCACGGAACGGCTGGACCGGCTCCGTGCGGCGGCAACGGACTTGGGCAACGTCACGGTCGACTCCCACACCGGCGGCCTGCTGGCCGAATACTGCCGCCGAGCCGGAATCGACGTCGTCATCCGCGGAGTCCGCGGCGTCCGCGACCTGGACCACGAGATGCCGATGGCCCGCATGAACCACGAACTGGCCGGAGTCGAGACGTTCTTCATCGCCGCCGACCCCGCCCTGGCCCACATCTCCTCCACCCTCGTCACCTCGATGAGTCACAAGGCCCGTGTGCCGAAGGACGGTGAGGCGCACGAGCCGCTCGCCGGAGGCGAGGGGACGTGACGGCGGCCGCGGTGGGCTCGTCGCACACCCTCCGCTCAGCTCGCGGCCGTGGAAGACTGACACGCATGCGGACGCGGACGGCACGAGGAGCGGCCTTACTCGCGTGCCCATTGGTGATGCTGGCCGTCGGCTGTTCGCCGTCGGCGCCGCGTCAGCCGGGTTCGGACGCGGCTTGCCGGGAAACCGCGCCGGTCCCCTCCGATGCCGTACCAGCCGCCGTGCACGACTTCGACTAGGCGATGCGCTGGTACGGCGCCGACGACCTGTGGGTGGCCAGGCCGGCTCTCCTGGATCACCCGGGCGAACGCCGGGACGGCTACCGTACGAAGTACGCCTCGATCACCCTCGACGCCCGGGGACGGGTGACGGACCGGAAGGGCGCCCCGCACGTCGGCGCCGCACGACTCGACCGGCCCGGCTCCGTGAGCGGCAGCACCGGCGGACTGGCCACCGCCGACGGTGACCGGCAGTGGTGGCCGACGGTCATCGCCTTCCCCGAGGCCGGCTGCTGGAGGGTGACCGAGACGCTCGGCTCCACCGAAGTCGGCTTCACCCTGCACGTCCGGGCACGGTGAGCCCGCAGTGCGCGGCCCCCGCCCGGTGAGCCGCCGGGCAGGGACCGCGTGCGGGTCTCCCTCCGTTCAGCCGGACACCGCGCACTGCCCGCGGTCCGCGGTCTTCGGTCCCTCCGCGGTGGGGCGGACGTCGAAGTCGAAGATCCCGGTCGGCAGGTACAGCGAGCAGCAGGCGTTCGGGATGTCGACGATCCCGCTGATGCGCCCCTCGATGGGAGCCGCGCCGAGCAGCAGGTAGGCCTGCTCTCCGGTGTAGCCGAACCTCTTCAGGTACTCGACGGCGTTGAGGCAGGCACGGCGGTAGGCGACCGTCGCGTCCAGGTAGTAGTTGGTGTCGGTGTCGTGGTCCACGGAGATCCCGATGAAGGACATGAACTCCGTGTACCGCGGCTCGACGTTGCCCGGCATGAAGACGGGGTTGGTGCTGATGCCGTACTTCTCCATGCCGCCCTTGATGAGATCGACGTGGAAGTCGATGTAACCGCCCATCTCGATGGCGCCGCAGAAGGTGATCTCACCGTCTCCCTGGCTGAAGTGCAGATCGCCACCCGACAGCTTGGCGTCCTTGACGTGGACGGGGTAGAAGACGCGCGACCCGCGGGTGAAGTTCTTGATGTCGTGGTTGCCTCCGTTCTCCCGCGCGGGAACCGTGCGCGCGCCTTCCTGGGCCATGCGCTCGGCGTCCGATCCCGTCGCCTGACCACACAGGGCCTGGTCCTGGTCGGGCGCGAGCCCCAGGGGCGGGATGCGCTCCGGGTCGGTGTCGATCAGGGCCTGCTCCCGCCTGTTCCAGCGTTCCAGCAGCTCGGCGGACGGCGCCGTACCGAAGAGACCGGGGTGCGTGATGCCGGTGAAGCGGACGCCGGGGAGGTGCCTGGAGGTCGCCACCTGCCCGTGGAACTCCCAGATCGCCTTGTAGGCGTCCGGGAAGTAGTCGGTCAGGAATCCCCCGCCGTTGGCCTTGGCGAAGACGCCCGTGTACCCCCAGCCCTGACCAGGGGCGTCCCCGACCTGCTGTGGCACCGGCCCGAGGTCGAGGACGTCCACGATCAGCAGGTCACCCGGCTCCGCGCCTTCGACACCGATCGGCCCGCTGAGCATGTGGGCCCGCTTGAGGTCGACGTCACGCACATCGTTGGCGGAATCGTTGTTGCCGATCTGCGCGTCGGTCCACTCACGGCATTCGACGCGGAACTCGTCCCCCGGGCGGACCATGGCAACAGTCGGTATGTCCGGATGCCACCTGTTGTGTCCGGGCACCTCCTGGTCACGCATCGACCGGGACTGATCGACGCTGAAGATCACTTCAGGCATGTCAACTCCTCGTGTTGCTCCCGATGATCCAAGTGGCATGGCGCCCCAGAAGGGTCAGCCGTGGCTTCCGGCCGGATATCCCGAGGTGCCGTAGTCCTGCGCAGGCTTGTGAGGAGACCTGCGGCGGAGTACGAACCACAGCGCGGCGAAGGTCAGCACGCCGAAGGCGCCCAGCGCGATCGCCGTCTCCGAGAAGTTCGCCGGGACCCAGTAACCGGTCAGCAGCAGGTATGCCGGGATGACACCCGTCACCCAGCCCTCGATCGCGGTCACCCAGCCCACATAGGTCGTCAGCGTCTCGATTTTCAGCCCCAGCAGGAGGAAGAAGAGGAACCAGAGGAACGCCCAATAGAGCCATATCACGCCGAATGGCTGATCTTTCACGAGCCGGAAACTGACGAAGGAATAGCCGAGGGCCACGATGGCCACGAAGAGCGAGTAATATCCCACTCCGTTCGTGTCCAGCCCGATGAGCAGTCCGATTCCCACGTAGAGGTACGTGAAACCGAAGAGGAAAATGCCCGACGCCAGCATGATGCGCTTGGGATCATTGTTCGCGGCGATGATGAGATAGGTGGGTGTGAGGACCTGTAGTCCGCCCACGAAGAGGTTGAATATGGCTGCTGCCCGGCTGTCCACCTTTCCCAGCAGCATCAACCCGTTCATGAACAGCACAGCGCCCACGAAGAGAAGTCCGACGTTGGCCAAGAGGACACACCTCCCGCTGTTTCGCTCCGTCGGTGACACGCCCGCGAGCCCTCGTGCCGGCAAGCAGTCATCGCCCCAAGCACCCGCGGGGAAGACGCACGCACATGCGCCGGCCCGGCTTGCCCGTCAGGGCCGGGGAAGCCGTGCGAGCGCCGGATGAGCGGGACTTGGCGTCGCGTTGCCGGCAACGCGCGTGACCACCTCGGGGTTCTCCCGGGATCTCTCCGAACGCTCGCGCAGTGCCGCCACCGCGGGCGATGTCGAGGCGAATGCCGGAGAGGAGTACACACGCCGCGCGGCGTCGTTGCACCGCGAGCACTTCCACTGCGTCGGCGCGGTGCCGATCGGCAGCTTCACATCGAACGATCCGCAGCGGCTGCAGGAATATTCATACGTCGCCATAAAATCTCCGCCCCGCCGCGTCTCCGACCCCGGGACGTAGACCGAGCCGGAGCCGATGGGACGCCGCAGTCGTAGCGTCCTTATTCAAGGCAACCCCCCGGATGGCGGCGTGTCAAGGCGAGTTGCTTCGCCCGTCCTGAAAAGGCAGGCCCGGCCGTGCACGCACGACCGGGCCTGTTCGCCGGAACAACATATTCCATACCGCGTCGAAAGAGATGCGCCCGCGCTATTCCCCGGAAGGAGACGGGGGAAAGCGGCACCGGGCGGGGCCGACGTCCCGTGGCGGCACATGTGTCGCCCCGGCGATCCGGACCGCCTCTTCCCGTGCGAGCCCGCCCTCGCGGCTCCGCGTCAGGGCGCGCCGACGATCGCGCAAGCGCGGCACGGCGGGCGGCCGCAGGTGCACTGCAGGATGCCGTCCAGCACCCCGTGGTCGTGGTAAAGGCATTCGTCGCGGCACGTATGACGCGGCACGAAGCCCGCCTGGAGCTCGTCCGGCCAGGGCTCCTCGCCCTCCCGGCACCGCACGAACCGCTCGGGGTCCGCGGAGTGCAGCTCCCGCATCCTCTCCTGCGCCTCGCCCTCCAGGTCACGCGCCGCGGCGACCATGCTCTTGAGCTGGTCGGCGAGACCCGTAAACCTGGCGTCGCCGGTTCGCACATGGGCAGCCTTCAGCGCCATGACGGCATTGCCCAGAAACCGCCGAGCATCCTGGATATTGGTGACGTGATGCAGTTGGATGCCGGTCACGCCTCGGACCCACACGGCGTCGTCGCTCACTTCTTCCGCCTTCCGAGCTCGAAATCGCCTCTGAAGTGACGGGAAACAGCGGCTATTGCCCGAGTTCCGTCCGGCCTCCTCCCGTCGCCTGCGCGACTGCTGCGTGAGGAGATCACCTATGAGGCTTGCATACTCCTGAAGAGGCTAAAACGCACGTTAGGTATTAATCCAGGCCAAAGCTGGTGAACTGAATCACAAGCGGTGATCCGCTTTTACGGGTGCGTTCTCGTCGAGCATCGGCACCCGCCGGGGGCGTGCGACGGCGGGATCGGTGTGAGACTGGGCATGGAAGGGGTGATCCCCGTGCCGGACCCACCACAGGCACCCCCCGGTCCCGACCCCTCCGAAGAGGAGAACCGGTGGGAGCAGCTGATCACCGAGGCGCAGACGGCCCTGCCGGTCGAACTGCCCGGCCTCGCCGCCCGGTGCGCCGTTGCACTCGGCCTGGGCACCGCGCTGATCTACCTCGTGGATCTGCAACAGCGGCTGCTCATCCCCCTGGACGAAGCCTTGGAACCGCTCCTGGTGGACGGCTCGTCGGCCGGCTGGGCCTACCGCACGATCTCCCCGCGGGTGGTCGACGCCGATGACTGCCTGATCGTCTGGTTGCCCATGGTCGACGGTGCGGAGCGGCTCGGCGTGCTCGCGGTGCGCGTCGCCTCGCTCGACGGGGTGCTGATGCGTCGCGGCCGGATGCTGGCCCGTCTGTTCGCCATGATCATTTCCTCCAAGCGTGCCTACAGCGACTGGCTCGCTGCCCGGACCCGCACCGCACCCATGGGGTTGCCCGCCGAGATGGTGCGCGCCTTCCTGCCACCCCGCACCATCGGCAGCAGCAGATGCGTCTCGACCGCCGTCCTGGAACCGGCATACGGCATCGCCGGGGACGCGTTCGACCACTCGGTGGTCAAGAACACGCTGCACACGATGATCCTCGACGGGATGGGGCACGATCTCATCGCCGGCCTGACCACGTCGGTCGCCATGGCGGCGGCCCGCAACACCCGCCGCTGCGGTGGCGACCTGGTCGACATCGTCGGCTCCGTCGACCAGGCGCTCGCCCAGTGGCTGCCCGACCACTTCTGCACCGGTGTGCTGTGCCGGCTCGACGCCGAGAGCGGGCTGCTGCGCTGGGTCAACTGCGGTCATCCCCCGCCGCTTCTGATCCGTGACGAGCGGGTGCTCGCCGGGGCGCTCGACAGCTCTCCGCAGCCACCGCTCGGCCTCGCCGGCCCGCTGGCGCCGGCGGCCCGGCAGATCCACGAGACGAAACTGGAACCGGACGACTGCGTTCTGCTCTACACCGACGGTGTCGTGGAGGCCCGGGACGCCGACGGCGCCGAGTTCGGCCTCGACCGGTTCACCGAATTCATCATCCACTCCAACGTCGCCGGCCAGCGCCCGGCCGAGGTACTGCGGCTGCTCATCCACGCCATCTTCGACTACCAGCGCAACCAGCTGCGCGACGACGCGACCATCCTGCTCTTCGAATGGCGGCCGGGGTCCTGAGGGCCGGCACCGCCGAAGGACTCCCGGTCAGCGCCGTTGCCCGCGGGGCAGCAGCACGCGCGCGGGCTCGACGGCCGAGGTGCTGCGCTCACGGTCGTCGCGACCAGCTGTCGATCCACCGGTCGGCGGGTGCCGAGGACACTGTGCCGGTGCGCTCGCGGGCCGGTGAGGTCGGGCCGCCCTCAAGCGGGCGCTCGACGAGGACGCCGCCCGCAGCCGCACGCTGATGACGCAGCACGCGGGTCGGAACGCAAGGAGACACCGAGACCGAGCCGGGTGTCTACCGTTCCGTGCCGCCCGCGGCGTCGTTGTACCGGTATGAACTGTCACACGAACCCCGACGACCACGGCGCGCGGGCCGCCCAGTGCACGCCGCCCACCAGCATGCGGATCAACGCGTTGCTTCAGGATCTCGGTGCGGAGCACCCCGGCGATGAGGAGGCCGTCAGCTGGGAGTTCGATGACGAGCTGCGGTCCGCCTGGGGGGACGGGGAACCGTGGGCGGTGGAGTACGTGGCCTGGCGGACCGTGAACGCCGACCCGGCCGGCACCCCGTTCGAAGAGGACATGATCGGCTCGTAGCGGGGGCGGGGCGGGACCCGGCCGGCGCCCGTCGACCGTCGGATCCCGCCGGAGGCGCCCCGCAGGCGGTCAGAGGGTGAGCAGCACCTTGGTGGCGCGGCGCTCGTCCATCGCCTGGTAGCCCTCGGGGGCCCGCTCCAGCGGCAGGGTGAGGTCGAAGACCTTGCCGGGGTCGATCTCGCGGTCCCAGATGAGCCGGATCAGGTCGGGCAGGAAGCGGCGCACCGGGGCGGGCCCGCCGAGGGTGTGGATCCCGGCGAGGAACAGCTCGATGCCCGGGATGGCGACGCCGTAGTTGACGCCCACGTAGCCCAGGTGCCCGCCGCCGCGGGTGGCGCCGACGGCCTGCATGAACGCCTCCTGGGTGCCGACCGCCTCGACGACCGAGTGCGCGCCGAGCCCTCGCACGCGCCCTTGTTCCGCAGTGCGACCACGGACGAACGAGGCCGGCCCAACTTCGCCCGGTACTGGTTCCTCGACCCCGGCGCGCCGGACTTCGTGGCCGACTGGGACGGTGCCCTCTCCGCCACCGTCGCCCTGCTGCGCGCCGAGGCGGGCCGTTACCCGCACGACAAGGCACTGCGTGAACTGATCGGCGAGCTGTGCACGATGAGCACCGAGTTCCGTACCCGCTGGGCCGCCCACGACGTGCGCATCCACCACGGCGGGGTCAAACAGCTGCACCACCCCGACGCCGGGCCGCTCACACTCGTCTACCAGCCGATGGACCTGCCCATCTCGCCACGCGAGGTCCACTCGCTGACCCTCTACACGGCCGAACCGGGCAGCCCCGACGAGGACCGGCTCAAGCTCCTCGCGAGCTGGGCGGCGACCGAGTCCCCAAAGACGAGTCCTACCGGGGACCGGGCCTCCTGAACCCTGGGAACGCGGCCAACGCCTCGATCCGGGGCGCCCGTTCGTCGCGGGAGCCCGCGTCTGCCGGCCGCGACGCAGGGCGGGCGGCAGGAGCCGGCGGCGCGGTGGTGACCGACCCGGGCCCGCCGCCGGTGACGTGCCGTGCCCCCTTCACGCCGACCGCTCGGACGACCGGCGTCCGGTACGGCGTCCTCCTGCACTAGGGTGCTCGCTGCGCCGAGTCCGAGGGAGACCATGAGAACCGCCGACGCGTCACCGACACCGATCAGCGGTCCGTCCAGTCCGTTCAGGATCGCGGCTTTCCGGCGGTTCGTGTCGGCCAACCTCATCTCGGCGACCGGGTCCGCGATGGCCCCTCTGGCCCTGGCCTACTCCGTCATCGAACAGGGCGGAGGAGCGGGGTCCCTCGGTCTGGTGCTCGCCACGAGCACCGTCCCCACGATCGTGTTCCTGCTCGCCGGCGGTCTGTTCGCGGACCGCCTGTCCCGCAGCCGGCTTCTCTTCGTGGGGAACCTGCTGGCGGCGGGCGCGCAGGGTGCGCTGGCCGTCACCGTGGCCACCGGACACGCGACGACGGTGTCGATCGCGGCATGCGGCTTCGTCTCGGGGACGGCGGCGTCGTTCATCGTGCCGGCCGCGCAGGGCGCCGTCGCGCAGATCGTTCCGCGACAGCACCTTCAGCAGGCGAACGCGCTGCTCAGGCTGCCGAGCAACGCGGTCAAGGCACTGGGTCCGGCCGTCGGCGGTGTCGTCGTCGCTGCCAGCGGCGCGGCATGGGCACTGGCGTGGGACGCGGTCACCTTCGCCGCCGCGGCCGTCCTGCTGCTCGGACTGCGTCTGGAGGCTCCGCTCGCCGCACCGGGCGGCGTCCTGAGCGACCTGCGGGCGGGCTGGGCCGGGTTCTGGGCGCGGACCTGGCTGTGGACCTACACGGTCGCCGGCTCCGTCCTCGTCGCGGCCTGGCTGGCGGGCTTCCAGCTCCTCGGCCCGCTCGTGGCCGCACGGCGGTACGCGGGAGCACGCGACTGGGGTCTGATCCAGGCGGCGTTCACCTGCGGCCTGCTGGCGGGAACGCTCGTCTGCCTGCGCTGGAAGCCGTACCGGCCGCTCACGGTGGCGGTCTGCGCGGGTGGTGCGCTCGCGCTGCCCCTGGCGTCCATGGCCTGCACGCTGCCGCTGCCTCTCGTCCTGCCGGCCACCGCACTGGCAGGCGTCGGGCTCGACATCGCGATCGTCGCCTGGACCACCGCGTTCCAACAGCGCGTGCCCCAGGCGGAACAGGGCCGCATGAGCGCCTACAACGGGGTCGGGGAGCGCCTCGCCATCCCCGTCGGTTACCTCGTCACGGCCCTCGCGGCCCGCTCCTGGAGCAGCCAGGCCGTGCTGCTGACCTGCGCGGGAATGATCGTTGCGGCGACCCTCCTCAACCTCTGCGTCCCGGACGTGCACCGCATCGACCGCCTGGCCCCGGACGACCAGCCGCAGGCCGCGGACGGCCGGCGCACGGTCGTGCAGGCGTAGCGGGTACGACGCCGGTGCCGGGCTCGTACCGTGGCGACCGGCGCCTGCGCCCAGCGCGACCTGACCACCGGCGTCCGCAGTGCCGCACCGCTTGCGCTCATCCCGATGACTTCACGCCGGGACTTCCGGGAGCATGAAGTATGAGCCCGCATCACTGGCACCTGACCCAGGACGTCGACGAGTTCCTCGCCCGAGCCGGGGACTTCCTGCGCTCGCGCCCTGCCCTGCACAACACGCCGCTGACGGACATCGAGAATCTGCGGAAACGCCGCGCGGCCGGACCCGCCGCCGCCCCCGTCTTCGGCCGGCTGGAGTCAGCAGGCGACGTCCACGCGGTCTTCTACGTCACCCCGCGCGGCCGTCTGGGCCTCACCCCCCTCTCCGTCGAGCAGGCGAACGCCCTCGCCGCCCAGCTGGCCGGTCTCGGCCACTCGCCCGCCCACGTCATCGCCGACCACGACACCGCGGGCGCTTTCGCCGCGGCATGGCAGCGGCACACGAGCGCGGTACCGGTGCCTTTCTGGCGGACGCATCTCTACCGTCTCGGCACGCTCACCCCACCGCGGCCGCGCCCGGAGGGCCGGGGCCGTGGCACCGGCGAGCGGGACCGTGAGCAAGTGGTGCGCTGGTGCCGGGAGTTCTGCGTCGACGTGGGGGAGCAGTCCTCCATCGACCTGATCGACGCCGGCTCCTGGGACGACTCGCGTTTCGGCGACAGGCACTTCACGTTCTGGGAGACCCCGGACGGCACCCCCGTCTCCATGGCCGCCGCGACCTCGATCGTCGGCGGCATGGTCCGGGTGGACCCCGTCTACACCCCGGCCCACCTGCGGGGCCGCGGCTACGCGGGCGCCGTGACGGCCGAGGTGAGCCGGGCGGCGCTGGCCGCGGGCGCGACGGACGTCGTCCTGTTCACGGACCCGGACAACCCCACCAGCAACGCCCTCTACCAGCGCATCGGGTACGTCCGCATCGCCGACTTCGCCGGGTACAGGTTCAACCAGGGCGGACCTCAAGACCGGTGAGAGACCTGCCCGCGTGTCCCTCATTTGTTCCCGGAGAAGGAGATCCCGCCGATGATGTGGCGTTGCGCGAGAAAGAAGATCAGTACGCAGGGCAGGGTCACGACGACGGTCGTGGCCATGAGCAGGGGGGTGTTGGTGCCGTTCACCGACTGGAATCCGGCGAGCGCCAGCGGCAGCGTCTTCCACTTGTCGTCGGTGACGTAGATCGCGGCCTGGAAGAAGTTGTTCCAGTACGACATGAACTGCAGGACCGCGGTCGCGATCAGCACCGGGCGCGACAGCGGAAGGTAGACCGACCACCAGATGCGGAACCACCCGGCGCCGTCCAGGATGGCGGCGTCCGTCAGCGATTCCGGCAGCCGCAGGTAGAACTGGCGGAACAGGAAGATGAAGAAGGCCGACCCGAAGAAGGCGGGCACGATGATCGGCCACAACGTGTTCATCATGTCGAGGTTCCTGAACAGGATGAACTGCGGAACGATCGTCACCTCCTGCGGCAACAGGAGAGTCGCCAGCACGATCCCGAACAGCACGTTCGAACCGCGGGCCCGGATCCGCGCGAACGCGAAACCCACCAGCGACGACGAGTAGACGACCGCCACCACCGGCACCAGGGTGCTGAGCAGCGAGTTGCGGAAGTACCGCCAGAACGGGAACGAGTCGAGGCCGCTGGAGAAGTTCGACCACTGCCACTGCACGGGCCACAACGCGATTCCCCCGCTGGACACACCTTCCGGTGTGCGCAGCGCCGTCGCGATCATCCAGAGGAAGGGGTAGACGAACACGACCGAGCCCACGACGAGGACGGCGAGCGCGGTGTAACGCGCGGCCGGCGCCCCGTCGTCGCGCGACCGCCGGTCGCGTGCGGCCCTCCCGGTCCGTGCCCGAGGCATCGTCCTACTTGGCGCGGACACGCCGCCTCCCTTCCTTGGGACGCTGGGATTCGTAGTAGACCCAGAAACTGCTGCCCCGGAAGACGACCGCCGTGAGCACCATGATCATGAGAAAGAGGATCCAGGCGAGTGCCGACGCGTAGCCCATCTGGAAGAACTTGAACGCGTTCTGGTACAGGTACACGACGTAGAACAGCAGGGAGTTGGAGGGGCCGCCGCCGTTCTGGGTGATGACGTAGCCCTGGGTGAAGGTCTGCATCGCGTAGATCAGTCCCGTCACCACGTTGAAGAAGATGACCGGGCTGATCTGCGGGATGGTGACGTTCCACAGGACGCGCAGGCGGCCGGCGCCGTCGAGTGCCGCCGCCTCGTAGAGTTCGGACGGTACGTCCTGAAGCCCCGCCAGGTAGATGATCATGTTGCCGCCGACGGTCCACAGGCTCATGAGGACGACCGCCGGCAGCGCCCAGTCAGGGTCGAACAGCCACTTCGGGCCTTCGGCGCCCAGCAGCCGGAGTGCCCCGTTGACCAGGCCGTGCTCGGGATTGAACACCCAGACGAACAGCACCGTCTGCGCGACCCCGCTGACGAGTGAGGGCAGGTACCACAGGGTGCGGAACACATGGATGCCGCTGACCTTCACGTTCATCAGCAGCGCCACCGCGAGCGACAGCACCGTCTGCGCCGGGACGCTGAGCACCGCGTACAGCAGGGTGACCTTGACGGCCTGTCCGACGTCCGGGTCGTGCAGTGCCTGCCGGTAGTTGGCGAGCCCGGCGAACCTCGCCGGGCCCAGCAGGTCCCAGTGGGTGAACGACAGGACCAGGGAGTAGACCATCGGACCGCCTGTGAACAGCAGGAAGCCGACGATCCAGGGGGAGACGAAGAGCCAGAACGCCGCGGTCGCGCGACCGATCCACCGTCGTCTCACCGCGAGCCACATGGCGGCCCCGAGAAGCCCGAAGACGACGGCCGTCATCAGGGCGAAGGCGACGATGGGCTGGAGCGCGACATCCAGATGGAACCGTGCGAGGAGGCCCTCCAGGCCCTTCACTGTCTCTGACATGCTGGGGATCGGTCCTCCTCGGTGCCGCGCGCGGCCGTCCGCCCGGGGTCACTTGGTCGCGTCGAGCATCTTCTGGCACGTGTCCTGGAGCTGCGGCAGCACGGTCGCGGGGTCCTCGTGGCCGGTCCCGATCGCGGTGCGGGAGTTCAGGGCGGTCGAGAAGGTGCTCTCGATCCGGACCTTGTTCTTCACGTACGGGGTGGTCACCGCGTGCTCGACGGCGTCGATGAACGCCTGGAGGTTGGCCTTGGGCGCGGCGGACCTGAAGGCGGCGAGCGAGGCGCGGACCACGGGCACGCCCAGCGCGGACTCCTTGGACGCCAGCAGGTTCTGGGCGGCCGGGTCGGTGCTCATGAACGTCGTGAAGGTCTCGGCGGACTTGACCTGAGCCGGGCTCGCGCTCCTGGCGATGCCGAGGCCGTCGACCTCCATGGGCTCACCGCGGCCGGGCATGGGGACGAGGGCGAAGCGGGAAGGGTCCAGCGCGGCGAACTTCGCGATGTTCCAGGGGCCGAAGTCGGGCAGCGTCGCGACCTTGCCCTGTGCCAGCCACTGGAACATGTCCTGGCCCTGGGCGGCGATCGAGGTGGGCGCGAAACCGTGGGGCTTCACCGAGTCGACGACGGTCTTCGCGGCCCGAATTCCCGCCGCGTCGCCCATCGTGCACTTCGTGCCGTCGGCGTTGTAGTAGGAGCCTCCGTCGGCCAACAGCCATCCGTCGTACCACAAGGGTGCCGAGCCGTAGACCTTGGACGAGCCGGAGCCGCTGGTCATCTTCCGGGCGGCGGCGACGAAGTCCCGGGTGCCGAGCGGCGTCGTGCCCGACGGCACCGGGAGGCCGGCCTTGGTGAAGCGGGTCTTGTCGACGGCCATCACCTTGCTCTTGGCCACGAACGGCACGGCGTAGTCGGTGCCGTCGACGTTGCCCGCCTTGGCGACGGCAGGGGAGTAGTACGCGCTCTTGTCGACGCTGACCGGTCTGAAGACGGTGAAGAAGCTCGGCAGCGAGGTGTTGGAGATCGCGGCCACGGTAGGGGCGTCACCGCCGGCGACGGATGTCTGGAGCTTCTGCTCGTAGTCGCTCTGGATCCAGTTGGCCTCGACGTGGATGCCGGGGTGGGCCCTCTCGAAGGCGGCGACCATGCTCTTGATCGTCGCGTTCTCCTCGTTGCTGCCCCAATAGGCGAACGAGATGGACGCGGAATCACCGCCGCCGTCTCCAGGGGTGGCCCCGCTGTCGTTGCTGCACGCGGCGAGGGAGGCCAGGCAGCCGACGGCTATGGCGGCTGCCACTGCGGTTCTCAACACGGGAAGGTCCTTGTCGTCGCGGGTCGTGTCGCAGGGGAGGTGCTGCGGTTCATGTGTGCCGGCCGGCCGCGGTGGTGTCGCCGTCGGCGGTGACACGCACCCGTTCGCCGGCGGGGACGCCGACCTGGACGGTGCGGCCGTCCGGCCAGGTGCTGGTCCAGGTGACGCCGCTGCCCGCGCTCACCCACAGCTCGCTCGCCTCGTGTCCCTCGTGGCGTACACCGATGACCGAGGTTCCGGCGGCGATCCGCCTCACCTCCAGCCAGGCGTCCGCCGGGATGTGCGAACGGGTCCGTACCTCGCCCTCGCGCGGTCCCACGCTCAGACCGGTCAGGCCCGTCGCGATGTGGGCGACGTGCGTGAACGGCACCTCCGGATAGTCCGCGCGGGATTCCGCCAGGAACCGGATCCAGCGAAGGGCTTCCTCGTCGCGTCCGTAACGCAGGTACGCCTCGGGCAGGTAGGTGAAGGCTTCGATGTTGTGCGGCGGGCTCTTCTCCAGGCAGGCGCCGAGGAAGTCCAGGTGGGCGGTCGCCCGGTCGTCCGGCCGCATCAGGCCCTTGACCGCCGGGAACCACGTGCTCTCCAGCCCGAACCCGCTGACCGGCCCTTCCTGGGTGAAGCCCGCCGTGTAGTGCTCGTGCTCCGCCAGCCACCAGCCCTCGGCGAACCCGGTCTCCAGGGCCGCCGTCCGTTCGGCGTTCCAGCGCGCGAACTCCCGGTCCAGCCCGGCATCGGCCGCGACACCCGCGAGCGCGGCGTGGGCCGCCCACTGGCTGGCGATGCCGTCGGCCGCCACCAGCAGGTGCGGCGGACGTTCCACCTCGTTGTAGGTGGCCGTGCCCTGAAAGATCCGGCCGCTGCCGCGCTCACCGGCGACTCCGGTCCCGAGAGGATCGTGGGCCCGCACGAACGAGGTCAGCGTGGTGCGGATGAACGCGGAGATCTCCGGCGTCCGCAGGAACCGCTCGTCACGCGTCCAGCGGTACTGCTCGACGGCCTTCTCCACCAGCTCGAACGGTGCCGGGATCTCACGGACGAAGTCGTCGTCGTCGTGGTAGTCGATCGCCGCGGGCGTGCCGTCGAACAGGAACGCCCACAGCGGGTACCAGCCGCGCCGCTCGGTGGCGGAGGCGGCGAAGTGCCGGAGCATCGCCAGGTTCTCGGCGTCGAGACCCAGGAGGTGGCCGCCGAGCATCTGGTGGGCCAGATCCCGTGCGTAGAACATCGGCCGGTCGGTGAGGCCCGCCCAGTAGCTCGGCAGGAAGTCCGCGCGCCGTCCGGTCTGCACCCACTCCCGGGCCCGCTGTGACGCCCAAATGAAAGAGTCGACAAGATCCGTCATGCTGGATCTCACGTGAAGCACGGTGTTGTGCAGCTTCGGGCTGCCGAGACATGTGGAGGGCTGCGGAAATGGTGGTCCCTGCGCCATGAAAGGGAGTGTTACACGCACGTCAACTTCGCGTCAATGCATCGGTGTTCCACATCTGTTCAGCGGCATACGTGTGCCCATCATCGCAGGCAGCGGTGAGGAGGCAGGCGTCGGGACGCCCGATGTGTGCGGAAGGGGGTGTGTCGACCGACGACCCGTTGTGACGTGTTTCTGACGGATACGTCAATGACCCGTCAACGAAGCGGCACTGAGGACCGTGAGGTGGCGTTCCGCAACGCCTCAGGAGCGCGGCGGCGCGGTGGAGCCCCGCACGATCAGCTGCGGGTCGAACAGCAGCTCGCCCGACGGGACGAGCTTGCGGTTCACCAGGTGCACCATGGCCGTCGACACCGACTGCGCGAGCCGCTCGACGGGCTGGCGCACCGTGGTCAACGGCGGATCGACGAAGTCCATGACCTGCGAGTCGTCGTAGCCGACCACCGACAGGTCCCGGGGGATCGACATCCCCCGGCGCCGGGCGGCCCGGATCGCGCCGAGAGCCATGTAGTCGCTGGCCGCGACGATCGCCGTCACGCCCAGGTCGAGCAGCGTCCCGGCGGCCGACATGCCGCCCTCGACGCTGTAGACCTGCCGCACGGCCAGCCGCCGCGGATCGGCGGCACCGCGCGCGGTCATCGACTGGACGAACCCGGCCAGCCGGCGCTCGCTCGGCCGGTTCCCCACCGGTCCGACGATCAGGCCGATGTCGCGGTGACCGAGCCCCCACAGGTGGTCGACCGCCAGCTCCGCCGCGACGGTGTCATTGGTGGAGAAACTGGGCGAGGGATGACCGTCGATCGCGCCGTTCACCAGCACGAAGGGGATCTTGCGCTCCGCGAGCAACTGGTAGACGGTCGGGTCGGCACCGATCAGCGTGTTGCTGGCGGACGCGAAGACGGCACCGGCGATGCCCAGGTCCATCGTCGAGGAGATGAAGTCGATCTCCTGGAGCCCGCCCACGGTGGTGGAGGCCACGATCGCCCGGAAGCCCTGCGACGCGAGCGCCGACTCGATCAGCTCGCACAGCTGGCCGAAGAACGGCTGGGCCAGCCCGGGGGTGAGCACCACGACCAGCTGACTCTGCGCCCCGCGCTCGTAGCCCAGCTCGCGGATCGCTTCCTCCACCTGGCGCCGGGTCGCCGCCGCGACGACCCCGCGGCGGTTGATGACGCGACTGACAGTGGCCTCGCTGACGCCCGCTCGCGCCGCGACGTCGCTGATCCCGACCTTGGCCATGACTCCCTCTGCGGTGAACGGCGCCGCCTGGCGTGGTGCGAGTGTACCGGGATCACGCCAGGTCGAGCCGCCGCCCGGCCCCGCCGGGCGGGGCCCCGCTCAGCCCGCCACGGCCGCCGGCCGCCCACCCGGCCGGCCGGGTGAAGGGGAGCCGGGACTGGCTACACTGGCGCGCCGGGAATCTGACCGGACATCAGGGCGACGTCACCTCCACCGGCGGTCCGGGAGGACGTGGGCCCGGCGCTCCCGAGCGAGGAGTACGCGTGGCGCTGCGCACCATCGTCGATGTCACCGCGTTCGGCGCGGACCCGAGCGGTACCCGCGACAGCGCCGCGGCGGTCGCCGAGGCCCTGCGCGCGGCCTGCGCGGTGACGGCGCCGGTGACCGTACGGTTCCCGCCCGGCCGTTACCACCTGTATCCGGAGCGGGCCGAGCGCCGCGATCTGTACGTCTCCAACACGGTGGGCGCCGACCGGCGTTACCTCTCCAAGACCATCGCCCTGCTCGTGGAGAACGCCCACGACCTGGTCATTGACGGCAGGGGCGCCGCCCTGGTGCTGCACGGCGCCCAGACCGTGTTCGCGGCGATCGACTCGTCCGACGTCCGCTTCGAGGGGTTCTCCTTCGACTACGTCACGCCCCGGGTCGTCGACGCCACGGTGGCCGACGCCGGTACGGACGGCGTCGCGGCCTGGCGGGAACTGGCCCTGCCCGCGGACACCCGCTTCCGCATCGACGGCACGACGGTCACCTGGCTCGGTGAGCCCAGCCCCGCCGACGGCGAGCCGTACTGGACCGGCACGAACGCGATGGAGTACACGCAGCTGCACGATCCGGTGGCCCGGCGCACCTGGCGGGACCGCAACCCCCTGTTCGACGATGTGACCGCCGTCCGCCGGCTCCCCGGCCACCGCCTGCGCCTGTCCTACCGTTTCGCCGACGCCCCCGGTGACGTCGGGCTCGTCTACCAGATGCGCACGACGGTACGCGACCATCCGGGCGCGTTGGTGAGCGGCGGCGAACGGGTGGAGATCCGCGACGTCTCGGCGCACCACCTCCACGGTTTCGGCCTCGTGGGGCAGATGAGCAGGGACTTGACCGTACGCGACGTCCGTTTCCGCGCCGACCCGGCCACCGGCCGTACGTCGGCCGGGTGCGCCGACTTCATCAACCTGTCGTCGATGGCCGGTCACGTCCGGATCGCCGACTGCGTCTTCGACGGGCCGCACGACGACCCGGTCAACGTCCACGGCACCTACCTCGTGGTGGCCGGCCGGGTGGCGGACGACATCGTGACGCTGGCCTACCGGCACCCGGAGACGGCCGGCTTCCCCGCGTTCCGGCCCGGTGACACGGTCGAGTTCACCGCCCGTGCCACCCTGGACACCGCGGCCGGCTTCACCGCACGCCTGACCGCCGTCGACGGTCCCCGCGACCGGGACGACGCACACGACCGGCGCATCATGACCGTGACCCTGGACCGCCCGTTGCCCCCCACCGTCACACCGGAGCACTGGGTCGCCGAGAACGTCACCGCCACGGCGTCCGTCCACATCGTCGGCAACCACTTCGTCAACGTGCCCACCCGCGGGGTCCTGGTGACCACCCGGCGGCCGGTCGTCATCGAAGGAAACGTCTTCGACGGCGTGACCATGGCCGGCGTCTACGTCTCCGCCGACGCCGAGGAGTGGTACGAGTCGGGCCCGGTCGCCGACCTCACCATCCGGGACAACACCTTCCTGCGTCCGTCCACTCCCGCGGTCCTCATCGCACCGGCCAACGCCGTCCTCGACCCCGACCACCCCGTGCACCGCAACGTCACGATCAGCGGGAACGTCTTCGAGGACGCCGGCGCACCGGTCGTCCGCGCCCGCTCCGTCCGCGGGCTGGCCGTCACCGGGAACCACCTGACGGGCACGGGCGCCGGGGCCTTCGCCGAGTCCGGCCTCGTGGCCGCCGAAGGCTGCGCGGACGTGGTCGTGGAAGGAACGTCGGGCACGCTGCGGCCGTGAGCGGGGGGCGGCGACGCTCGACTCCGGCCCGGCCGCACGGGCACCGGCCCGGCGACCACGTGTGACGCGGGCACCCCGACAGGTATCCGGTCGGCGATCACGGCGTGCCGGGCGAGTGCGTGAGTCGCAGTGGGGGTGCCGGCGGCAACGGCGTGGGCGCCGCGGTCTCCGGTGCGGCGCGGAACGCCTCGATCACGTAGGCGGCGAAGCGGCGGGAGGCCGTGACCCGGTCGGCACGCGGGGTGTCCTTGAGGCCCCGGTGGGCCATGAGCATGAGGATCAGGTCGTCGACGACGAAGCCGGGGCGCAGCCGGCCGGTCCGCTGGGCCCGGCGGGCCAGTTCGCCGACCGCGCTCAGTGTCCGCTCCCGGTCGCCGGCGAAGTCCATGGCCTCGGGGAAGGCCGTCATGAAGGCGTCGGCGAACCCCCGGCTGTGCGCGTGGAGTTCGCAGATCCGCTCGATCAGGCTTTGGAATCCGTGCCACGGGTCCGGGTCCGCGAGGGCGTCGCGGACGGCGGCATGGCAGGCCCGCCGCTGCTCGGCGAAGGTCTCCGCGATCAGCTCCCGCTTGGTCGGGAAGTGCCGGTACAGCGTGGCGGGGCCGACGGCCGCATGCCGGGCGACCTCGCGCATGGGCGCGCTCAGGCCCTCCTCGCCGAACACCGCGCGGGCGGCGTCCAGGATGCGGCCCCGGTTGTCGCGGGCGTCGGAGCGCACGGTCCGAGGCAAACGGTCGGTCATGGTCTCTCACTTTAGCCAAGCGGACGGAGGCGTCCGTTACGGTCCGATGACGTGCCGCCGCCCCCGTCCCCGCACGTCACCGGTGGTGCCCCGGCTGCGGGGGCCGACCCGGCGCACACGGCCGCGGCAGCCGCGATCCGTCCCTTCACCGACCCGAGGAGCAGAGATGAGAGCCGTTGTGATCAGGACGTTCGGAGACCCCGATGGCCTGGAGGTGGTCGATCTGCCCGAGCCCGTTCCCGCCCCGGGGCAGGTGCGGATCGCCACGGAGGCGATCGGGGTGGGCGGCGTGGACGCCGTGATCCGCCGGGGAACGCTTGCCGCCTACGGCTTCCGGGAGGGCCATCTCCTCGGCAGCGAGGTCGCGGGAAGGGTCGACGCGGTGGGGGAGGGGGTGGACACCTCGTGGCTCGGCCGGCGGGTGTGGGCGTTCACCGGCCTGTCCGGCGGGTACGCCGAGCAGGCGGTCGCCGCGGTCGAGGACGTCCTCGCGCTGCCGGACGGCCTGACCGGCGCCGGCGCGGTGACCCTCGGCGGCTCCGGGGTGGTCGCCCACTTCGCCCTGGACCGGGCCCGTTTCACGCCCGGCGAGACGGTGCTCGTGCGCGGTGCGGCGGGCAGCATCGGCATCACCGCGGTCCAGCTCGCGGCCAGGGACGGCGCCAGCGCGGTGGCGGTCACCGCCTCCTCGGCGGAGCGCGGCGCCCGCCTGCGGGACCTGGGCGCGACGCATGTCCTCGACCGCTCAGGCGAGAGCGGCGCGGACGCACCGGCGGGTTTCGACGTGGTGATCGATGTCGTGGGCGGCCCCCGGCTTCCCGACTTCTTGGACAAGTTGAACTCCAACGGGCGGTACGTGGCCGTCGGTGTCGTCGGCGGGCAGCCGCCGGCGGACTTCGGCATGCGGCTGCTGGACGCCTTCCGCAAGTCGTTGTCGTTCTCCACCTTCAGCTCCGACACCGTGCCCGGCCCCGACCGGCAGGCCGTACGGTCGTCCCAGTTCGCCGATGCCGCGCACGGGAACCTGCGCACCGTCGTGCACGAGGTCCTGCCCCTGGACCAGGCGGTGCGGGCACACCGCGCGATGGACGCGGGGGAGGTGTTCGGCAGGGTCGTGCTGACGCCCTGAAGCGGACGGGGAGGCCCCGCCACCGGGAGGGGCCCGTGCCTCACATGACGATCAGCCAGCAGGCCGCCGCCAGGAGCACACAGACCGTGAAGTGGATCCACCGGTGGTGCAGGACCACGGCGGCGAACTCCCGCATGGTCGCGCTGGGCCGGAAGTAGGAGGCCGTGGGGGAGCCCACGACATGCGCGTCGACGCCCACGCTCCGGGCGATCATCGCGGCCCGGAAGGCATGGAAGTCGTTGGTCACGATCACGCAGCGGTAGCCGCTGCCGCGCTCGTCCATGAGGGCCTTGCAGTTGCGGAGGTTCTCCTCGGTGGTGGCGGACTCCGCCTCACGCAGCAGGCTCCCGGCCGGTACGCCGCGTGCCGCCAGGTAGCCGGCCATCGCGTGCGCCTCGGCGACGGCCTCGTCCGGCCCTCGCCCGCCGGATGTGATCAGGACCGGCTCGCCGCCCCCGGCCACCTGGTCCTCGAAGACCGCGTGCGCGCGGTCCAGCCGCCCGGCGAGCAGGGGCGGCACCTGGTCACCGCCGATCAGACCGGACCCGAGGACGATGATGTAGTCCAGGCCGGACGGCACGGCCAGGCGGCCGTACGCGTAGCCGTACACGGTGAAACAGACGAAGAGGAAGGCGAAGTAGGAGGTGAGCAGCGCCATGACGGCGACGGCGGTGGCCAGCGCGTGCAGCTCGGTCACGAACGCCGCCACACTCAGCAGCAGGAGCGACAGGAGCCCGACACCCGCGACGAACGTCAAGAGGTTGGCCGGGCTGCTGCCCTCCTTGCGCACCATCCGCACCCCGTTGCCGATCAGCAGGCAGCAGAGCAGCAGCACGGCCAGCCCTTCCAGGACGGGGCTGGCCAGCCAGGTGCCGTCCAGGGCGCGCTGATAGACCAGCAGGTCGCGCCCGTGGGCCACCGCCATCAGTGTGAGGAACACGCCGAGCAGCACGGCGTTCGCGAAGCGCCTCGCCTCGACGATGACACCTGTGACGAACAGCAGCAGCGCGACGGCCGCCAATATGTCGATCAGCACCCTGGACTTCCTCCGTGGGCCGGGGCCCGAGGGCACCGGCGAGGTCGGGGACGGCCGTCAGATGGCCGCCCAGAGCTGCTTGTCGCCGGAGCGGTCGATGTTGAAACTCGTGCACCACATCGCGACCACTTCAGCCACGGCCGGCTACCGGGTGTGCCCCCCCGACGGCAGGACGACGTAGGCGCACACCGCTGGGTATCGCCTCGCGCTGTCAGCCGGTGCGTGCGGGGACCTGCTTGATGCCGTCGACGACGGCCCGCCGCAGGACGGCGCTGGTGAAGAGCACGGTTCCGGGCTTGATGAGTTCGTCGGCGCCCCGGGCCCTGTTCACCTGGACGGATCGCCGGCCCAGGAGGACGTGGGTGTTCCTGTCGAAGATCCACTCCTCTCGCTGGCCGCTCGTCCCGTCCAGCCGGGCGACCGCCACGCCGTGCCGGCCGACCGCGTCGACGGCGTCGTTCACGGTCACGACGCCGGGAATCCGGGCCGCGGCCTTGAACAGCGCCTTGGAGAGAGCGGCCGGGGGGTAGCTCTCGCCGAGCAGGTCGCCGATCGTGGTGAACGCCTCCTGGTCCGGCGAGTTGCCCTGTCCCTCGGTCTCCTTGTAGATCTTCGCGAGGAGGGTGCCGGGGTCGGTGGGCAGCGTGGCGAGGTAGTCGTAGGAGGGGTGGTTCAGGCCGGCGACGGGGGTGTTGCCCTGTTCGTCGGGGAGGCTGAGGGTTTCCCCCTCGGGGCTGTCGTCGACGGCCGGGTCGATCAGCCACCCCTTGGTCCCGTCGGGCGAGAACCACACCTGGCGCCTGTGCAGGGCATGGCTGGCGAGGCTGCTCCTGCCGTCGACGGTCTTCACGAACGTGTCGGCCGCCTTGGACTCGATGTACACGTACTGGCCCGCCTTGAGGGCGGGGTGGTCGTCCTCGGCCGCCACGAGGGAGACCTGGTCGAGCAGACGGCCCACCCCGTTCGGGCTGGCGGCGCCGATCCGCGTGGTCAGGGCGGGCCCGGTGGCGAGCCGGCGGGGTCCGTTCCCGTTCCCGTCTCCGCCGGTCAGCGCCGTGCCGGCGATGACGGCCGCGGCCACGGCGGCGGCCAGGGCGGGCAGTGCGATCGCCGGGCGGGCGAGCCGGAACCGGCGCGCCTCCACGGGGCGCGGGGAAGTCTCCCGCGTGCGCTGTGCCTGGTCCATGTGTGCCATCAGACGCTCCTTGTGGTACTCGTGGCGGCCCGTAGGCAGGTCGCGCGCGGTCCGGGACAGCAGCCGTGCGGCTTCCTCCCACTCACCCGGGCCGGGCCGGGACGTGTTCGCGCTCATCGGTTTCCTTCCTGTGCGGGCCGGACGGTGTCGATCCGATCACCAGGTATCTGTCGGCCGGTCACCCCGGCTTCCCGTCTGCCGCGGCCTTTTTCCGGCCGTTCCGCCGGCCCGGAGGGCCGTGCCAGTTCGGCGTCCGCGAGGGAGCGCAGCTTCCGGCGGGCCCGGGACAGCCGGGAGGCCACCGTGCCCACGGGGATGCCGAGCGCTGTCGCCGCGGCCTCGTAGTCGAGCCCCTCTCCCACGCACAGCGCGATGACCTCCCGCTCGGGTCTGCGCAAGGAAGCGAGCGCCCGGAGGGCCACGGCCAGCTCACGCTGGCCGTCGATCTGCTCGGTCACCTCCTCCGCGTGGTCCGGCACGTTCAGTTCCGCGGCCGCGGTGGCGAGGGCCGCTCGCCGGTAACTCCGGTTGCTGCGGTACTGGTTGCGTGCCGTGTTGGTGGCGATGCCGAGCAACCAGGGGCGCAGCGAGCCGCCTTCGGAGTCGATCCTGTGGCGAAGCCGCCAGGCCTCCATGAAGGTGGTGGCCATGACGTCCTCGGCCGTCGACCAGTCGGCGGTCAGACGGAAAGCGTGGTTGTACACGCCGCGGGCGTAACTGTCGAACAACTCGGCGAACGCGGCCGGTTCCCCCGCCCGTAGCCGGGCACGCATGTCAATGCTCACCTCTGGGACCTGTCGGATGCTCGGCTCCACTTCCCGTGACGTGCGTCACGTCCGCGAAGTGGTCCTTCAACCGTTCAACTTCGTCGTCGTTCTGGGACGCCAGGGGTTGGCCACCGGGTTCCGGGGCGCAGTCGGCCCGTAAAAGACCAGGTCAGGTGGCTGATGTGACGAGGCGACGCCGTGGCCGCGGCGGCTCGGAGTGGCGAGAGACGCGTCCCAGCGCCAGCCTGGGAGAGTCCATTGAGCGACAGGACGGGAGACACACATGACCTCCGCACTCCGTCACCACTGCCTTCGTACGCTCGGCGCCGGTGCCCTCTCCGTGGCGCTGCTCACCGGCGGGACGACCGCAGCCCTGGCCGCGAGCCCGAGCCCCGGCAAGATGGCCTCGATCACCGTGAAGGCCGACAAGACCGAGGTGAAGGCCGGGGACAAGGTGACGTTCACCGGCCGCACGAAGGGCCTGAAGGTCGGTTCCCCGCTCGTGCTCCAGCACGAGAAGTCCGGCAAGTGGATCCCGCTGAGGGCGACCGCCAAGGTCAAGAAGGGCAGCTCGTACGCCCTGATCGCCAAGCTCAACACCAAGGGCGCCGAGCATCTGCGGATCGCGGGCGTGAGCGGGTCCGAGAAGGTCTACTCGCCCACCGTGGCGGTCAAGGTGAAGTGAGTTCCGCACCAGCGGCACGGGGCGCCGGCCCGCGGGGATGCCGGCGCCGTGGCGCGGGGCCGTCCGGTCTCAGCCCTCCACGAAGGCGAGGATGTCGGCGTTGAGGACCTCGGGGTGCGTCGACAGCATCCCGTGGGGGTAACCCTCGTAGCTCTTGAGCGTGCCGTTCCTGAGCAGTTCGGCGGACTTCGGGCCCGAGTCGGCGTACGGCACGACCTGGTCGTCCGTCCCGTGCATCACGAGGACGGGGACGTCGATCTTCTTCAGGTCCTCGGTGAAGTCGGTCTCCGAGAAGGCCTTGATGCACTCGTAGTGCGCGTTCGCCGCGCCCATCATGCCCTGCCACCACCACCGGTCG
This sequence comes from Streptomyces sp. NPDC047841, assembly GCF_040704085.1. Classification (NCBI taxonomy): domain Bacteria; kingdom Bacillati; phylum Actinomycetota; class Actinomycetes; order Kitasatosporales; family Streptomycetaceae; genus Streptomyces; species Streptomyces sp. NPDC047841. The sequence goes on from NZ_JBEYRP010000013.1 coordinate 276,550, forward strand.
ATCAGTCCCTGGGACACCTCGGCCCCGGGCCGGTTGAAGCCGTAGAAGGGCCCGGCGGGGACGTCGATGAAGAACTGGGCCCGGTTGGCTGCGAGGGCCGCACGGAATCCGTCGAACACCTCGATCGGGGTGCCCTCGGGGTTGCTGTCCTTCTTCACCATGACCGGCGGGACGGCCGCGACGAGCACCGCCTTGGAGACACGGCCGGGCTTGGCCTGTGCCACATAGCGCGTGACCTCGCCACCGCCGGTGGAGTGCCCGACGTGCACGGCCCCCTGGAGGTCGAGGGCGTCGGTCAGCACGTTGACGTCGGCGACGTAGGTGTCCATGTCGTGGCCGGCCCCGGGCTGGCTGGACCGCCCGTGCCCGCGGCGGTCGTGCGCGATGACCCGGTACCCCTTGGCGAGGAAGAACAGCAGTTGGGCATCCCAGTCGTCGGAGCTGAGCGGCCAGCCGTGGTGGAAGACGATCGGCTGGGCGTCCCGCGGGCCCCAGTCCTTGTAGAAGATGACGGTGCCGTCCGGCGTGGTGACTGTACTCATCGCTGGTTCCCCTGCTGTGTCGGATGTTCACTTGTGCGTTGTGCGGGTCGAGCCGCGCCCGGGCGAACGCGGTGCACCGGCCGACCCCTGCCCGCGCGCGGGAATCCTCTCGGATCAGACCGCTCCCGGCCGTCATGCCACCCGGGCCGCGCCCGGTTTCATCTGGTTGCTTCGACCGCTTGGACGATGACGCCCGCCGGGACGGCGCGGCCCGGCACGTGCAGGCGCGGTGCGTCGGCACACCTCCGTCCGGGGCGTCCGTCGCGGGGCCGGTCCCTTCGCCGTGGGTCGCCGAAGCCCCACTCGTCCGGGATGCGCGCTTGTCAGGACGGGGTCCGGCGGCGGACTCTTGCAGCAGGCGCGGCGGTACGCGTGCCGGACGTCGGATCCCCGACGGCCCTGAGGCGGCTCAGGAGGCTCCCGGATGTCCGTTCCACCGGAGTGCGGAGCCCATGGCCCCGCCCTCACCGAACACGAGGCGGAGGCGCTGATCGAGGGAGCCTGCTTCAGGACCGGCCCGCCGCGCAGCGTCGGGGTCGAGGTGGAGTGGCTGGTCCACCAGGAGCGCGCGCCGCACCGCCCGGTGGCCCGGGAGCGGCTGGAAGCGGTCCACGCCGTGCTGCGGACCCTGCCGCTCGCGTCCGGTCTGAGCATCGAGCCCGGCGGTCAGGTGGAGCTGAGTTCCCGGCCCGCCCCGTCGCTGACCGAGTGCGTCTCGGACGTCTCGGCCGACCTGGCGGCCGTGCGCACGGTGCTGCGCGGGCACGGCCTGATCCTGGCCGGGATGGGCGTGGACCCCTGGAACCCGCCGCGCCGGTTCCTGCGGGAGCCCCGCTACGACGCCATGGAGGCCTGCCTCGACCGCACGGGCCCGGCCGGGCGAGCCCTGATGTGCACCTCGGCCTCCGTACAGGTGTGCCTCGACGCCGGACGCGAGGAACCCGGCGTCATGGGATTCGCGCGCCGCTGGTGGCTGGCACACCACCTGGGCGCGGTCCTGGTCGCGGCGTTCGCGAACTCGCCCATGGCCGAAGGCCGGTCCACGGGCTGGCTGTCGACGCGGCAGCTGATGTGGACGGAGCTCGACTCGGGGCGGGCCGGCGGGCCCTCCCCGGACCCCGACCCGCGCCGCGCCTGGGTCCGGCGGGTCCTCGACGCCCCCGTGATGTGCGTACGGCGCGACGGCCCCTGGGAGGTGCCGGAGGGACTGAGCTTCCGCGAATGGACCCGCTCGCGCACCAGGCGCCGCCCGACCCGGGCGGACCTCGACTACCACATCAGCACGCTGTTCCCGCCCGTCAGGCCACGGGGACACCTGGAGTTGCGCATGATCGACGCACAGCCCGGCGACGACGGCTGGATCGTGCCGCTCGCGGTGGTCACGGCCCTGTTCGACGACCCGGGCGCCGCGACGATCGCGCACAGGGCGGTGGCGCCCCTGGCCGGGCGGGCCGCCGGGGCCCCGGCACCGCACAATCCCCTGTGGAGGGACGCGGCGCGCCACGGGCTTGCCGACCCGGACCTGAAGCGTGCCGCCGTGACCTGTTTCGCCGCCGCCCTGGACGCCCTGCCCCGGCTGGGGGCGAGCACCGGCATCACGGACGCCGTCGCGGCCTACACCGACCGCTACGTCCGCCGCGGCCGCAGCCCGGCGGACGACGTGCCGACCGGCAGCGCGGCCGTGGCACGCCCGCTGCGCCGATGACCGGGCGCGCGGGGGACGCCGACGTCCAGCGCGCGATGCCGGGCCCGCTCCGCGGCCGTCCTCCCCCGGCTGGGCTCAGCAGAGGAGTCCGGCGGTTGCGCGCCTACGACGGGCTGTCCTTCTGGGACTCCTTCGCCGGCCTCGGACTCGCCTACGCGCCGCGTCTGCGCACCCGGCTGGTGCGGGACCCGGGCCCGGCGGTCTCCCCCTTCAACAGCTTCCTGCTCCTGCAAGGGCCGGCGACGCTCAGCCTGCGCGTCGAACGGCACGTCTCCCACGCCCACGCGCTCGCCGCCCGGCTCGAGGAACAGCCGCAGGTGACGCGGGTCCACCACGCCGCCCTGCCCTCCAGCCCGTGGCGGACACCGGCCGAACGCCATCTGCCGCGCGGCGCCGGAGCGGTGCTCGCCTTCGAACTCGCGGGCGGCCTGGAGGCCGGCCGGCGTTTCGTCGAAGCGGTCCGGCTGTTCAGCCACCTCGCGAACATCGGCGACGTCCGCAGCCTCGTCATCCACCCCGCCTCCACCACCCACGCCCAACTGGCCCCCGGCCGGCGGGCCGCGGCCGGGGCCACGCCGGGCCTGGTGCGGCTGTCGGCCGGCATCGAAGGCGTCGACGACCCTTACTGAGCGATGAGTTCGCGTACCAGCGCGGCGACCTGGTCCACTTCGATCAGGAAACCGTCGTGACCGTAGGGGGATTCGATCACCCGGAGGTGGTCTCCCGTGCGCATCCCGGCGGCCAGCTCCGCCTGCTGGGTGAGCGGATACAGGCGGTCCGAGCGCACCCCGGCGACCAGCGTCCTCGCGGTGACCCGGCGCAGAGCGGCGCGCGTACCACCGCGACCGCGGCCGATGTCGTGCGCGTTCATGGCCTCTGCCAGCACGACGTAACTGCCGGCGTCGAAACGGCGCACCAGCTTGGCGGCATGGTGGTCGAGATACGACTCGACCTGGTACCGGCCGCCGTACCACGGATCCTCCGGGCCCTGGGGCGCGCGGCCGAAGCGGATCTGCAACTCCGGCTCGCTGCGGTACGTGACGTGGGCGATGCGGCGGGCCAGGCCGAGCCCCGCGTGCGGACCCCGGCCCGTGTCGTGGTAGTCGCCGCCGTGCCAGTGCGGGTCGCTGCGGATGGCGTGGAGCTGGATGCCGGCCCAGGCGATCTGCTCCGCGCTCGCCGCTGCCGTGGTGGCGAGCAGGAGCAGTGCGCCCGTGCGCTCCGGATACGACACCGCCCACTCCAGGGCACGCATGCCGCCCATGGAGCCGCCGACCACCAGGGCCCAGCGGTCGATGCCGAGCGCGTCGGCCAGGCCGGCTTCCGCGGCGACCTGGTCCCGCTGTGTCAGGGCGGGAAAGGCGCCGCCCCAGCGCCGTCCGTCGGGGCGCGTCGAGGACGGCCCGGTACTGCCCTGGCAGCCGCCCAGCACATTGGGGGCGACGATGAACCACCGGTCGGTGTCCAGGGCCAGACCGGACCCGACGAGCCCGTCCCACCAGCCAGGGGTGGGATGACCGGGCCCGGCCGGTCCGGCGACATGGCTGTCGCCGGTGAGCGCGTGGAGCACCAGTACGGCGTTGGAGCGGTCCGGTGCCAGGCGCCCCCAGGTCTCGAACGCCAGCTGGACACCGGGCAGTTCGCCCCCTGCTTCCAGCGGCAGCGGTTTCTCCCGCACGTGCCACCGGCGGCGACCCGGAGGGTCCCCCTCCCGCCAGGCCCCGGAGGGCGGCGGGAGGGGGATCTCGGAGGTCGCCAGTACGGCGCTCAGGACGCGCCCTTCGCCGCGCGGAAGCCCGCCTCCAGGTCCGCCTTGAGGTCGGCGAGGTTCTCGATGCCGACCGACAGCCGCACCAGGCCGGGGGAGGCGCCGGTCGCCGCCAACTGCTCCTCGTCCAGCTGGCTGTGGGTGGTGGACGCCGGGTGGATGATGAGACTGCGGACGTCGCCGATGTTGGCGAGGTGGCTGAACAGCTCGACGGCGTCGACGAACCGCTTGCCGGCCTCGACCCCGTCCCGCAGTTCGAAGGCCAGGACCGCGCCGGCGCCGCGCGGCAGATAGCGCTGCCCCGCCTCGTACCAGCGGTTGGACTCCAGCCCCGGGTAGTGGACGGCGGCGACCTCGTCGCGCTGTTCCAGCCACTCGGCCAGGGCCTGCGCGTTGGCGGAGTGCCGTTCGACACGCAGGCTGAGCGTCTCCACGCCCTGCAGCAGCAGGAAGGCCGAGTGCGGGGAGAGCGCGGGGCCGATGTCGCGGAGCAGCTGCACGCGCAGTTTGACGGCGAAGGCACCCGGGCCGAGCGCGGGCCAGTACCGCAGGCCGTGGTAACTGGGGTCGGGTTCGCTGAAGTCGGGGAAGCGCTCGGGGTGCGCCCCGAAGTCGAACGTACCGCCGTCGACGACGACGCCGGCGATGGTGGTGCCGTGCCCGCCGAGGAACTTGGTCGCGGAGTGGACGACGATGTCGGCGCCGTGCTCGATCGGACGCAGCAGATACGGGGTCGGCACGGTGTTGTCCACGATCAGCGGGACGCCCGCCGCGTGGGCGGCGTCGGCCACCGCCCGTACGTCGAGGACGTTGCCGCGCGGATTGCCCAGCGTCTCGGCGAACAGGGCCTTCGTGTTCGGCCGGATCGCCGCGCGCCAGGCTTCGACGTCGTCCGGGTCGTCGACGAAGGACACCTCGATGCCGAACTTGGGCAGGGTGTGGCGGAACAGGTTGTACGTGCCGCCGTACAGGGACGTGCTGGAGACGACGTGGTCGCCCGCGCTCGCCAGGGTCAGGACGGCGAGGGTCTCCGCGGCCTGCCCCGACGCCACGGCCACCGCGGCGACCCCGCCTTCGAGCGCGGCGATCCGCTGCTCGAAGACGTCCTGGGTCGGGTTGTGGATACGGGTGTAGATGTTGCCCGGCTCGGCGAGCGAGAACAGGTCGGCGGCATGCCGGGTGTCGCGGAAGACGAACGAGGTGGTCTGGTAGATCGGCACCGCCCGCGCCCCGGTCGTCGGATCCGGCGCGGTGCCGGCGTGGATCTGCTTGGTCTCGAACGACCAGGCCGAGGTGTCGGGACCCGCGGGTGCGTCCTCGGGGGTGTGGCCGGCGGTGACGGAGTCGAGCGGCTGGCTCATGGTTCTCCCTTGTGCGGGGCGTTCGGGGTGCGTGAGGAGACCGCGCGGCTGCCGCCCGGGCCGGAAGAGGGCAGGGCGGAGGACAGTGCGGTGCGGTGGTGAAGAGGGGAATTCAGATGCCGGAGCGCGGCGTCAGCTCACGGTGCGACAACACATGGTGGTGACACGCACGTAGTCAACGTGGCGGCGAGTCACAAACCCGGTCATGGGCTCAGGTAACCACAGATGGCCGACGACGCGCCAGTACGAGACCGCTACCACGCGCGCCGACGTGCCGGTTCCGGGTGGGGAGATCACCGCGGACACCTACCAGGCCCCGGTCACCACCGAAGGCCCACCGCCTCTGACTCCGCCTGGCCGAACAGCACCGGCCAACCGGTTCGACCCGGCCCCGGTACGAAGACCGAGGTGCTCGTCGCCGGGCGGCGCGACACTCTTCGGCAGACCTGAAGGAGCCCGCGGAAGCGCGGCGGCGTCGCCGCCCTGGTCGTATCGCGGTGCGGTCAGACGGCCCAGGACCGCAGTCGGCGGCCGATCAGGCCGACGCCCGCCGTGCCGGAGGCGGCGTCCCGCACCAGGGCGACGGCCTCTTTGGGCGGGTAGTCGAGCCGGTGCCCGTTCAGGGCCAGGTAGGCCTCGGTGGAGTGCCAGGCGAACGCCTCGTTGGAGTGCTCCAGACACGGCAGCTTCGCCAGTGTCTGGAGCAGCGCGGCCGCCTTGAGGTACACCGAGCCGTAGACGTCGCGTTCCATCGCCCTGGCGTTGACCCGGCCGGCCGCCGCGTAGAGCGGTCCGTAGTCGTCCACCTGGGGATCACCGGGCAGCAGCTCGGCGGCGTGCAGCAGGAAGGCGACGTCCAGCGGGTGGAGCGGTTCGTTCTGCGTCACGCGGCGTGACCCCGCTCCTGCTGCTCCTCGAGTTCACGCCGCGCCTGAAGCTCCGCCTCACGCTGCTGCGCACCGGAACCGGCCGTGCCGGCCTCCTCGGCGAACGCGTCACCGCTGTGCGACATCGACGCCCTGAACGCATCGAGGAAGCGGTCCTCCACCGCGGTGGCCCGGGCGTACGCAGCCGACAGGATGTATTCCTGCAGGCTGACGCCCTCCTGCTTCGCGGCGGCCTCGATCGCGGCACGCTGGGCTGGATCGGGGAAGCGCAGGTTCATGGCCTTGGTCATGGTACCGATGGTACCGCCGGTACCATCGCCCAGGACAGCCCCGGCCCGGGACCGCGGCCACCTGCCCGCCCCACGGTCCGCCGGGGCCCGTGCGACGGCTGCGGGGACGGCGTCCGACGGACCGTCGCCTGCGCCCGTACCGCCCCCCACGACAGCGCACGGCCGACGGCGAGGCGGGGATGCGTCCGCCCCCCCGCGCAGGCCGGCGTTGTCGGTGCCACACCTTAGGGTGTCGGACATGGCCCGTTCCCGGACACGACTGAGCGACCCGCGCCTGTAGACACCCGCCGCCCTGCCCCGCCCAGCTGAAAAGAGCAGACACCGCCGTGTTCCACGAGACCCCCATCTACAGCCGCCTCGTCGTCGAACGCGGCGACATCCCCGCCCTGGTGCGCGGTGAGGCCGACCGCATACACCACGACCTGGCACGCGTCATGCGCCTGCCCGCACCGCACAACGCCCTGGGCCCCGGGTTCCCCCACGCGCTCCCGCACGCACCGGGACACGGAAGGCCGGCCACCGCGTCGTAACCAGCCGAGGGGGGACCGCCGAGGGCGCTGCGCACCCCACGCACGATGCGGCGCGGCGGCGAGGACCACCTCGTCCTGAGCGCGCAGCACCGCGGAACCGCCTCTTCCGCACCGTCGGCCACCAGCGCGGCCCACTTGGAACAGCCGGTCCACCGTCGCACCGGCTGGGAGACTGGCGCCGCACCAGGATCCGGGCCCCAGGATCGCGGTTCACCCGCCGCACACTCGACCACGACGTACTTCCGCAGGAGGATCGCTTCATGACTGACCGGCCCTTGACGCTCATGGCAGTGCACGCCCACCCCGACGACGAGGCCACCGGAACCGGAGGGGTCCTCGCGCGGTACGCGGCGGAGGGCATCCGCACGGTCCTCGTGACGTGTACCGACGGCCGCTGCGGTGACGGACCCGGAGGTGTCAAGCCGGGCGAGCCCGGGCACGATCCGGCGGCGGTCGCCCTGATGCGCCGTCAGGAACTCGCGGCGAGCTGCGCCGTCCTGAAGATCAGCGACCTGGAGACGCTGGACTACGCCGACTCCGGGATGATGGGCTGGCCGAGCAACGACGCCCCCGGATCCTTCTGGCAGACCCCCGTGCGGGAAGGCGCGGCCCGGCTCGCGGAACTCATGCGGCACTACCGGCCTGATGTGGTCGTCACCTACGACGAGAACGGCTTCTACGGCCACCCCGACCACATCCAGGCCCACCGCATCACGATGGCGGCGCTGGAGATGACCTCGCCGGTACCGAAGGTGTACTGGACCACGATGCCTCGCTCGGTGATGCGGCGGTTCGGCGAGGTCATGCGCGAGTTCAACGAGGACACGCCGGAGCCGGATCCGGCCGAGGCCGCCGCGATGGCCGAGATCGGTCTCCCCGACGACGAGATCACCACGTGGGTGGACACGACCGGGTTCAGCGGCCAGAAGTTCGACGCGCTGGCCGCGCACGCCAGCCAGGGCGACAACATCTTCTTCCTCAAGATGGGCAAGGAGAGGTTCGGTGAACTGATGGGCATGGAGACCTTCGTACGTGTCCAGGACACCACGGGCGCGGCCATACCCGAGAACGACCTCTTCGCCGGACTGCGCTGATCCACCCGAGAAGAGCGGGTGCGCGGTTTAACCGTGCCGGGGTGACGGTAGGTCAGCCCTGAGGCAGCGCCTGGGCTCGGGTGCGGTGGGGGGTGGGCGTGATGGGGCGTCTGTGGCGTTGGGTGACGGCGGCCGGGGTGACAGTGGCGGCGTTCGCCGTGCCCGCGCTGGTGTGCGGCCGGTGGGCGTTGGTGCCCGTGGTCGCCGACACGGCCACACGGTGGGCTGTCGCGTGCGCCCTCGGCACCGCGGTGGCCGCACTCGCCGTCCTGTGGGGTCAGAGCTTCGCCGCCGCTGCCGCACCCACCCCACCCACGGCAACGGTCGCCGCCTCGGGCAACCGCGCGGTGGCGGTCAACGGCCCGGTGAACGGGACCATCACGACGGGCGACCGGGGTACACCCGCGCCGGCGCCCGGGCCCCGAAGCGCCTCGCGGCAAGGACCGGCGCCCACGCCGACGACGCCGGAATCGGTAGTGGCCTCCGGCGAGCGGTCCGTGGCCCTCGGGGGCGGTTTCACGGGCGACATCGTCACCGGGGACGACCGGACGAGCGGACCCACCCCGTGAAATGGCTGCGCCGCACGAGACCGAAGCCCGACACCACCGCTCACGAACCCCGGCAGGGCGACGCCGTCTCCGCGGGCGAGCGGTCCATCGCGATCAACACCGGCGGAACGCCGTTCACCGGCACCGCCAGCAGCGGCGACCACACCACCATCGTGCACGTCCCACCGGGCGAGCTGCGCCCACCGGCTGAGGTCGACGCCCCGCCCGGGCTCGTCCAACTGCCTGCCCGGCACGCGGCGTTCGTGGGACGGGAGCGAGAACTCGGCCTGCTGGACACGGCGCTCGACGGCACCGGTGCCAAGGGCGTGCCGGCCCTGCACGGCCTCGGTGGCGTCGGCAAGAGCGCCCTCGCCGCGCACTGGGCCGCCACCCGGGCCGGCACGGAGAACCCCATCTGGTGGATCACCGCTGACAGCGCCGCCGGCCTCGACGCCGGCCTGGCCGAGCTCGCCCGGGCTCTGCAGCCCGCCCTCGCCCAGCTCCCGCCGGACCAGCTCACCGAACGTGCCGTGCAGTGGCTGGCGACCCACACCGGATGGCTCCTGATCCTCGACAACGTGACCGACGCCGCGCACACGGCACCGTTGCTCGCCCGTGCCACGTCCGGCCGGGTCCTGATCACCAGCCGCCGCGCCACCGGCTGGCAGGCGACCGCCACCCCCGTCCCCTTGGACGTCCTCGGCCCCGCCGAGTCCCTCCGCCTCGTCACCCACATCCTCACCCACGCCGGAACCCGTCGCGTCGACCTGGACGGCGCCGCCGAACTGTGCGACGAACTCGGTCACCTGCCGCTCGCCGTCGAACAGGCGGGCGCGTACATCGCCGAAACCGGTACGACCCCCCGCGCCTATCTCGGCCTGCTCGCCGACTACCCGGCCGACATGTTCCGTGAGCGGAGCGAGGGCGGCGACAGCGCGCGTACGATCGCCCGCATCTGGCGCATCACCCTCGACCGGCTCACCGACACCCCACTCGCCGGACAGATCCTGCGCGTCCTCGCCTGGTACGCGCCCGCCGGCATCCCCCGCGCCCTCCTCGGTCCCCTCGGCACTCCCGTCGCCGTCCAGGGCGCGATCGGCCGGCTCGCCGCCTACAGCATGATCACCACCAGCGACGACGGAACCCTGAACGTCCACCGCCTCGTCCAAGCCGTCACCCGCACTCCTGACGCCGACGACCCGCACCGCCGGGCGCACGACATCGACGCGGCGCTCCGCCTGGCCACTTCCCTCCTGGTGGACAGTGCTCCCGCCGGCTGGGACGAGCCGGCGATGTGGCACCTGTGGCGCCCCCTTCTTCCCCACATCGACCACCTCGACCGCCACGCCCCGCCCGGCACGCCTCTGCCGCTCCACCTCGCGACCGGACTGCTTCGGGGGCTGGGCCGGCCCCGACGCGTCATCGCCCGCTATGAGCGCGTCCTCGACGATTGCGTGCGCGGTCTCGGCGAAGATCACCACCACACCCTCAGGGCCCGCAACAACCTGGCCTATGCCTATGAGTCGGCGGGCGAGGTGGACCGGGCGATCCCCCTGTACGAGCGGACGCTGGCCGACCGCACCCGCGTCCTCGGCGAGGATCACCCCGACACCCTCACCGCCCGCAACAACCTCGCCTCCGCCTACCTCTCGGCGGGCGAGGCGGACCGGGCGACCCCCTTGTTCGAGCGGACGCTGGCCGACCGCACCCGCGTCCTCGGCGAGGATCACCCCGACACCCTCACCGCCCGCAACAACCTGGCCTGCGCCTACGAGTCGGCGGGCGAGGCGGAGCGGGCGATCCCCCTGCTGGAACGGACGCTGGCCGACCGCACCCGGGTGTCCGGCGAGGACCACCCCGACACCCTCACCGCCCGCCACAACCTGGCCGCCGCCTACGAGTCGGCGGGCGAGGCGGACCGGGCGATCCCCCTGTACGAGCGGGCACTGGCCGACCGCACCCGCGTCCTCGGAGACGACCACCCCGACACCCATACGGCCCGCCACAACCTCGCCGCCGCCTACGAGTCGGCGGGCGACGTGGACCGGGCGATCCCCCTGTACGAGCGGGCACTCGACGGCCGCACCCGGATTCTCGGGGAAGAGCACCCCTACACACTCGTCTCCGGCGGTGCCCTCGCCGCCGCCTACGTGTCGGCGGGCCACCTGGACCGGGCGATCCCCCTGTACGAGCAGACCCTGGACGGCTGTCGACGGGTGTTCGGGGAAGACCACCCGAACACCCTCGTCTCCCGCGAGAACCTCGCGTCCGCCTGTCGCTCAGCGGGCCAGGCGGCCCAGGCGGTCCCCCTGTTCGAGCGGGCGCTGGCCGATCGGATCCGGCTGTTCGGCGAGGACCACCCCGGCACCCACACCGCCCGCATCAGCCTCGCCTTCGCCTGCGCGTTCGGCGATGCCCCGACCCGGGCGGCCACCCTGCTGGAGCGGGCGCTGGCCGACCACCTGCGCATGTTCGGCGAGGACCACCCCGACACCCCCGTCCTCCGCAGTAGCCTCGCCCTCGCCTATGAGGTGGCGGGGGACCTGTCCAGGGCGATCCCGCTGTACGAGCGGGCGCTGGCCGGCCACGTGCGTGTGTCCGGCGAGGACGACCCCGACACCCTCGCGGCTCGCAGCGCCCTCGCCGACGCGTACGAGTCCGTGGACGACCTGGCCCGGGCGATCCCGCTGTACGAGCGGGCGCTGGCCGACCACGTGCGTGTGTTCGGCGAGGACCACCCCGACACCCGCATGGTCCGGGACAACCTCGCCTTCGCCCACCAGAAGGCGGCCGGGACGGGCCCCGCGGTCACCTAGGAGGCCCTCGCGGACGGCGCGGCGGCTACCGGGGCACCGGCCGCCTTTGCCCGCCTGATGACACAGCAGCCCTCCCTGCTGGCCGGCGGAGGCCGTCCCGGAGCGCTACGCCACGCCCGGCCGGCCCGGCGGTTCCGGGTCCGGTGCGGGCTCCCGGCCTCGTCGACCACCGTGCGTCACAGGGCCCACCAGCAGTACAGCCGCCGGCCGGAAGCCTGAGCGCGCTGAGCCAGTCCGGCCAGGTCTTCCAGGACAGCGGCCGTGTCCTCCACGGTGGCCGCCGTCTGCCGGAGTCCACCGGTCGCCGACCACGCTTCGGCGAACCGGGCGAGGTCGTCCCGCGCCACCGTGGCGAGGGCGTGGGTCAGGGTGTCCGACACGCTGACCACGAACATCGATGGTCTTGTTCTGCCACCGAGGGCTGACAGCCCGGCCGGCACCGGCAGCGCAGTGCCGACCGTCATCCCTCCCGGCCTTCACCGCCAGCCCAGCTCCGGCGCCACATGGGTCAGAACGCTGTCGAGGACATGCGCGTTGTAGTCGACACCGAGCTGGTTGGGCACGGTGAGCAGCAGGGTGTCGGCCGCCGCGACGGCCTCGTCCCGCGCGAGCTGTTCGACCAGTACGTCGGGTTCGGCGGCGTAGGACCGGCCGAAGACGCTGCGGGTGCTGGGATCGATGTAGCCGATCTGGTCCTCCGAGGCGCGCTCCTGGCCGAAGTAGGCGCGGTCCCGGTCGTCGACGAGCGGGAAGACGCTGCGGCTGACCGACACCCGAGGCTCGCGGGTGTGGCCCGCCGCCCGCCACGCCTCCCGGTACGCCTCGATCTGCTTGCGCTGCTGGACGTGCAGCGGTTCGCCGCTCTCGTCGTCCTTGAGCGTCGAGCTCTGCAGGTTCATCCCCAGCTTGGCGGCCCACACCGCGGTCGCGTCGGAGCCGGACCCCCACCAGATGCGGTCCCGCAGACCCTCGGAGTGCGGCTCGACACGGAGCAGCCCCGGCGGGTTGGCGAACATGGGATTCGGATGGGGCTGCGCTATGCCCTCGCCCTTGAGCACGTTGAGCAGGGTCTCGGCGTGCGCGCGCGCCATGTCGGCGTCGGTGCCGTCCTCCGGCGGGCGGTAACCGAAGTACCGCCAGCCGTCGACCGCCTGCTCCGGGGAGCCCCGGCTTTGCCCAGTTGCAGGCGGCCTCCGGAGATGAGGTCGGCGGCCCCGGCGTCCTCGGCCATGTACAGGGGGTTCTCGTAGCGCATGTCGATCACGCCGGTGCCGATCTCGATCCGCGTGGTGCGTGCACCGATGGCCGCGAGCAGCGGGAAGGGAGAGGCGTGCTGCCGTGCGAAGTGGTGGACCCGGAAGTAGGCGCCGTCGGCTCCCAGTTCCTCCGCCGCGACCGCGAGGTCGATCGCCTGGAGCAGGGAGTCGGACGCGGAGCGGGTCCGGGAGTGCGGTGACGGCGTCCAGTGCCCGAAGGACAGGAACCCGATCTTCTTCATGTTTCCTTCAACGATGAGGGGTCCGGTTCATTCCGCGGGTGCGCGGAGCACCGGGAACGAGGTCGCCCGCGCGGTGCCTCGTACGCCCCGTACACCGTCGCTACTGCGGGCTGATCTTCTCGATGACCGTGTCGGCGATCTCCGCCAGCAGAACGACCTGGCCGGGCGTGAGGTGGTCGAGGAACAGGCGGCGGACGTCTTCGACGTGCCGAGGCGCGGCCGCCTCGATGGCCGCGCGGCCGGCCGCGGTGACCGTGACGTAGGCCCCCCGTCCGTCGTCGGCGCAGTCCTCACGCGTGAGGAGACCGCGCTTCACCATGCGCGACAGATGGTGCGACACCCTGCTCTTCTCCCACCCCAGCACCTTGGCGAGCTCCATCACGCGCAGGTGGTCGTCCGGGGCGCGCGTGAGCTCGGCGAGCACGGTGTAGTCGGTCGCGGACAGCCCGAATTCGCTCTGCAGGGACCGGCCGGCCTGGTTGACCAGAAGATCGTGCATGCGCAGCAGTCCGCGCCATGCCCGTCCCTCGTCAGGGGAGAGCCAACGGGGTTCTTCAGTCATGGGTCCAGCATAGGAAAAGGTTGACGCTTCAGTCACCTTTCCCGGCATTCTGCCACCGCCCTCGGTCAGCGGGCCAGGGGTGCGAGCTCCCGCCACTGTGTCAGCGGCAGTCCCGGGCCGGCGCTGATGGCGTGGAGGGCGACGTGGGTGGCGCCCGCGTCGAGGTGGGCCCTGATGCGCTCGTCGACGGCGTCGACGCTGCCCCAGGCGACGACGGAGTCGATGAGGCGGTCGCTGCCGCCGCCCGCGAGGTCGTCCTCCGAGAAGCCCTGGCGCAGCAGACTCTTCGCGTAGTGCCCCATCCCGATGAAGGGGGCGAGGAACCCCCGCGCGGTGGCCCTGGCGCTGTCCGGACGAGGATCGACCACGACGGCCTGGTAGGGCGCGAGGAGGGGGCCGGGCCCGAGGACGTCGCGTGCGCCGGCGGTGAAGTCGGGGGTGACCAGGAAGGGATGCGTGCCGGCGCTGCGACGGGCGGCGAGTGCGGTGAGCTCGGGGCCCATGGCGGCCACGATCCGTTCGCCGGCGGGTACCGGCTCGGGCGCCTGGTCGAGACGGTCGAGGTAGCTGCCGAGGGCGGCCAGGGGACGGTACGTCCCGCCGGCGTGCCGAGCGGCGGCGGCGTCGCTGACGCCGAGGCCGAGCAGGACGCGGTGGCCGTACTCCTTGCGGAGCCGGGCGTGCCCGGCGGCCATGTCCTCGGCAGGGTGGCGCCAGATGCTCAGCACGCCGGTCGCGACCGTGGTGTTCTCGGTGGCGGCCAGAAGCCGTTCGGTGTCGCCGAGGATGTCACCCCCGCCCAGACCGGGGATCCACAGGGCCCCCCAGCCGTGGGAATCGAGCTCGGCCGCGGCGTCGGCGATCTCTCCGCTGCCGCCGTGCAGGCGCAGTTCCGGACTCCAGATGCCTGTGGTGCCGATGTGCATGACGGTGTTCCTCCCGTACGGGGGTGAGTGCGTCCGCGGTGGTGTGGTCAGACCTGGTTGGCGCCGCCGTCGACGAAGATCTCGGTGCCGGTGATGAAGCTGGACTGGTCGGTGGCGAGGAAGAGGGCGAGGTTGGCGACCTCTTCGGGCCGGCCCATGCGGCCGAGGGGGACACCGGCGGCGAGGGTGTCACGCAGCTGCGCGGCCTGCTCGTCGTCGGGGGCGAGTCCGTTGAGGCCGGGGGTGGTGATGGGGCCGGGGGCGATGGTGTTGACGCGGATGGCGCGGGTGCGCAGTTCGTTGGCCCAGGTGCGGGCGAAGGAGCGGATGGCGGCCTTGGAGGCGCCGTAGACGCCGAAGGCCTCGTTGCCGACGCTGCCGGCGGTGGAGCCGGTGAGGATGACGGAGGCTCCGTCGTTGAGGAGGGGCAGCGCCTTCTGGACGCTGAAGAGGACGCCCTTGACGTTGGTGTCGAAGGTGGTGTCGAAGTGTTCTTCGGTGACCTGCTCCAGGGTGGCGAACTCGCCGCCGCCGGCGTTGGCGAAGAGGACGTCGATGCGGTCTCCGTGGTCGGCGACGGTGGCGTAGAGGCGGTCGAGGTCGGTGAGGCTGGCGCTGTCGGCCTGGACGCCGATGACGTCACCGCCGATCTCGGCGACGGCCTTGTCGAGGGTCTCCTTGCGGCGGCCGGTGATGTAGACGCGGGCGCCTTCCTCGCGGAAGCGGCGGGCCGAGGCCAGTCCGATGCCGCTGGTGCCGCCGGTGACGATCGCTGTCCTGCCGTCGAGCTGTCCCATGGTCTTCTCCTTGCTGGGCTGGTCCGTTGGGGCCATTCCGTTCAATCTTCAATCACCGTAAACCTCGAAAGGTGACGTGTCAACTAGTTTGGCCGCGATGGGACGGCGATGCGCGCAGACACGCCGATGTCGGGGCGTCCGGGGGCAGCGGTGGTGTCAGACGAGGGCGCAGACGAGCAGGGTGAAGGCGGCGACGATGACGGCGACGCGGACGTAGTGCCAGCTCTGCCAGCGGTTCAGCTGCTGCTTCCAGTCCGCGGGCCGGTTCTCGGGGGTCCAGGTCTTGTTCCGGTTGTTGATCGGGACGAGCAGCAGTATCGACATGGCCACGCTGACGATCAGCAGTCCGGCGGCGGTGACGACGAGTCCCGCGCCGTGGCGGTGCCATCCGGCGACGGCCCAGATCGCGCTGAGGACGAGTGAACCGACGTACCAGAAGGGCATCAGGGCGCCGAGCATGCGGCCGCCGTGGGCGTGGCCGAGCTGGCCGCTGTCCTCGGGGAGCGCGTCCAGGATCCGGTTCATGACGAAGGCGACGGAGAACTCCACCCCCACCATCAGGCCGACGACGACGGTGGTGACGACCTCGAGTGCGTTGAGCATGACGCTCCTCTGTTGAACTAGCGTTGCTAGCTGGTGAATCAACGCTAGCCCTGCTGTCGCTCGATTGTCTAGCGATGCTAGGATCGAGTCATGTCGGTACAGGAACGCAAGCAGCGCGAACGGGCGGAGCGCGAGCGACTCATCGTGGCGACAGCCCGTGAACTCGCCGAGCGCCAGGGCTGGGAGGCGGTCACCACCCGCCGGCTCGCCGAGAGCATCGAATACAGTCAGCCCGTCCTCTACAGCCACTTCCGCGGCAAGCGCGAGATCATCGGCGCCGTCGCCCTCCAGGGGGCCGCCGAAATGGCCGCCGCGGTGCGGGCCGCGACCTCCGCGGCGGACGGCCCGCGCGCCCGGGTCTCCGCCCTGGCCCGCGCCTACCTGGACTTCGCCGCACGCAACCCGGCGGTCTACGACGCCTTGTTCCAGCTCGACGGCGGCCTGGCGTACGCGCAGGAGGACACCCCCGAGCCCCTGAAGGACGCCTTCGCGGCCCTGCTGGAGACTCTCGAGGAGGTCGCCGGCGACGGCGTCCCGCCGGGGCGGTACACCGAGGTGTTCTGGGCGGCCCTGCACGGCCTCGCGACCCTGACCCGCGCGGGCCGCCTGCTGCCCGAGGACGCCGAGGCGAGGGTGGAGCTGCTGGTGGACCGGCTCGCCATGGTCTGACACGACGTCCCGGCCGCTGCCTGCCTGCCTGCCTGCCTGCGGCGACGATCGGCGACGCGACCGAGCCGCTCTCATCGCGGGCGGCGAACCCGGTCGTACGGGCTGCCTCGTCAGCGAACCTGGCCGCTCTTCGGCCCGATGCCCTTGATGCCGGCCGGGGTTCCCTCCGGGGCGAACGAGTGGTGGAAGGTGAAGGCGTGCGGCGCGGAGCCGTGGTCGTGCAGGTGCTCCAGCCGGGAAACCCCGTCCTGCCAGGTGGGTGTCACGCCGTCGGACACCCACCAGATCACGTGATTCGGTTGCCCTTTCCTCTCGAACCAGTCGTAGCGCCTGTTCAGCGCCGCACGGTGCAGACCGGTGTAGACGGCGTCGAAGGCGGAGCGCAGGTCGGTCCAGAGCGAGAGGGTCGCGGCGAGGGCGGTGGTTTCCACGGTACGGCCCTTGTCGTACCAGGCCGGTACGGCGAACTCCCCCCACGCACCCCAGTCCGCCCCGAACAGCTCGCCCCGGTCACCGTCCGCCGTTTCGGCACGGGCGAGGTAACCGGGGTGCTGAGCGATCTCCCGGTAGACGGTCTCGCCTATGGCGTAGAACTCGCTCGTGGAAGGCGCCGGATCGCTGAGGGGTGACTTCAGGACGCCGAATGTGTACAGCGCGAGGTGGGGCATGCGTCTCTCCCTGGTTGCGGGCGCCTGGTGCGGACCCGGTTCGGTGGCTTGCGCCGGGGGGGCGAGGATGCGAGGGGCGTGAGCGACTCGTCCCGTCGCCGGGTGGCTCGGTGAGGGAACTCCTGTGCGGCCGTGGGCGGTTGCCGAAGACCAGGTGAAGGTAGCCGCCTTCGCGGGCCCTGTCGACGTTGCGTTTTTCCCGTCCAAGTGTCCTCGCGCACCTCACCCGCCGCGGCAACCAGGTGTCCCAGGGAGGGCGGCGCCGCGCGTGTCCGATGTATCCGCCGTGGCGGCTGCGACGGCTGACGGAACGGCTGGGCGGCCGCGGCACCCGCCGTCTGCGGGACGAGTTCGAACGCCGCAACCGTGAGCAGGCGGACCTCGCGGACACCAAGACCGGTGTGCGTCCCGTCCTGGCCCACTGCTCCGAACACCGACACCGGCCGGCCGTGGCCTCGGGGAACGCCCTCGACTGGGTCGAGGGACACCTGGCGCGGCCCGGTATCCGGTCCTGCTTCACATCGGTGAACTGCGCGGGCCCCGGCGTGAGAACCAAGCCGGCCCCCGACACCTACCTGCAAGACCTCACGCGCGCAGCGTCCACCGGGAGGGCGACGACTGCTCCTTCGCCCTGGACACGTCGCTCGGGATCAGGCTGCGCCTGCTCGACGACGCGAGCGCCCCGCGCATCACCCGGGTGGCCCGCCACGCGGACCCCGCCCCGCCCCGCCGCCGGCACCAGCCCAGGGGGCACCACCGCCGTTTCCAGAACCGGTTTCTTCGGCCTCGTCGTCGAGGTACGGGCAGGACGGCACCACCGGTCCACCCTCACCGCCGCCGAACTCGGCCCGCACGACGGACCGTTGCCGGCACGCTCCGCACGGCTGGCCTGGCCGCACGGCTGGCCTGGCCCGGGTGGAGGTGTCCTTCGCCGACGGAGCGCTCGACGTGGCACTCACCGGCCTCGACGGCACCGGCGCACTCGCCGTGACGGTGCCGCTCGATCCGGGAGCGCGGTTGTGCTCCCCGCCTCACGGGCATCCCCGTCCACACCCTTGAGCAGTTCACCGAGGCGAGGTCGCCCGGGGCTGCCCGGGGGTGCCCGCAGCCGGGCGGGCACCTGCCCCGGAGGCCCGCGTAACGCCGGTCCTCACCACCTCGCACCCGACCCCCGGGGCATCGCGGAAGCGGTGGCCGTGAGCACGGCGGAGTTGCGCCACTCGACGGGGGAGACGCCGTAGGCGGCGCGGAACACCCGGCTGAAGTGCGAGGCGCTCGTGAACCCCCAGCGGTGGGCCACCGCGGCGATCGTGAGCTGCGCCGACCGGCGGGCCAGGTCGCGTCGGCAGTGTTCCAGTCTGCGCTTCTGTATCCACCGGCTGACGGTGATGTCCTCCAGCTCGAACAGCTTGTGCAGGTAGCGGACGGAAATGTGGTGGGCCCGGGCGATGGCGTCCGGCGTCAGCTCCCGGTCCGACAGGTGCTGCTCGATGTAGGCACGGATGCGCAGCAGCGACATCCGGGCGGCAGCCGGGGTGTCCGCGGAGGATCTGCCGAGTCGTTCCTCGGCCAGGGACTGCACCATGTCCACGACGTTGCGGGCGAGCGACTCACCCGTCCGCTGCGGATACGTGGCGGCGGTCTCCACGAGCCGGGACAGCAACGGCGTCAGCAACCCGCCGAGCGCCGACTCGCCTCCGAGCGGCGCGGCCGTGATCCGCCGCAGGTCGGACTCGCCCAGCTCCAGGACGTGCCGTGGCAGGACGAGGGACTTCGTCTGGAACGGCTGGGGGAAGGTCAGCCGCAGCGGGCGCGCCCTGTCATAGACGAAGAGCGCCCCCGACCCCACGTGCACGTCACGCTCGTCCTGCTCGACCCGGGCGTTCCCCCTGCTGAGCAGCATCACCACGACGTGGTTGTCGTCGGTGCTCCCGGCGATGAGGCGCCGGGTGCGGAGGGTCTGCATGGGGTCGCCCTCCACCGTGACGCCCCGGATGCGGCCCAGCGGTGACGTACGGACCGTGCCGGCATACACCTCTTCGGGAACGCTGATGTCAACGGCTCCGAAGGTGCGGGACAGCGCCTCCCGCCAGTACGCCCGTCGGCGGTGGGCCGGCACCGCGTCCGTGGTGTGCAGGGTGGTTGATGGATTTGGCGACATGGACACCCCCGTCTTTCACCATGCTTTCTGCGGCACCCATGCTGTCAGCGCGAGCGGGTTCGTGGCATCGCGTGAATCAGTGAGACCAACGGTAAGAGAGGGGGTCCGTGAGCCGGAGACGGGCATACTGGATTGACCAATCCAGAGGGCGTACGGTGTGGCCATGGGACGCACCAGGGAGTTCGACGCCGAGCAGGCCATCGACCGCGCGATGGACCTGTTCTGGCGCCGCGGCTACGCCGGCACATCCCTGCAGGACCTCCTCAGGGAACTGGCGATAGGCAGCGGCAGCCTCTACGCCGCGTTCGGATCCAAGGAGCAGCTCTACGTCAGGGCCCTTGAACGCTACTGCGCACTCCAGGCCGCGGCTCTCGTGGAAAGCCTGGAGAACGCGACCGAGATCCGGCCCGCGGTGCGCCGGGTCCTGACGGGCATGATCGAAGCGGACCTGGCCGACCCCTCCCGGGGCTGCCTCGTGGTCCATGCCGCCACCGAGCGCGGCGACGACCCCGCCACGGTGGAACGCGTCGCCGCCGCCCTGCGGCACGTCGAGTCGGCCCTGGCGGAGGCACTGGAGCGAGCGCGGGCGCGCGGCGAACTGCCCGCCGACAAGAACCCCGTGGAACTGGCCCGCTTCCTGACCACCTTCGTGCAGGGACTCCGCGTCGTCGGCCAGGCGCGTCTCGGCCGGTCCTTCACACAGGACGCTCTGGAGACGGCGATGCGCGTCCTGAACTGAGTCAGGCCGCCTCCACACCCCATCGGATCACTGTGCGCCCGGCGCACCGCCGCGCCCACTCCCGCGCTGATACTTTAACAATCAATCCAGAAAAGGGATGACGTCATGGACCTGCACCTGAAGGGCAAAGTCGCCGTCGTCACCGGGGCGAGCAAGGGCATCGGTCTCGCCGTCGTCGAGGCCATGAGCCGCGAGGGCGTCCGCGTCGTCGCCGGAAGCCGCAACTCCACGCCGGAACTCGACGCGCTGCGGGACACCTACGGCGTCACCGTCGTCCAGGTCGACCTCTCCACCGCCGAGGGAGCCGAGACCCTGGTCCGGCGCGCCGTGGAAGAGCACGACCGGATCGACATCCTCGTCAACAACCTCGGCGCCGCGGAGCCGCGCACCGGATTCCTCGAGGTCGACGACGCGGAATGGCGACGGATCTTCGACCTGACCTTCTTCAGCGCCGTGCGCACCAGCCGGGCCGCGCTGCCTCACCTGATGGGGGCCGACGGCGCGGCGATCGTCAACATCAGCTCGATCAACGCACGGCTCCCCTTCCCGATGGTCGTGGACTACTCGGCCGCCAAGGCCGCGCTGACCAGCCTCAACAAGAGCCTGTCCGAGGAGTTCGCACCGCGCGGCGTCCGCGTCAACGCGATCTCCCCCGGACCGGTCCGCACGCCCTTCTGGACGGCGCCGGGCGGCTTCGCCGATGCCACGGCGGCGGCCGCCGGCACCACGGCCCAGGAGGCGCTCGACGTGCTGGTGCCGCAGAGCATGGGCATCAGCACGGGCCGGATCACCGAACCGCACGAAGTCGCCGACCTCGTCCTCTTCCTGGCCTCACCGCTGGCGGCCAACATCACCGGCACCGAGGTCCTCGTCGACGGCGGGCAGACCAAGACACTCTGAGGCATCGCCGCGGCGGGGCCGACGGCGAGGGGAACGATCGTCCGATGCCCATGCCCATGCCCATGCCCATGCCCGGGAATGTCGCAGCGGTCGGTCATGCCCACGCGGTACTGAACAGCGCGTATTCGAGCAGGTCGGGGCTGGCGCCGGACGGCCAGCCGTCCGTCGCCGCCGCCTGCCGGGCGGCCGCCTGCATGAAGGAGAGGTACACCCCGTAGCGGTGGTCGGACCAGTCCGCATCCCTCCACACCCAGGCCGCGACCGAGCCGTCGGGGTCGTGGCCCGTGTCCCGGCCGACCACCTGGGCCAGGGACCGCAGGCGCCGGGCCAGGCGTTGATCCAGAATGAGGGGTTCGGGGCCGTTCGCCGGCCGCACCGTCTTGCCGGCGAAGTACAGGAACTTGGTGAAGAACGACGGTCCGAACCAGCCGACCCGGCCCCGCAGTGCGGCGTAGGCCGCTCGCGCTCCGTGCTCGTTCAGCGCGGTCACCGCACCCGCCAGCACCCTGTCCAGGCCATCGGCGGCCAGGATCAGGCGCAGGGTGGCCGGTCCGCTGCCCTTGGGAGAACCGCTCTTCCCCTTCCCCCACACATACGTGGCGACCAGAGCCTCGCGGAACGCCTCGCGCCGCAACGCGTCCGCGACCATCGACGCCACCTCCGCCCGGCTGACCCCGGCAGCACCGCCGTGGGAAACCGGCGCCAGTGCCGCCGGCCAGGGCTCGATGCCTCTCCACCTGCTGGGGGCGTAGTGGACGGTGTGCGCGCCAGGCGTGGCGTCCGCGCACCTGGCCGCGTTCTCGCTCCACCAGACGCCCAGTGCCCGAAGAGCGGTGTCCGGCAGCGGGCGCGCGGCCATCTCCCCGTCCACCGCGTCGGCGCGGTGTTGCCTGTTCACGTTCGGTCCCCCCGAGGTCCTTGCCCGAGCCGAACCCCGGCTCCTGGGGCAGGTCCTCCGGCTGGGCGTCCAGTGCGGCACGTACAGGATCCCTCAGGGCACCCGCGGTCGGTCAACGGCTTCCGGCGCCTGGAGCGCGTGCAAGCCACCGTGGACGCCGACGCCGACGCCGCTCAGGACACAGCCGTGCGCGTCATCGATAATGAGTGGGACACCGAGGCGCGCGGCGGCACACGGGCGCGGTCCCGGACCAGTGAGAAGAGGACGTGGTGGTGCAGGTGGCGACCGTCGACACCACGGGGTTCTGGGAGCTGCTGCGGGCGATACCGGTGCCGGACGACGCTGAGTTCCTGTACGGGCCCGAGCCGGACGGCCGGCTTCGCGAACACAATCTCCGCCGCTACCACGAGCTGATGGCCGCCTCGATGGCCGGGGGCGGCCCGCGGGTGATGATCGTGGGCGAGGCACCCGGTTACCGCGGGCACACCGTGTCGGGCGTGCCCTTCACCAGCGTGCGGCAGCTGACGGCACGGCCGGGGCTCATCACCGGCGCTCCGCACGGAGACGGATTCGCGGTGCCTGAGCACCCTGCCGCGAACTGGGAGCAGTCCTCCGGGATCGTCTGGCGGGCCTTGGCCGCGTGGCACGGACCGCTCCCGCTGATGTGGGCGATCTACCCCAACCACCCGCACGAACCGGGCGACCCGGCAACCAACCGGGCGCCCCGGGCGACCGAGGTGGCCGCCGGCACACCGATCGTGCTCGCACTCGCGGAGGCGTTCGGCATCACGAGGTTCGTCGCGGTGGGCCGCAAGGCGCAAGGCGCCCTCGCCCGCGCCGGCATGGACGCGACCCCCGTCCGCCACCCCGCCCAAGGAGGCGCCCGTGCGTTCACCGAGCAACTCGCCGCGTACAACGCCACATCGGGCAGGGAGCGCTGACCCTCGCAGTCACCGGTGACCGGCCAAGCTTCGTGCCGGACAACACCGCGCTCGGGCAGCGGAACGCCTGTTGTGCTCGTGCACGGCAACCCGGGACACCACATGGAGTTCTCGCGTGTGGTTCCCCTCCTGGGCGACGACGTGGACGTGGTGACATCGGACCTGCGCGGGTAGGGGAAGTCCGACAAACACCTGCGGGACGTCGGTAACGCCTGTTCGCTCAGCGAGCCGCACTGCGGGAGAACCCGGAGAGCTGGTCACCTCCCGGCTCACCCCCGGTCGACGTGCTCCTCGGCCACCTCACCGAGAACCACTCGGAACCGGGTGCGTTCGTGGCCGGGTGAAGCGCCCGGACCTGGCGCACTCCCTGGTCATCGCCGCCGACCCCCCACGGAGTGGAACGACAGGCTGGACGACTACTACAGCACCACGAGTTGCACCATGGAGAACACGGGCATTTCAGCCCCGTCGACTCTCCGGAAACCTGGGCGGAGCACATCCGCAAGCACGTAGCGGAAGCCGCGAAGTAGCCGGAGCCGGCCGACCGGGCAGGCGCTTGGACACTCACGGCCGCCGCCCCGGCGCGGGCGTCCAAGCTACCTGCCGGGAGCCGCGCTGGGGTGGCGGAGCGGTCCAGGCCGCTTCAGCCGGACGTGGGGCGCAGGACCAGGCAGAGGAAGCCGAAGGCGTCCCGGTAGACGCGCAGCCATTCGTCGCGGTGGGTGGTGGCCGCTGCGAGCGCCTGCGAACTGTCCGGATCGTCGGGATGGTCCAGGGCCCATGAGGCCAGCGCCCCCGTCCAGGCCCACTCGTAGTCGTCAAGCTCCCGGCGCGTGCTGATGTGCCCGTAGACGGGTGTCCACCCGTCGGCGATGACGCGGTCCACGGTGGTCGGCAGGTCGGCGAGGTCCCCGAGCATCTCGACGGCTTCGGGGGAGGGCTCGTGCGCCCAGAATCCGTCACCGATCAGGACGCGTCCCCCGGGAGCAAGGTGCTTGCGGGCCGCCGTGAGGGTGGCGGGCAGGCCACCGAAGGCGTGCGTGGCTCCGACGCTGACCACCAGGTCGAACGCGTGGGAGGCGGCGAAGTCCGCGGCGTCCGCGTGGTGGAGGAGGAGGCGCTCGTGAACGCCCAGGGTGCGCGCGGTGTCACGAGCGTGAGCCAGCGAGCTCTCGGAGACGTCGACGCCCTCCGCCCGCAACCGCGGATGCGTGCTCAGGGCACGCACGAGCCACTCCCCGCCGCCGCAGCCGAGGTCGAGTATGCGCGCGTCGCCGCGTGGGATGCCGCGTTCCAGCAGTCGGCGTACCGAGTCGTCGTCGAGCGGGGCCGCAATCGGATGGTCCGCATGGGCAAGCCTGGAGATTCGTTCACGGTTCACCGGTGGAGCCTGACACGGGGAAGAGGCGGAACGCACCTGCTTTCCTCCAGGTCGGCCACACCGTCGGCGCGCGCCGGCCGTTCGCCCGCGCACGCGGCAGGGACGTCGGGCGACCGGTGATCCACCCTGCACCAACAAGATCCGGGCAGGGCGGGGCGGGCCTGCCCACGCGCCGCGGGCGTCCGGATGCGCAGCCTCAAGCCCGGGGCCACGGTCGCGGCGCCCGGCCGGCAAGCCGGGCGCCGCAACCGCGCACGTCAGGCCGACGAGATCGACGGCGAGGTATCCGCCCGCCCGAAGTGCCGGGCGAAGAAGCGGACCGCACTGTCGGCCTCGAACCTGGGCAACTCCTTGTGCCTGCCCGAGTTCACGTGCAACGACTTCTCCTTCGAGGCGAAGGCGTCGAACAGCGCAAGACCCTCCTCGCGCGAGATGTGCTCGTCGTCCCACTGCAGGTCGAACTCGATCGGGATGGTGATCAGCTCGGCCTTCTCGGCCAGGACATCGGGCCAGTGCTGGCCGAAGACCGCGGCGGTGATCCTGGGTTCGATCGCCACGAACGGTATGCCGATGGCGGTTCCCATGTTGATGCCCCAGAAGCCGACCGGTCCGCTGGTGCCGATCTCCGGCAGGTCCTGGAGGGCGTCCAGGACCGCCTGGTACTCCGGCACGGCGAGCCTGGCCAGGTGGTCGTTGTAACGCACGACGATCGGGCCTTCCGGCTCGCCCGCCGCCCGCGCCCGGAACAGCTCGGCGATTTCCGCCTCGTCGTGCGCCGTGCGCGGCCGGTCGCCGTGACCGGGCGCGTCGATGACGGCGACGTGGAAGCCGCAGCCGGTCACGAGGAGCCGGGCGCGGCCGGACATCGCCGGATGCTTCTTGTGGGTGCCGCCACCGTGGGCCATGAGGACCAGGGGTGCGCGCTCGGCTGCGCCGGAAGCCGGCGACCAGAGAACGCCGGGGACGCCGCCCACCGTGAAATCGCGTTCGGCCATGCCGTCCGACGACGACTCGGCGGTGAACCGCAGAGAGTGCATAGGTTGTTGCCCTTCGGGAGTGCCTTGTTGAGGAGCGCTCCCGGCGACACCTACGTCAACCTCCGGCCGTGACGGGAAGGGGGAGCACCCACGTCGATACAGCGTTCACGGGTCTCACCTCCTCGGGCGGTGTCACGGTCGACCGGAAACTACCAACCCGGTGATCACGCAGCAACCTCCTTTTCCCGTCGGGTCATCGGCACCCCGGACAGGCCCTGGACGCCGATGCCACCACGTCTCCGGCGTCAGCCCGTCGTGCCGGCCGCCCAGCCGGCCCGGTCGCCGGCGGCGAGTGTCCGCGGAGGGCTGCCCGCGGGCCTGCTGGAGCTCCACCCGGCGGCGCGCGCGGGACCGCCTTCCCGGCTACGCCGCCGGCCAGGCCACCGCGGACGGCGTGATGCCCGGCGGCGTCCTCCGCCGGCTCGCCGACGTCCTGGCTGCGCGCGGGGGCGACGAGGCGGTCACCACCGTGCCCGGCGCGCACCCGCGCACCTGCCACTCCCTCACCGCCACGCCACCGCCTGGGTATTCATTACCCCCGGGCCCGCGTTCGCCGTCCCGTGGAATATGCCCGCGGCCAGCGCGGCCTGCTGCGGAAAGAATGTTTACGGCTGGTCTGGCTTCAGCTGCCCGGCCATTACCGTAATGCAAGGTTCAATGAACGGTCACGCCGGAAGAAATAGCGCCTAAAAAGGGGGAGGGGTGGGCGTGGGGGTCGAGTCTCGCGGGACGGGTGCGCCGGATTCCTGTACGCGGCGGCCACGGCCGGACCGGTGTCCTGTTCGACGATCCTTGGCCACGGCCGAACGGCTGCACGCCTCGTAGGCATGGGCGGCCCGGTCGCCCCTGCCGACTCGACCAACGGCGGCGAGTCCGCCATCCCCTCGCACGAGACGGTGCCGGACGGCTTCCTTCGACGCGGTTCTCCTCCGGTGAACCGTGGCCGAAACCCTCACAGGATCCTCTTTGTTTATTATCCGTGTCTCATGCCAAGCGCCGGGAAAATGAGTTCCAAGGGTATCTGAGTGGCCAAAAAACAATTCACATCGCGGCCCGAGAACGAGCACGCTGTGCTGCGTTCGCTCACTTCCGTACCGGACAGCGCGTTCCGGTACGGGTTTCCCGAGGGAGTCCGTGAAAATGGTGCGTGGCAGGGCCAGGGCCAGGGCCGAGCGCGTCGCGCTGGAAGCATCCGACCGGCTGCTGGCGGCCGGCCGGCTGGTACGCAGGGCGCCGGTCACGGCGGACGGACGTGCCGTCATCCGTGCGGATCAAACGGTCAACGACCTGCCGTACCGGGAGCGCTGGGCCCATGACAAGGTGGTGCGCTCCACTCACGGCGTGAACTGCACCGGCTCGTGCTCGTGGCAGGTGTACGTGAAGGACGGGCTGATCACCTGGGAGACCCAGGCGACGGACTACCCGTCCGCGGGCGCCGACCGGCCGGACTACGAACCACGGGGCTGTCCGCGCGGAGCGTCGTTCTCCTGGTACACCTACTCACCCACACGTGTGCGCTACCCCCACGCCCGCGGAGTCCTGGTCGAGATGTTCCGCGAAGCGAAGCGGCGGCACGGTGGTGACCCGGTGGCCGCCTGGGCGGACGTCACGGCGGACCCCGACAAGCGGCGCTGCTACCAGGGCGCGCGTGGCAAGGGCGGTCTCGTGCGCATCACCTGGGAGGAGGCGCTGGAGCTGGCCGCGGCGGCTCATGTGCACACCTTGCAGGAGTACGGGCCGGACCGCATCGCCGGCTTCTCCCCGATCCCGGCGATGTCGATGGCCTCGCACGCGGTGGGCGCCCGGTTCATGGCGCTGATCGGCGCGCCGATGGTGTCGTTCTACGACTGGTACGCGGACCTGCCGATCGCCTCCCCGCAGGTGTTCGGCGACCAGACGGACGTACCGGAGTCCGGCGACTGGTGGGACGCGGCCTACCTGATGCTGTGGGGGTCCAACGTGCCGGTGACCCGGACCCCGGACGCGCACTGGATGACCGAGGCCCGCTACCGGGGCCAGAAGGTCGTCGTGGTCTCCCCGGACTACGCGGACGCCACCAAGTTCGCCGACGACTGGCTGCACCCGCACCCCGGCACCGACGGGGCCCTCGCGATGGCCATGGGCCACGTGATCCTGCGCGAATGCTTCGTGGAACGGCAGGTGCCGTACTTCTCCGACTACGTCCGCCGGTTCACCGACCTGCCCTTCCTGGTCGCCCTCGACGAACGCGCGCCCGGCGCCTACACGCCCGGAGCCTTCGTCACGGCACGCGACCTGGACCTGGCACGCGAGGCCGAGGCCGAAAGGCGCCGCTGGATGCCGGTCCTCGTCGACGCCCGCACCGGGAAGACCGTGGTCCCGAACGGCACTCTGGGAGACCGCTGGGGCAAGGGCGGCGAGGGACGCTGGAACCTCGACCTCGGCGACGTGGAACCACAGTTGACCTTCCACCGCAGTCCCGGCGCGATCGCCGCCGAGGTGCTGCTGCCCCGCTTCGACACGGACGCCGGGGGCGACCCGACCGGCGCCGGCGGTGGGAACGGCGCGGTACTGCGCCGCTCGGTACCCGCCGTACGCGTGGGCGGACCGGAAGGCCCCCTGGTGACCACCGTCTTCGACTTGCTGCTCGCCCAGTACGGGGTGGCCCGCGACGGCCTCGGCGGCGAGTGGCCCGCCTCCTACGAGGACGCCGGCACGCCCTGCACCCCCGCCTGGCAGGAAGCCATCACCTCGGTGCCGGCGGCCGCGGTGGTGCGCGCGGCCCGCGAGTTCGCGCGGACCGCCGAGCAGACCAGGGGCCGCTGCATGATCGTGATGGGGGCGGGCACCAACCACTGGTTCCACTCCGACACCATCTACCGCTCCTTCCTCACCCTGTTGCTGCTCACCGGCTGCCAGGGAGTCAACGGCGGCGGCTGGGCGCACTACGTCGGCCAGGAGAAGGTCCGCCCGTACGCCGGATGGCAGCAACTGGCCACGGCAGCCGACTGGGTGCGCCCCTCACGGCAGATGGCCGGGACCCCGTACTGGTACCTGCACACCGACCAGTGGCGCTACGAGACGTTCACCGCCGACGCCCTCACCGCCCCGACCGCACCGGGCACACTCTCCGGACTGCACACCGCCGACCTGGTGGCGCACTCGGTCCGGCGCGGCTGGATGCCCTCGTACCCGACCTTCGACGCCAACCCGCTGCACCTCGGGCGCCGGGCGCACGAGGCGGGCGGCGACCCCGGCAGGTGGGCCGCCGCCGAGCGGGACGCCGGACGCCTCTCGTACGCGTGCGAGGACCCGGACAACCCCGTCAACTGGCCGCGTGTCCTGACGGTCTGGCGGGCCAACCTGATCGGGTCCTCCGCCAAGGGCAACGAGTACTTCCTGCGCCACCTGCTGGGCGCCGCCGACAACGCGAGCGCCCGTGAGGCCGCGCCCGGTGAACGGCCGCAGAAGGTCCGCTGGCACGCCGAGGCACCGCGCGGCAAGCTCGATCTGCTGATGTCGCTGGACTTCCGGATGACGTCCACGACGCTCTACTCCGACCTCGTGCTGCCCGCCGCCACTTGGTACGAGAAACACGACCTGTCCAGCACCGACATGCACCCCTACGTGCACGCCTTCTCGCCCGCGATCGACCCGCCCTGGCAGGCCCGCACCGACTTCGAGATCTTCCACGGCCTCGCCTCCGCCATCAGCCGACTCGCCCGGGGACGCCTGGAGAACGCATACGACCTGATGGCCACACCGCTGCTGCACGACACCCCGGACGAAACACCACCGCAGGCACCGACCGAACCGCGGTTCACCCTCGTCGAACGGGACTACACCGCGATCGCCGACAAGCTCGCCGCGCTCGGCCCGCTGCCCGACGAAGCCGGCATGACCGTCAAGGGGGTCACCGTCCGGCCCGCGGCGGAGACACGCTGGCTGGCCGCCCGCTGCGGCACCGCCCCCGGCGGAGCCGCCCGGGGCCGCCCGCTGCTCGACACCGACGTGAAGCTGTGCGAGGCGATCCTCGCCCTGTCCGGTACCACCAACGGCCGTGTGGCCGCCGAGGGCTTCACCCGGCTCGCCGAGCGGTGCGGACCGGACACCGGGCTCGATGAACTCGCCGCGCACGTCGCCGCACGCCGCATCGAGTTCTCCGACACCCAGGCCCGGCCCGTCCAGGTCGGCGCCAGCTTCGAATGGTCCGGCAAGGAAGGACACGACCGGCGCTACAGCCCGTTCACGATCAACACCGAGCACTTCAAGCCCTGGCACACCCTCACCGGCCGGCAGCACTTCTACCTCGACCACGACTGGATCGCCGAGTTCGGTGAGCAACTCCCCGTCTACCGACCGCCGTTGCACCACACCCTGGTGGGGGAACCGGCCGCGGCACAGTCCGCCCGCTCGGTGACGGTCCGCTACCTCACCCCGCACTCCAAGTGGTCCATCCACTCCGAGTACCAGGAGAACCTGCTCATGCAGACCCTGGCCCGCGGCGGCCCGGTGATCTGGATCAGTGTCACCGACGCCGAGGCGATCGGCGTCGCGGACAACGACTGGATCGAGGCGGACAACGCCAACGGCGTCGTCGTCGCCCGCGCGGTCGTCTCCCACCGCATGCCACCGGGCACGGTCTTCATGTACCACGTGCAGGAACGCCTGGTGAACGTCCCCCGCTCCGAGACCACCGGCCGGCGCGGCGGCGTCCACAACGCCCTGACCAAGCTCCTGATCAAACCCACCCATCTCATCGGCGGTCACGCCCAGTTGTGCTTCGCCCCCAACTACTACGGCCCCACCGGCAACCAGCGCGACGCGGTGACCACGATCCGCCGCCGCTCCCAGGAGGTCCAGTACTGATGCCCCGTCGTCCAGCAGCCGCCGGACGGGTCATGGCCCAGGTGGCCATGGTCATGAACCTCGACAAGTGCATCGGCTGCCACACGTGCTCGGTCACCTGCAAGCAGACCTGGACCAACCGCGCCGGCACCGAGTACGTGTGGTTCAACAACGTCGAGACCCGCCCCGGCCAGGGCTATCCCCGCGGCTACCAGGACCAGGACAAGTGGCGGGGCGGCTGGCAGCTCAGACACGGCCGGCTCGTTCCGCGCGGCGGCGGCCGCGCCCGCCGCCTCGCCCGCCTCTTCGCCAACCCCGAACTGCCCCTCCTCGACGACTACTACCAGCCCTGGACGTACGACTACGACAACCTGCTGTCCGCCCCGCTCGGCGACGACGTACCCACGGCGCCGCCCCGCTCCCTGGTCGACGGGCGTCCCACCGCCATCACCTGGGGCCCCAACTGGGACGACGACCTCGGCGGCGGCCCCGACCACCTCAGCGCCGACCCGGTGCTGCGGAAGATGAACGAACAGGTCCGCCTCGAGTACGAGCAGGCGTTCATGTTCCACCTGCCGCGGATCTGCGAGCACTGCCTCAATCCGTCGTGCGTCGCCGTCTGCCCCTCGGGGGCGCTCTACAAGCGCCTGGAGGACGGCATCGTCCTCGTCGACCAGGACCGCTGCCGGGGCTGGCGGATGTGCGTCAGCGGCTGCCCGTACAAGAAGGTGTACTTCAACCACGCCACCGGCAAGGCCGAGAAGTGCACCTTCTGCTACCCGCGCATCGAGGCGGGCCAGCCCACCGTGTGCTCGGAGACCTGCGTGGGCCGGCTGCGGTACCTGGGCGTGATGCTGTACGACGCCGACAAGGTCGGCGCCGCAGCCGCCAGCGAGGACGTGCAGGACCTGTACGCGGCCCAGTTGGACTGCTTCCTCGACCCGGACGACCCCGGGGTCCGGGCCGCCGCCGAGGAGTCCGGCATCCCGCACGACTGGATCACCGCGGCCGGCCGCTCCCCGGTGTACGACCTCATCAGCCGTTACCGGGTGGCGCTGCCGCTGCACCCCGAGTACCGCACCATGCCCATGGTCTGGTACATCCCCCCGCTCTCCCCGGTCGTCGAGTCCCTCACCGCCACCGGGCACGACGGCGAGGACCCCGCCAAACTGTTCGCCGCCATCGACTCGCTGCGCATCCCGCTCGGCTACCTCGCCGAGCTGTTCACCGCGGGAGACACCGGACCCGTCGAGGCCTCCCTGTGCCGCCTCGCCGCCATGCGTTCCCACATGCGGCGCGTGAACCTCGGCGAGGAGCAGGACCCCGCCATCGCCCGCGCCGTCGGCCTGACCGGCGACGAGATCGAGGCCATGTACCGCCTGCTGGCCCTCGCCAAGTACGACGAACGCTACGTCGTCCCCACCAGCTACACCGCCACCACCCCCGGCGCCGACGACCTCGACGGGTGCAGCCTCGACGGCGCCGGCGGCCCCGGCATGTACGACGCCGGCACCTTCCACACCCCGCCCGCCGCCACGGCCGCACCGTCCGGACAGACCAGCTCCCCGCTGCGCGGCCGCGTCAACCTCCTTAACTGGAACGGCCGAGGCAGGCCCGACGGCCTCTTCCCGCGCCGGAAGGAGCAGCGGACGTGAACACCTCCGCGACCGCCCCCGCCACCCTTCCGCTCATCCACCAGGCGGCATCGCTCCTCCTGCACCACCCGGCGGACGACTGGCCCGCCGTCGCGGCGCTGGTGAGCGAGGAGCTGAAGGATCTGCCCGGCCGGCCCGCCGAACTGCTGCGCACCTTCTGCGGCAGTGTCTCGACCGCCGGCGTGCTGGAACTGTCGGCCCGCTACATCAGCACCTTCGACCGCAGCCGGCGCCGCACCCTCCACCTCACCTACTACACCGACGGCGACACCCGGCGCCGCGGCGCCTCACTGCTGCGCTGGCGAGAGCTCTACACCACGCACGGCTGGGAGCCACCCGCCGACGAACTGCCCGATTTCCTCCCGCTGGCCCTGGAGTTCGCCGCCCGCTGCCCCGAACCCGGACGGCAGGCACTCCAGGACCACCGCGCCGCCCTCGAACTGCTCCGCCTCGCCCTGCGCGAACACCGCAGCCCGTACGCAGACGTCCTCGAGGCCGTCTGCGGCACCCTGCCCGGTGCCTCGCCCGCCGACCGGGCCGCGGCACTGCGCCTGGCCCGCACCGGACCGCCCGCAGAGCCGGTCGGCCTGCTGCCCTTCCCCGCCGTGCCCCCCGCCCCCCGACGCGCTCCGAGCGCCCCGCACCCCCAGGAGCCCCCCAGGTGACCGGCCGCCTCCACGTCGCCCTGTGGGGCGTCCTGCCCTACCTCACCGCCGTCCTCTCCGTCACCGGCACGGCATGGCGCTACCGCTACGACCGGTTCGGGTTCACCACCCGCTCCAGCCAGCTCCACGAGTCCCGGCTGCTGCGGCTCGGCGGCCCCCTCTTCCACTACGGCCTGTTCCTCGTCGCCGCCGGACACGTCATCGGTCTGCTCGTCCCCGAGTGGCTCACCGAACGCGTACACGTACAGGAGTCGCTCTACCACGCCAACGCCCTCTTCGTCGGCGGCCTCGCGGGCCTCGCCACCCTCACCGGCCTGGCGGTACTCCTCTTCCGCCGCCTGCGGGTCCTCCCCGTGCGCGCCGCCACCAGCCGCAGTGACCGCCTCGTCTACCCGCTGCTCGCCGCAGTCCTGCTCGCCGGCCTCACCGCCACGGCCACCACCCTGCGACCGCACCCGTACGACTACCGCCGCGGAGTCTCGATCTGGTTCCGCTCGCTCTTCACCCTGGACCCGAACGTGCCGGCCATGGCACACGCCCCGCTCGTCTACCAGGTCCACGCACTGCTCGCGATGGCCCTGTTCGCCGTGTGGCCGTTCACCCGCCTCGTCCACGCCTTCACCGCGCCCGTGGGCTACCTCTTCCGTCCCTACGTCGTCTACCGCTCGCGCGGCACCCACATCACCGAGGCACACGGCACCGGCCCCTACCGGGCGCGGCACACCGCCCCGAAGCAGACCGTCCGCCGGTGACCCGCCCCACGCCCCTCGCCCGGCTCCAGGACCTGCCACCCGCCTGCTTCGCCCCCGTCATGGCCACCGCCATCGCCGCCCGCGCGCTCGCCGAGGCCCATGTCCAGGACCTGCCCGGCATACTGACGACGCTGGCGGTCGCGCTCCACGCACTGCTGCTCACCGCCTTCCTCGGCAAAGCGACGTGCCACCGGCAGGCCCTGGCAGCGGAACTACGCGACCCCGCACGGCTGTTCGGCCACTACACACAGGTGGCCGCGAGCGGAGTCCTGGCCGTCTCCCTCGCCGCCGACCGCCCCTTGCGCACGGCCGCGTACGCGCTGACGATCACGGCGGCGCTGACCTGGGCCGCCCTGGCGGTGCCCACCCTGACCGCGCTGCGCCGTAACGCCCCGCGGACCGTGCTGCGCCAGGCGGACGGCACCTGGTTCCTGGCGACGGTGGGCCTGCAGTCGATCGTCACCGCCCTCACCTCCGTGGCCGCCACCAGTCCCGCGCTGCTTGCCTCGGCGTCCGTGCTTTGGGCGGCGGGACTCCTCGCCTACGCGTCGACCCTCTCGGCGGTGATCTGGCGCCTGCGGCACCACCCACCGGGACCCGACCAGCTGACCCCCGCGTACTGGATCACCATGGGAGCCGCGGCGATCAGCACCCTGGCCGGCGCCCGCCTCGCCGTGTGCGAGCACCGGCTGCCCCGGGCGGAACAGGGGCACCAGTGGCTGACACCGGCCCTCACCGGCGCCGCCACGGCACTGTGGTGCTGGGCGAGCCTGCTCCTGCCCCCCCTGCTCGCGGCGGGCCTGTGGCGCCACGCACGCCACCGCCGTCGCCTCGGCTACGAACTCCCCCTGTGGTGCATCGTCTTCCCCCTCGGCATGTACGCCACGGCGACCTCCCGACTCGCGACGGCGGCACGCGCGACGCCCCTGTCGAGGGCGACGGACCTTCTGTCCCGGGCGACCGGTCCCCTGGCCTGGACGGCGATGACAGCCTGGACGGCGGTGGTGGCCGGGGCACTGGTGACCGTCACGGCGGCGGTGACCGCCCGGTCGTCGGCGCCGCCCCGCCGGAGGCCGGCCCGGTGAGGAGACCCGGCGGCGACCGGAACCGGGTGGAACTGTCCCCGGTCAAGCGCGAGCCGCCCGCAGCAGCGCGCGCACAACCGGCGGATGCGTCACAAACGCACGCTTTTAAGCGTTGGGGTCCCAGTCCGCGAGCAGCTCCATCGGCTCGGTGTCGCCGGTGGTCTTCAGGCCGTCGAGCGGGACGCGGTCGTAGAAGTAGAGGACCAGTTCGTTCGCTGTGCCTCGCATCGTCATGTCGCCCGGCTCCGCGTCGGCGGCGAGGTCGTCGCAGCGGACGCCGTCGGCGTTGAGGGTCAGGCGCCAGGAGCGGCCCTCGGTCGTGTGCAGGTCGATGGTCGCCGGCTTGAACGGCCAGGGGACGGTCGTCGCCGAGACGGTCGTCAGGAACTCGTCGACGCCCTCGACCGCGACGTCCGTCGGCAGCGGCTGTGCGGCCCCCTGGGTGAGCTGGGCGTCGTAGGTGTGGACGGCGATCTCCTGGACCTGGTGCCGGGCCACCGCTCCGCTGGTCTGCGGGGCCTGCGAGCGGCCCCACCAGGTCCAGCAGCCGCGGTCCGGGCCGGCCGCACGCAGCGCGTCGAGCATGAGCTCGGTCGACTCGGCGAGCCAGGCGTCCAGGGCCTCGCGGTCGCGCGGCGCGGTCGGCGCTCCCTTCGGGTCCGTCCTCGCCGGGGGCTCGGCGCCCGGGCCCGCCGCGATGATGGCGGCCTGGCGGCGGCGGCCGTCGCCGAGGTGCTGCGCCAGTTCGCGCAGCGTCCAGTCCGGGCAGGTCGGGACCTGGACGTCGAGGTCGGGGGCGGACGCGATCGCGGCGCGGAACGCGGCCGAACGGTCTTCGATGAGCCGCAGGACCTCTGAGAACTCCAAGATGTGTGCCACGTCCGCTGTGTATCACGGCGCCCCGGCCACCGGACAGCGGATTCGTCCGACGAACGCGCCGACGGCCGGGGCGGAGCGCCGGCGCCGAAACCGCCCCGGAACTGCGCGCACTGCTCGCCACCGGATGGGCCCGGGGTAACCTGCGCCCGTGAAGGCCTACCCCCTCTGGCACATCAGCCACCAGAACGAAGCCGGCCCCAACGACGAGACGATTCACCACGACGACGGGGGAGTGTTCCTCGACGAGCAGGACGGCGACGACGTCAAGCTGCTCGGCATCTACTCCTCCGAGGCCGCGGCCGAAGAGCGGATCCGCCGCGCGCGTCTGCTACCGGGCTTCGCCGACGAGCCGGACTGCTTCCAGATCGGCGAGTACGACCTCGACGAGGACCACTGGACCGAGGGCTTCGTCCACGTGCCGGCCTAGCCTTCTTCGGCCAATGTCCTACCTCTGCGGGCGGACAGGTCGTCGAGGATCACGCAGATCAGGGCACCTTCGGTTCGGGCGGCGCGGAACGAACGGAGCGCGGCGAGGGCGTGTACGGCGTGGACGCTCCGTCCGGGACGCGCCGTGGGCCGGGTGCGAACCGTCCGGGTGCCGGTTGCGTCGAGGGCCCCGTCGATCCTGGGGCGCCCACCTGCCCCTGCCGCGGCCGGCCCGCCCCACCGCGGTGTGTCATCTGCCGAACGCCTCCTTCCTGATGACGTCGAGCATGCGCGGGGTGCCCTGGGTGGTGCGCACGTCGAGGAAGGCACGTACATGCCCCTCGGTGACGGCCTCGCGGACCAGCGCGTGGGCCAGGTCGGCCCGGGAGGTGAACCGTCCGGGCAGCCGGGCGGGCGCCAGCCGGTAAGCGCTGACCCGGCCGGAGTCGAAGAGGCCGGCGGGCCGCAGGACCGTCCAGTCGTGGCCGCTGGCCCGCACGATGTCCTCCATGCGGCGCATGTCGTCGTAGACCGTGCGCCCGACGACCCGTACGAAGAACGGTTCGAGCACCCTGCGCAGGAAGAACCCCTCGCCGGGCGCCGGCACATCGAACAGCACGGTGGAGGTCACGCACACCAGCCGCCGCAGGCCGTGCCGGGTCATGGCCCGGGTGATGTGGCCGATGCCCGAGGAGTACACGGTGACCGGGGCCCGGCCGTACGGGACGCCGAGCGCGGAGATCACCGCGTCGTGCCCCGCGACGACACTCTCCACGGCCGCCGGATCCAGGACGTCGGCCTTCGCGACCCGCAGCCGGGGCGGGCCGGGCGGACGTGGCAGGTCGTCGGGGTGACGGGTCACGGCGGTGACGGTGTGGCCCTCGGCGGTCGCCTGCTTGACGACCTGCCGACCGGTCGGCCCGTTCGCGCCGAACACGACGAGTCGCATGGCACGTTCCCCCTCTTTCACTGTCGTTTTCCCTGAGCCTCGCTGCTGTCGCGAACTGGGAGGGCCCCTACGGCGGCAGGTGTGACAGGGACCGCGCGGCATGAGACCTACGACACACACCGCGACGCCGATGTCACACTTCCCGGGGTCCGTCCCCTCCGGGTGGGCAGACGTCGTGAGGAGATGCCATGGCCGACAACGGGACGGACGCCGCCACCCAGACCTTCCTCGACCATCGCGAGCTGCTGTTCGCGGTGGCGTACAACATGCTGGGCACCGTCACCGACGCCGAGGACGTGCTCCAGGAGACCTGGCTGTCCTGGACGGCACGCACGGACGCAGGAAAGGCGGGGCGAGCGCCCGAAGTCGAGCACCCGCGGGCCTACCTGGTGCGGATCACCGTACGGCAGGCGCTCGGCCGGCGCGCGCGGATCGCCCGGCGGCGCGAGACCTACGTCGGGCCGTGGCTGCCCGAACCCCTCCTCACGGACGTCCCGCCCGCCGAGGGCGCCGGTGAGGACGCCGCCGAGCGCGCACTGCGCACCGAGTCGGTGTCCCTCACCCTGCTGGTGGTCCTGGAGACCCTGACCCCGCTGGAGCGGGCGGTGTTCGTGCTGCACGAGGTGTTCGGCTACGCCCACACCGAGACCGCGGACATCCTCGGCCGCAGCCCCGCCGCCGTACGCCAACTCGCGCACCGCGCCCGTGCCCACGTCCGCGCCCGCCGCCCCCGCTACCACGCGCACCCAAGGGTCCGGCGCCAGGCGACGCAACGGTTCCTGGCCGCGGCACTCGGCGGCGATCTGGGGGCCTTGCTGGAGATCCTGGCACCGCGGGCCACCTTGTGGACGGACGGCGGCGGCAAGGCACAGGCGGCGCCGCGACCGATCCAGGGCCGGGACAAGGTGGCCCGGGCCGTGACCGGTTTCGCCGCGCGCCAGGCGGCGGGACTGGAGATCCAGCACCGGGACGTCAACGGGGACGCGGCCGTGGTGGTGTTCGCGGACGGCTCCCCGCGCGCGGTGATGGTCCTGGACCTCGACTCGGACGGTGAGCAGGTCCGCGAGGTCTACCTCGTCACCAACCCCGACAAGCTCTCGGCCCTCGACCCGGACGCCCCGCACC
Source organism: Streptomyces sp. NPDC047841 (assembly GCF_040704085.1). Lineage (NCBI taxonomy): Bacteria > Bacillati > Actinomycetota > Actinomycetes > Kitasatosporales > Streptomycetaceae > Streptomyces > Streptomyces sp. NPDC047841. The sequence continues at coordinate 314,234 of NZ_JBEYRP010000013.1, forward strand.
CCAGGAGCTGAGGGCAGCGGCCGGGGCCCGCGACGCCGTTCGCGAACGACATCCCGGCAGCGGCGAGCCAGTCACCAGTGCCGCTGCCGCCTGAGGGCCCGAGAGCTGTGCCGCCAGCGTTGCCGTTGCCCCAGCAGGCATGCCGAACCAGGGCTCCGACCCGTCAGGAGGTTTGTGCGTCGTGTGTTTCGCGGTGGGCTTGGACTTGGTCCATGTGGGTCTGGGCCCAGTGCCTGAGTGGTTGTGTGAGGTGGTGGAGTGAGTGGCCGAGGTCGGTGAGTTGATAGGTGACGGTGACGGGGACGGTGGGGGTGACGGTGCGAGTGAGCAGGCCGTCGCGTTCGAGGGCGCGGAGGGTCTGGGTCAGCATTTTCTGGCTGACGCCGGTCAGGAGGCGGGCGAGTTCGGAGTAGCGCATCGCCTGAGGGGTGGGTGATGTGCCGGTGTGTTCGGGTGTGTCACCGCCCAGTGCGCACAGGATGAGGACGACCCATTTGTTGGAGATCCGGTCGAGCAGTTGACGGCTGGGGCAGGCCGCCAGGAATGCGTTGTACTCCGCTTTGGCCTGTGCTTTGTCGTCAGCCTTCGTCGTCGTCACTGATGGTTCCTCATACTTTCTGGGGTGTTACGCACTTCCAAGTGCCTACTTCCCGGTGGGGAGTTTCTCTCCAACACTGGTGCACGGGGGCCGGAGACACCACCCCCTTCGCATGAAGTGAAAGGCATTACGATGAACACGCCCTCCGCACCTCTTCCCGGCGGAGCCTGGACGCTGGGTGACTCCTCCGTCACCCGGTTCGGCTACGGCGCGATGCAGCTCGCCGGCCCGTGGGTCATGGGGCCGCCCGCCGATCACGACGGCGCCCTGGACGTGCTGCGCGAGGCGGTCAGCCTGGGGATCACCCATATCGACACCAGCGACGCCTACGGACCGCGCATCACGAACGAGTTGATCCGTGAGGCGCTGCACCCTTACCCGGAGTCGCTGTTCATCGCCACCAAGGTGGGTGCGGTCCGCGACGCGCAGGGCGGCTGGCCCACGGCCCGGCGCCCCGAAGACCTGCGCAAGCAGATCCATGACAACCTCCAGTCCCTCGACGTCGAGACCCTGGACCTGGTCAACATGCGCATGGGCGACGCTCAGGGCCCCCAGCCCGGCTCGATCGCCGAGGCATTCGAAACGCTCGTCGATCTCCGGCAGGAGGGACTGATCCGCCACCTCGGCGTCAGCAACGTGACCGAGGAGCAGGTCGCCGAGGCGCGCAGCATCGCCCCGATCGTGTGCGTGCAGAACATGTACAACCTCGCCCACCGCCACGACGACGACCTCGTAGATCACCTCGCCGCCGATGGCATCGCCTACGTACCGTTCTTCCCCCTAGGAGGCTTCACCCCGCTGCAGTCCACGGCCCTGTCACGGGTCGCGGACCGGCTGGGGGCGACACCGATGTCGGTCGCCCTGGCCTGGCTGCTGCAGCGCTCGCCTAACATCCTGCTCATCCCCGGTACGTCGTCCACCGCTCACCTGCGCGAGAACATCGCGGGCGCCGGTCTCTCACTGTCCGAGGAGGATCTGGCGGAACTGGACAGCATCGGCCACTGAACCCCACAAAGATCACCGACCAAACCGATCTATCGGGCGGACCAAGGGAAGATGCCCCGCGATGGGGAGTCCGGCCAGGTAGACGGCCGCGGCCTTCTCGCAGCGGACCGCGATACCGCGCCACTGCGTCAGGCGATCGACGCACCACTCGACGGTGCTGCATGTCGGCGTCGCGGTCGAAGACCGACGCTCTACCGCCCCCGCCCCCGCCCCCGCTGCCGCGCCGTAGTCGGCGGCCGAGCTGCCCGGCAGCCACCGGCATGACCGCCCGGCTGCCGCCACTGCGCAGATGATCGCGGATCGCACGCCACGAGCAGGGCCTTGTCCGCCAGGACCACGTCCGGCCTGGTGAGGTACAACCACGTCGCCGGGCAACGCACAGGAGGCGAGCCACGACGTCCGTGAGGGCGGGCTGCGTCACCGACCTACCCCGCCCGCCGTGCGGACGAACGCCAGAGGCCGCCAGCAGGCGTCGCCTGCGAGGCTGATCCTCGTGACCAGCCCGCCCCGCGGGACCGGCCGACGGCGGCGGTCGCCCGGCCCGCCGGCCGGGGCCCCTTGTTGTGCGGGGCCCCGGCCCCGTGCTGGTAAACCCACACGCCCGCGGAGCCCACCGATACAGCCCAGGCCAGATCCTCGCCGACGCCGACCCGGGCCATCAGCCCGGTAAAGCACCCACTCCCAGGATCCATCGACGGCCCACCTGTTGCCGGCTGCCGGCCGGGCGGATGCCACCACCAGGCGGGTGTCGGCATAGACGCTGACCTGCGCATTCGTCCCAGAAGGCCCTTCCGCAACCCGGTGAACGTCACACCCACACCGGCTCAGCCCTCACCACCCCACCCACGCATGAGCACTCACCCGCGCCGCTGTCGTCGCCATGCCGCATCCCCTCCGTGAAACCGTGCGCCGGACCCGCCGGGACCGGTCCGTCGTACCCCCGTCATACGCTGCTGCTATCGAGCAGACCGCGGCCGAGGGCGGTCGCCGAATGCAGGACGTACTTGCCATCGCGACGGCTGACGACGAGGCCCCCCTCGCGCAGCACACTGATCTGGTAGCTGGCGCTGGGAACGGCGATGCCCAGCGTCCGCGCGATCTCCGTGGTCGTACGGCCGCGATGCCGGGCGACGTCCATCAGGACGGCGCAGCGCGTGCGGCCCAGCAGTCGTTCGAGCCGCTCCTCACTCGATCCCACCAGGCCGAGCGGTGGTTTGGCCACCGGATAGACCAGTACCGGGTCGAGGTTCGGGTCGGCCAGCGAAGTCGGCCTGCGCCAGCAGAAGTACGACGGCACGAGCAGCAGGCCGCGGCCTCCCAGATGCAGGTCGCGTGCGCTCGGGTAGTTCACCTCCAGCACGGGAGCCTTCCAATGGGCCCACGGCCGGAGCCCGTCGAAGAGGGCGCGTGTCCCGCCTTCGAGCAGGGCCTGCGAGCGCAGCGCGACATCGTTGCCCACCGCCGACCGTACGGGGCCCCAGTACGGTGCGAGCAGGGCACGGAAGGACGACTCGAAGGCCGCGGCGAGCGAGGCGGCGAAGATGTGGCCGGAATCGGTCGGGCCCGTGGCCGAGCCAGGCGTCGCGCGAGTCTTGGCGAACAGCAGCAGATCGCGCAGTAATCGTTCGCGCGGTGTGGCCCGTACCTGTTCCAGGCCCGCGGACAGACCCTCTCCGGTGACGGGCGGCGTGAGAAAGTCCGGGATGTAACCGGTGGCGGGAATCAGGGACTTCGACAGCCGTACGGCGTGCTCGGCCTGCGCGTCGGCGAAGAGCCGGTCGGCGACCGAGCGGCGCCAGCCGGTGAAGACGAGCGGCTCCTGACGGGTGCTCAGCCGACGGACGGCGCAGACGAGTTCCCACAGGGGATCGGGTTGCTGGGCGATGCGGACGTTTTCCAGATCGCGGGCCGTGAAGTGGATTCGAAGCATCGAGTCGGTCACTCACAATGCGGTGGGGGGTGCGGCACGGTGGTCGGTGTACCGTCAGTGAGACGACTGACTGCTGCGTATGGTTGTCGGCGCGAATGAGCCGCGGCGCAGGTGCGCCGCGGCCGGATTCCGTTGGGTGCGTGAGCGCGCCTTTAGAAGGGGGCGCAGAAGCCGGGGTAGGCGCTGCAGTCGCGCAGATTCGGGTCCCAGCTCGTGTTGGAGCTGGAGAAGAACACCTCCGGCACCCAGCCCCAATTGCCGTTGTCCGCCTCGGTGAAGGCCCAGGCGTTGTTGCAGTAGCCGCTGGAGCAGAACTGCGCGCCCACGGTGTCCCCGCGGAACCAGTTCGTGTTGGCGCTGTTGATGGTGCCGACGAGGGTGCTCGACCCGGGTGCCGACCGCACGCCGATGCTGCCGCCCCACAGACGGCAGTAGTTCACCTCGCCGGCGCCGTGGTGGGCGCCGGCGGAAATGTAGGAGTAGGTGACGTTGCAGGCCGTGTCGTACTGCGCGCTCGACGGAGCGGCGGAGGCGGGGGTGGCGGTGGCGCCCAGGGCCGTGACGACGGCCGCGGCGGCGAACGCCGCGGCCAGGGACTTCGCTGTGTTCCTCACTGGTGTCTCCTACAGGGTCGGTTTCGTCTCGGGATTCAGCCGCGCAGGGTGGTCGTGCCGGGGCCCTGCCCGGGCGTCTTGTCACGTCGCCCGATCCGGGCGGCCAGCCGGTCGAGGCGGTCGTCGGAAGCGGGAACGCCGATGTGGAAGTGCGCGTCGTAGGGGGTGCGGAGGGTGCCGCCCCACCGCACCCCCCCGCGCAGTCGGCCAGGATGTCGGCGACGGCGGCACGCTGAGCCGGGAAGGGCCCCCCGGCCGCCCCTGGCGGGTGGGCGCCGTGGCGGATGGCGACGGCGTTGCCCGAGGCGTAGTCGGTCCGAAAGCCGCACAGGCCGTGCGGGGCCCGGAAGCCCAGGACGTCGCCCGGGCCGAGAGCTTCCACGTCGTAGTGGTAGCGGCTGATCAGATGGATGAGCACCGTAGAGACCGCGCCGAGCCGTACGGCGCGGTGGCTCCGGTGCCCGGCACGGCTCTGCTCCATAGACCAGCCGTTGGAGCCGACAGCTCCCGTGCGCGGCCGTACGCGGGACGCGTGTTCGGGAACGGCGGCCGGTGAGGTGAGGCCGGCCCGGTCAGCCGTGGTGGCGGCGGTGGCGAGCGCGGGGACGGCCCCGGCCGCGCACACGACTCGCGCGGCGGTGCGCGACAGCAGACGTCGGGGCACATGGTGCGGCCCCTGATGATCACCGCACGGATGCAGTAGTCGCGGGCCCGGATGCCGGTGGCGGCGAAGAGCTGACCCAGGCCGGTGCTGCTGTCGTCCCTCAGACCGGCTTCCACGGCGTCGTCCGCGGCCTTGTCGCCGATGTCGTACGCCCTGGTCTCCCACGGCAGAGGGCACTGGATGAGGGCCTTGCGCATGCGGTACGTACGTGAGAGGGACGTTGTCAGCCAGTCCAGGTCCATCACCGCCTGGAACGACTGGGTGGTGGTACGGGTGCTGAGGGACAGCCCGCCGTCGCCGCCTTGTTCGGGCCCCCCATGGGCCTGTTCCACCATCGTGTCAGCCATCGACGGCTCCCCCTCGCACCGAGCTCGGTCGGCTTGTCGGTGCGCGGCAAGCTTCCACGCCGTGAAAGAGGCCCGGCAATCCATTCGAACGCTGTCTAACCGTGCCGCGTTGCGGGAGCGCTCCCGCTGTATGGGGAAGACCGCCGCCCCTCCTCAGCCTCGAAGGATGGCCGGATGCAGCACGCTCACCGGGCGGCCCCGTCGGCGTCATCACGGCCCTGGTCGTCGTGGAGGCGGTGAACAGGCCCCCAGGCGAGTTGAATGCGCACTGCTAGAACCGCGCCCGTGTACGCGAAGGTAGCCACCCGCCAGTGATGGGGGGGTGAACGGGCAGGGTAGCGGCTCCGCAGGTTGACCTGGGCTGTTTCTCTGGATGCTCCACTTTGCGCTCTGTGGGCGTGGTGCGCTGGCGCTGTGGAGAGCTGTCCGTGGTGAGGTCGTCCCGCATTGCCGGAGGCGTGGTCGCACCTGAGCAGGCTGGGCGACTTGCTTCTGCCCTGCGGGGGCACTCAGGCGATCGAAGCTGAGGTAGCGCAGGAGTCGCTGCGCGGTTGGGCGGCTGAATGGTCGGCAGACGGAGCCGAGGTCGTATTTCCGCTGTCGGAGCTCTCTTGCGGCCCACCGCCGGTCGCGATGTCGCCGGTACGGCGCTTCACGTGGCGAGCTGGACAGCGGCGCAGGCCTGGGCTGCGTCACAGCACGTCGACGGGTCGGCTGCACGGGTTCGAGAGCCTGGCTGAGCGACGCCTTCTTCTGGTGGTCGACTTCGCTGAGAGGGCCCGGACGGCTCTGCCGCAGCCGTTCACGTTGAGCTCGAGCTGGCCGGGCGGCGGGTGACGCACGTGCCGGACTTCGTTGTCTGGGACGACGACGGGGTGCGGGTGGTGGGTGTACGCCCTGCCAGACGGGTGGAGCGGGCGGACGCGGAGAAGTTCGCGGTCACCGCGCGGGCCGCTGCCGCGGCCGGCTGGTCCTACCTGCTGGTGGTGGGCTGGCACCGGTGAACTCGCCGACGCCGTCAAGCAGCAGGACCCCTCACGCCTGGTCGACGCCCACTCGGGAGTCAACTGCTGTGCGTCCAAGGGCGATTCCGGCCGCGGCGACGTCATCGACCACCACCTCTACCACGGGCCTGCCACCCCCGCCCCGGACGCCACCCGAGCGGCCGTGGACGGCGAGCACGGCGGCTACTCGCTCGCCATCCCCGGTCACATCGCGGGTGTCGCGGGCGGCCAGGACTACGGTGACGGCCCCGCCGGCATCGCCGAGATGGCCAAGACCTACGTGGAGAACACCAGCCAGGTCATCCCGGACGCCGCCGCCGGACTCTCCGGCTCGGTCTACACCCAGATCAGCGATGTGGAGGGCGAACTCAACGGCCTGATCACCTACGACCGTGCGGTCCTGAAGGTCTACCCGGACCAGGTCAGGGACATCAACCGCAAGCTCATCGCGGCCGGCGCGGCGGCGGGCACCACCGCCCGCTGACGAAGGGCGCCGTACCCCGGCACGTCTCCGCCGCCTGCCCCGCGAGAGCGAACAGCGCCCTCCAGGGCCCGGTACCCACCGGGCCCTGGAGGGCTTCGGGCTACCCTGGAACGGTCCGGGCCAAGGCACCGGCGAGTGGCCGAATCGACCCCTGGACCAACAGAAGACAACAGATCCAGAAGTCCTGTCGGCGGTCAAGGAAAGTTAAGCAACAAATATTGACGCGCCCGACCGGTGCGCGTACCTTCCCGGCGAAGGTGCCGAGCGGCGTGAACTCCGCCGTCGCATCGGCAGGTTGGGCTCCATTCCCCCCACAGTGACGGGAGCACACCATGCGCAGAGCACTGACCACGGACGCGCGAAGCATCCGGCGCCTCCTCGCGGGATCTGCGGTCTTCCGCCCCCTGCGGCACATGCTGTCCGCCGTGGCCGCTCTCAGCCTCGTCCTCGGCGCCCTGATCGCCTTCCCCGCCGTCTCCCGGGCGGCCGGCTCGCTGCCGTGCGACATCTACGGCTCGGCCGGCACCCCCTGCGTCGCCGCGCACAGCACCACACGCGCCCTGGTGTCGTCCTACAACGGCCCCCTCTACCAGGTCACACGTGCCTCCGATGGGGCCCGCGCCGACATCGGACTGCTGGCCCCCGGCGGCTACGCCAACGCCGCCCAGCAGGACGTGTTCTGCCAGAACACCACGTGCCGCATGACCAAGGTCTATGACCAGACCTCCCGCCACAACGACCTCACCCCCGGCCCGGCCGGGACCGCCGGTATGGGTGCCGACCGCGGCGCCGACGCCAGTGAGATCGCGGTGACCGCGGGCGGCCACAAGGTCTACGGCATCTGGATCTCGCCGGGCGTCGGCTACCGCTACACCGGCGTGGCCTCCGGCGTCGCCGTCGACGGCCGGCCCGAGGGCGCCTACATGGTGGCCTCCGGCACCCACGTCGGCTCCGACTGCTGCTTCGACTACGGCAATGCCGAAAGCACTCCCGCCGACACCGGCAACGGTCACATGGACGCCGTCTCCATCGCCACCACCTGCTACTTCGCGCCGTGCACCGGCTCGGGACCGTGGGTCGAGGCCGACCTGGAGAACGGCATGTTCCAGGGCGACAACGGCTCCAACACCGCCAACCGCGGCAACGACAGCCCCTTCGTCACCGCCGTGCTGAAGAACGACGGGCAGACCAAGTACGCCCTCAAGGGCGGCAATGCACAGACCGGCGCCCTGACCACCTGGTGGGACGGCGGGCTGCCCACCCGAGGCGGCTACAAGCCCATGCACCAGGAGGGCGGCATCATCCTGGGCACCGGCGGCGACAACAGCAACTGGAACCGGGGCACCTTCTTCGAGGGCGTCATGGTCGCCGGCTATCCGAGTGACGCCGCCGAGAACGCCGTCCAGGCCAATATCGTCTCCGTCGGCTACGCGGGCCAGACCGACGTGCCCAACGGCCCGCAGGGCACCGTCACCGGCCCCGGCGGCAAGTGCGTGGACGTCGCCGCCGACGACACCGGCATCAACGGCACCGCCGTACAGCTGTGGGACTGCCAGACCTGGGCCGAGGACCAGCACTGGCAGCACAACGCCGACGGCTCCCTGAGCACCATCGGCCGCTGCCTGGACATCGAGGGCAACGGCACCGCCAACGGCGCCAAGGTCGAGCTGTGGGACTGCAACGGCGTCGGCGGCCAGAAGTGGGTGCAGCAGGCCGACGGCTCCCTGCGCAACCCGCAGTCCGGCCGCTGCCTGGACTCGCCGAACGGCGCGACGGCCAACGGCACCAGGCTGCAGATCTGGGACTGCAACGGCTCGCCGGCGCAGAAGTTCTCCGTCAACGGCGGCGCCCCGGTCGCCGCACCCGGCGGCAAGTGCCTCGACGTGGCAGCCGACGACAGCGGCGGCAACGGATCGGCCGTTCAGCTGTGGGACTGCCAGTCCTACGCCGTCGACCAGCACTGGTACCACAACGCGAACGGCTCGTTGCGCTCGCTCGGCCGCTGCCTGGACATCGAGGGCAACGGCACCGCCAACGGCACCGAGGTCGAGCTGTGGGACTGCAACGGCGTCGGCGGCCAGAACTGGCAGCAACGCTCGGACGGTTCTCTGTTCAACCCCCAGTCGGGCCGCTGCCTGGACTCGCCGAACGGCGCCACAGCCAACGGCACCAGGCTGCGCATCTGGGACTGCAACGGCTCGGTGGCACAGAGGTTCACGTTGAGCTGACGCAACGTCAGAACATGGCAGATCACCCGCACCCGCAACGTGTGCTGCCCGTAGGGCAGGCGCGGGCCGAGGACTGGAGCGCCTCGCCGGTGCGGATCGCGCCGTAGCAGTTGAGACGCTGCTCGGCGCCGCCGTCGATGCCGACCGCCGCGTAGCCGTCGCCGGTATCGCGGTGGGACAGCAGGGTGATCCAGGTGCCGGTGAAGGCGAACGTGGCGGCGTTCCCGGCGCGGTCGCTGCAGTGGCCGTAGCCCCAGAGGCACTGCACACCGCAGCCGGTGCCCGAGTTCCAGTCACCGGAGACGGTGTACGGGTGCGACAGGGGCGCGATGCCGAGGCCGTGGTGCCGGAGGAGGCCCGGATCGAGGACGAGATCTGCCTGCGCCTTGCGGACCCCGGCCCCGGCCGGCGCGACCGGCCGGACATGGACCCGCGGGCCACCGCGGGGGGGGGTGCCTCTATGTCTTTCGTCAAGCCAGGCGTGGGGTTCTGGGTTCGTAGAAGGTGCCGTCGCGGAGCATTGCGAACAGCACATTGATCCGTTGGCGGGGCCAGGCGGAGAAGTGCCTGGGTGTGGGTCTTGCCCCGGGCCCGGCATCGGTCGTAGTAGGTGCGGGAGGCGGGATCGTGCAGGGCGGCGAACGCGGAGAGGAACATCGCGCGTTTGAGCTGCCGGTTGCC
>NZ_JBEYRP010000014.1:0-47534 GCF_040704085.1 Streptomyces sp. NPDC047841
GTGAGGTCCAGGACCGTCAGGGACTCCTCCGCGCCCTCGGGACCCACCGGCACCAGAGCCTTGGGCAGGGTGTCGGTGTAGGGGCGCAGACGGCGTCCGGCGCCGGCCGCCAGCACGAGGCCGATCATGCGGTTTCTCCTTCGTCGTGTACGGCGGGCGCCCCGGCGGACACCCAGAAGCGGATGCTCTCGGCGAGCACCACCAGGGCGACGGCCACGGCGAGGACGGTGAGCGCGACAGTGAACTGCGCACCGGTGAGTACCGCGGCCAGAACGGTGACGAGCAGGGTCCGCCCGTCGTGCCCCCCGATGGAGCGCACCAGCCAGGCCGGGGGCGCTCCGGCGTTGCCGCGGATGCGGTACACCGTGTCGTAGTGATGGTAGGCGACGGCCGCCACCAGGCCGAAAGCCGCCGGAAGGGCCCCGTTCACGTGCGCTTCACCGGCCAGGGCGAGGACGGTTCCGTACTCGGCGGCCCGGAAGAAGGGCGGGACGAGCCAGTCGAGGGCGCCCTTGAGGGGGCGGGCGACGGCGAGGGCCGAGGTGAGGACGTACACGACGGCGCCGGCGACGGGCAGCGGCCCGCCGAAGTCCGTGAGGGCCGAGCAGGCCACGACCACGGCGCCGCCGAGCAGGGCGACGGCGGGCACGGCGAACCCGGGCAGGCCCTTGCCGGCCACGCGCCGCACCACCCCGGCGAGCGGGCCCGGGTCGGCGAGGTCGGCGAGGGCCTGCGCCGCCCGGTCAGTGCGCCGCGCCTTGCGGGTCACCGAGCGCAGCACCCGGCCCGCCGTGGTGTACGCCGCCGCGAAGGCGCAGCCGGCGAGCAGGACGTAGAAGGTGATCCGGGGGGTGGTGACCGCGGTGAGGACCGCGATCATCGCCCAGCGCTCGCCGATCGGCAGCACGATCATCCGGCGCAGCCACACGGTCCAGCCGACGCTGTCGAGCTTGTCGGAGAGGGCGGCGGTGGGGCTGGTGTTGGCGGTGGCGTCGTGGTTGGCCTCGTTGAAGGAGAAGTCGACCACGTGCCGGCAGGTCTGGAGGATCATCGCGCCGAGGGCGAGGGCCCACACGTCGTCGCCGCCGCGGGCCGCCCCGAGGGCGAGGCCGGCGTAGTAGGCGTACTCCTTGGCCCGGTCGAAGGTGGCGTCCAGCCAGGCGCCGAGGGTGGAGTACTTCAGGGCGTAGCGGGCGAGCTGGCCGTCGGTGCAGTCCAGGACGAAGGAGGCGATCAGCAGCACCCCGGCCGCCACGAAGCCGCCCCGGGTGCCGGTCGCCGCACAGCCGGCCGCTATCAGGGCGGTGAGCAGCGAGGCCGTGGTGACCTGGTTGGGGGTCAGGCCGCGACGGGCGCACCAGCGGGCGAGGTAGCGCGAGTAGGGGCTGATGAAGAACGTGGTGAAGAAGCCGTCCCGGGACTTCACGGCCGACTTCAGGCGGACGGCCTCGTCGTCGACGGCGGAGACGGCCTGCCGGGCCTCGTTGCGGGCCTGCGGGTCGGCGGGCACGGCGGCGACCAGGCTGCCCAGCTCGGGCCGGTGCACCGCGCCGCCGTCGGCGTCCAGGGTGCCGGCGACGCGGTCGGCGAGGCTGTCCAGGGCGAGCGCGGGGGCGCCGCCCCCGGCCGCGTGCGCGGTGGCCGTACCGACGGGCGCGGCGGCCTCGCGGGCCACGGCCCGGGCGAGCGCCTGCCGGGCGGCCGGCTGGGCGGTGACGGCACCGGGCACGGCGGCGAGCGGGAAGCGCGGGTCGGTCAGGCCGAGGCGCAGCGCGTGGAGGTGGCCGACGAAACGGGCGTCGACCAGGGCCACCCGCCGGTCGGCCGGCACGGCCGCGAGCAGGGACTCCGTCTCGGCGGCGCCGGCGGCCACGCGCACGTCGAAGCCGAGGGACCGCAGATCGCTCTCCAGTGACGATCCGGGGACCGGCTGACCGGTGACGATGGCGGTCGGCAACCGAAACTCACTCCCTGGGTGCCGGCGCGCGGGCGCCGGTCTCTCGCATCGTGGGGCGCCCTGCCTGCGGCACCCGGGCGGCATGTCGGCAGAGGGTATCGGATGGTCCGGAGCCGGTGTTCACCGGCCGTTCACGGTCCGGCCCACGGGGGCTGCCCCGGCCTTCGCCGCGATCATCATCGGGGATGCGGGGGCCGGCCCACAAACCCGTGGGGCAGACCCGGGCAACCGGGACACCGGGGCGTTCGGCATAGGGTGGACGACCATGACGTGGCTGATCACCGGCGGAGCCGGATACATCGGAGCACATGTGGCCCGGGCCCTGGCGGGTGCCGGGGAGAGCGTCGTGGCGCTGGACGACCTGTCGGCCGCCGTGCCCGCGCGGCTCCCGGCCGAGGTGCCGCTGGTCCAGGGATCGACGCTGGACGGGGCGCTGCTGAAGCGGGTCTTCGCGGAGCACGGCGTGACGGGTGTCGTCCATCTCGCGGCGCGCAAGCAGGTCGCGGAGTCGGTGGCCCAGCCGACCCGCTACTACCGGGAGAACGTGGGAGGGCTGGCCACGCTCCTGGACGCGGTGGCCGAGGCGGGCATCGGCCGGCTGCTGTTCTCGTCGTCGGCGGCGGTGTACGGCAACCCGGACGTGGACCTGATCACCGAGGACACCCCGTGCGTCCCGGTGAACCCGTACGGCGAGACCAAGCTGGCCGGTGAGTGGCTGGTGCGGGCGGCGGGGCGGGCGCACGGGATCTCCACCGTGTGCCTGCGCTATTTCAACGTGGCCGGCGCCGCGGCGCCGGAGCTGGCGGACACGGGCGTCTTCAACATCGTGCCGATGGTCTTCGACCGGCTCACCCGGGGCGAGGCCCCGCGCATCTTCGGCGACGACTACCCGACGCCGGACGGCACCTGCGTCAGGGACTACATCCACGTCGCCGACCTGGCGGACGCGCACCTTGCGGCGGCCCGCAGGCTGGCCGCCGGGGACCTCACCGGTGATCTGACGCTGAACATCGGCCGGGGCGAGGGCGTCTCGGTGCGCGAGCTGATCACGGTCATCGGGGAGGTCAGCGGGGACCGCCGGGCGCCCGTGGTGGAGGAGCGCCGCCCCGGTGACGCCCCGCGCGCGGTGGCCTCGGCGGAGCGGGCCGCCGAGGCACTGGGCTGGCGGGCCCGGCGCGGAGTGCGGGAGACGATCGAGTCGGCGTGGGCGGGCTGGCGGCTGCACCACGGCGGCTGACGCGGCCCCCGGCGCCCTGACCTGCGGAACGTTTCCGCAGGTCACAGCACATGACAACGGTGTTCAGTGCCGCGTTGCCCCATACCCCCTCCCCGTAGTTCACTGGGCCCTCCGGGCAGCCCTACGGAAGGTGGTAGTCATGGGGGCAGGGCACGACCACGGGCACGCGCACTCCCACGCGCCGGCCACGGGTACGGCCACGGCCGCGTACCGGGGCCGGCTGAGGATCGCGCTGGGCATCACGCTCCTGGTGATGGTCGTCGAGATCGCCGGCGGCCTGATCGCGGACTCGCTCGCGCTGATCGCGGACGCGGCGCACATGGCCACCGACGCGGTGGGCCTCGGCATGGCCCTGCTCGCCGTGCACTTCGCGAACCGTCCGGCGAGCACCAACCGCACCTACGGCTACGCCCGCGCCGAGATCCTCGCGGCCCTGGCCAACTGTCTGCTGCTGCTCGGGGTGGGCGGATACGTCCTCTACGAGGCGGTCCAGCGGTTCATGGAGCCCGCGCAGACCCGGGGCGGCCTGATGGTCGTGTTCGGCCTGATCGGCCTGGTGGCGAACTCCGTCTCGCTGGTGCTGCTGATGCGCGGGCAGAAGGAGAGCCTGAACGTGCGCGGCGCCTTCCTGGAGGTGGCCGCGGACGCGCTGGGCTCGGTCGCGGTGCTGATCTCGGCCGCGGTGATCCTGACCACCGGCTGGCAGGCGGCGGACCCGGTCGCCTCGCTGGTCATCGGGCTGATGATCGTGCCGCGGACGCTGAAGCTGCTGCGCGAGACGCTGGACGTGCTGCTGGAGGCGGCTCCCAAGGGCGTCGACATGGCGGACGTGCGGACGCACATCCTGGCCCTCGACGGCGTGGAGGACGTCCACGACCTGCACGCCTGGACGATCACCTCGGGCATGCCGGTGCTGTCGGCGCACGTGGTGGTCAGCTCCGAGGTGCTGAACGCCACCGGGCACGAGAAGATCCTGCACGAACTCCAGGGGTGCCTGGGCGACCACTTCGACGTGGAGCACTGCACCTTCCAGCTGGAGCCGGGCGGGCACGCGGAGCACGAAGCGCGGCTGTGCCACTGACCGCACGCACTGCCGTTCGGCGCACCCCCGGACGGTTCCCCGCGGCCGGCTCCGGGCACGATGATCTACCGGGTCCGGCTCCCGGTGCCGCGCCGCGCGCGGACGTGCGGGACGTGCCGGGAGTGCCGGATTCGTACGGCAGACTTGGGGTGCGAAGACCGAGGCGAAGGATGGGTATGCCGATCACACCTGCCACCGCGACGCAGAGCTCGTCGGAGGGCACCGCAGAGGCGATTTTGCTGGAACTGGTCGACGAGAAGGGTGTGACGATCGGTACGGCGGAGAAGCTCGCCGCCCACCAGCCGCCGGGGCGGCTGCACCGGGCGTTCTCGGTGTTCCTCTTCGACGAGCAGGGCCGGCTGCTGCTCCAGCAGCGGGCGCTCGGCAAGTACCACTCCCCCGGTGTGTGGTCCAACACCTGCTGCGGTCACCCGTACCCGGGCGAGGCGCCGTTCGCGGCGGCGGCCCGGCGCACGTTCGAGGAGCTGGGCGTGTCGCCGTCGCTGCTCGGGGAGGCCGGCACGGTCCGTTACAACCACCCGGACCCCGCCTCCGGCCTGGTGGAGCAGGAGTTCAACCACCTCTTCGTCGGCCTGGTGCAGGCGCCGCTCGGACCGGACCCGGAGGAGGTCGCCGAGGTCGCCTTCGTGACGGCGGCCGAGCTGGCCAAGCGGCACGCCCGGGAGCCGTTCTCGGCCTGGTTCATGACCGTCCTGGACGCCGCCCGCCCGGCGATCAGGGAGCTGACGGGCCCGTCCGCCGGCTGGTGACCGCCACGGCGGTGCGGCGGTCCCGTGGCCGGCAGGGGGCGGCCGGCGGGCGCTACGGCAGGGAGGGGGGCTTCAGCGGGAGCGCGGCCCAGATCACCTTGCCGCCGCTCGCGGTGTGCTCCACGTCGACCACCCCGCCGGCCTCCCGCGCCACCTCGCGGACCAGGAGGAGCCCCCGGCCGCCGGTCCGGCCGTGGTCGGCCTCCAGGGCCGTCGGCCGGTAGGGGTGGTTGTCCTCCACGGACACCCGCACCCACTCGGCTCCGACGGCCACCTCCACGGCCAGCACGGGCGACAGCAGCGCCGCGTGCCGGACCGCGTTGGTGACCAGCTCGGAGACGATCAGCAGCAGCCCGTGCACCAGGTCGTCGGAGACCGGCACCCCCTGGCGCAGCAGCAGGTCCCGCACCGCGTGCCGGGCCTGCGGGACCGAGGCGTCCACCGCGGCCGCGGTGAATCGCCAGACGCCTTCGTACGGCAGTGGATCCGGCGGGCTGTCGCCGCCGCCCCCCGCTGGGCGCGGACCGTCCTCGCGCCCGTGGTTGTCCATCGTCCGGTCGCCACCCTCGCGCTCGATTGTCACCACACGTCGAGTGTTGGTAACGATCCGCTCCGGTCCGGATGCCTGAACAGAAGTCGGCAGGTATCGAACGGTTTTTGACCGACTTCGCATGACCTGGTCGTGGTCCGGACTGTTCCTGCCCCCCATGCGCCGGTTCCCGAACTAGTCGGGTTGTACGAGGCCGACGCTACGATCCCCGCATGGAGCCCCAGCTGTCCCACCAGGTCACCGACTCCGTCGCCACCGTGGTGATCCGCCATCCCGCCAAGCGCAACGCCATGACGACCGCGATGTGGCGGGCCCTCCCCCCGCTGCTGGACGCGCTGGCCCGTGACCCCGGGGTGCGGGCGCTGGTCCTGACCGGTGAGGGCGGGACCTTCTGCGCGGGCGCCGACATCTCCACGCTCCGGGACGCACCGCAGGAGGCACCGGCCCTCGCCGTGGCCGCCGAGGAAGCCCTGGCCGCGTTCCCCAAGCCGACCGTCGCCGCGGTGCGCGGCCACTGCGTGGGCGGTGGGGCACAGCTCGCGGCGGCCTGTGACCTGCGGCTGGCGGAGGAGGGAGCGCTGTTCGGGGTGACGCCGGCGCGGCTCGGTGTCGTCTATCCGGCCTCCTCGACCCGCCGGCTGGTGTCCCTGGTCGGGCCGGCCACGGCCAAGTACCTGCTGTTCACGGCCGAGTTGATCGACACCGGGCGGGCGCTGCGCACCGGCCTGGTGGACGAGGTGCTGCCCGAGGGCGAACTGGACAAGCGGGTCGCGGAGCTGACCCGGGTCCTGGTGTCCCGTTCGCAGCTCACCCAGGCCGCCGCCAAGGAGTTCGCCGCCGGCCGCACCGACCGTGACGCCCACTGGGCCGCCGAGGCGCGCGGCAGCGGCGACGTCGCGGAGGGGGTCGCCGCGTTCCTGGAGCGCCGGCAGCCGCGCTTCACCTGGAGCGTGTCCGCGCCGGGGTGAAGCGGCTCGCGGCACGCCACTTCTCGACGAGGTGCGCGGGCGCCTTCTCCGGCGAACCGGCGTCGTACGGCGGCTGGGGGTCGTACTCGGTCAGCAGCTGGACGGACTGGGCGTGTTCGTCGCCGGCGATGGCGCCGAGGAGGGTCAGGCCCATGTCGATGCCGGACGACACGCCGGCCGCCGTGACGTACTTGCCGTCCACGACCACCCGCTCCCCCGTCGGCTCGGCCCCGAAGCCGCGCAGCAGGTCCAGCGCCAGCCAGTGCGAGGTGGCGCGGCGGCCGCGCAGCAGCCCGGCGGCGGCCAGCAGCAGCGAGCCCGTGCACACCGAGGTGGTCCAGGTGCTGGTGGCGTCCGCCGCGCGCAGCCAGTCCAGCAGGGCGGTGTTCTCCATCTGCTCGCTCTGCCCGGGACCGCCCGGCACGATCACCAGGTCCGGGGACGGCACCTCGGCGAGGGTGCGGTCGGCGGTGAGCGCCAGGTTCCCGGTGTCGGTGCGCACGGGCCCGGTCCGCTCGGCGATGAACACGGTCTCGGAGCCGGGGAGCCGGCCGAGGGTCTCGTAGGGTCCGACGGCGTCGAGGGCGGTGAAGCGGTCGTAGAGCACGATGGCGATCTGCATGGCGTTCCCTTGTCTCGCATGTCCCGTAGGGAGGTCGAGGGGCCGTCAGACGACGGGGGCGGGGCGGAAGCGGCGGCGGTACTCGGCCGGGGAGGCCCCGAGGGTGCGCAGGAAGGCGCGGCGCATCGCCTCCGGTGTGCCGTAGCCGCTGGCGCGGGAGATCCGTTCGATGCCGTCGGTGGTGTCCTCCAGCAGGCGGCGCGCGTGTTCGAGGCGGACCCGGTCGACGTACCGGCCCGGTGTCATGCCGGTCTCCGCCCGGAAGGCGCGGGCGAAGTGGCGCGGGGAGAGGGCGGCGCGGGCGGCCAGCGCCTCGACGCCGAGGTCGCCGTCCGGGTGTTCGGTGATCCACTGCTGGACGTCCCGGAGGGGCTCCCGGCGGGCCGTCTGGACGGCCAGCTGGGCGCTGAACTGGGCCTGGTTGCCCGGTCTGCGCAGGAACACCACGAGATGGCGGGCGACGGTCAGCGCCACCTGCCGGCCCAGGTCCTCCTCCACCAGCGCCAGGGCGAGGTCGATGCCCGCGGTGACCCCGGCGGAGGTGGCCACGTGCCCGTCCCGGACGAAGACCGGGTCGGGGTCGACCCGGACGGCGGGGTGGTCCCGGGCGAGTTCGCCGCAGTACGCCCAGTGCGTCGTGACGCGCCGGCCGTCCAGGAGTCCGGCCCGCGCCAGCGGGATCGCGCCGGTGCAGACGGAGACCAGGCGCCGGGCCCGCGGGCCGTGTGCGCGCAACCACTCCACCAGCCGCGGATCGGGGTCGCGGGTGCCCTCCCCGCCGGGGACCAGCAGGGTGTGCGGACCGGCCGCGTCCGCAAGGGACCCGTCCGGTACGACGGTCAGCCCGCTCGAGGTGCGCACCGGCCCGCCGTCCACGGAGGCCGTGCGGATCCGGTACGAGCCCGGGGTGTGCCTCTCCGCGCCGATGAACACCTCCACGGGGCCGGTGACGTCGAGGCTCTGCACGCCGTCGAAGACGGTGACGAGGACGGTTCGCTGCGTCATGGCCTCGATTCTGGGTGGCCCCGCGCGCGGCAGCAACGACGGAATTCCCACCTTTTCTGCCACGGCGTTCGGGGTGCCGGGCGCCGGCCCGGTTTCCCGCGCCGTCCGCAGGCACCCGGGGGGGACGAGGGCCCGGCGCCTCGCCGGGAACCGCCCTGATCCCCGGTCGCCGGTGTCACCTGCCACAATTGCCGCGCAACCTCAGTGGAGAAGGCGGTACGGGATCGTGACGACACCCGGGTCCCTCGGAGCAGGGTCCATCGAAGGCAGGATCGCCGAGGAGCTAGGCGTACGGGAGCGGCAGGTGAGGGCCGCGGTGGAACTGCTCGACGGCGGTTCGACCGTGCCCTTCATCGCTCGCTACCGCAAGGAAGCGACCGAGATGCTCGACGACGCGCAGCTGCGCACCATCGAGGAGCGGCTGCGCTACCTGCGGGAGCTGGAGGAGCGGCGGACCGCGATCCTCGACTCGGTGCGGGAGCAGGGCAAGCTCACCGAGGAGCTGGAGGCGCGGATCCGGGGCGCCGAGACGAAGGCGCGGCTGGAGGACGTCTACCTGCCCTACAAGCCCAAGCGGCGCACCAAGGCGCAGATCGCGCGTGAGGCGGGCCTGGAGCCGCTCGCGGAGGGGCTGCTGAGCGACCCGGCCGTCGAACCGCTGGCGGCCGCCGCCGCGTTCGTGGACGCCGGCAAGGGCGTCGCCGACCCGCAGGCCGCGCTGGAGGGCGCGCGGGCGATCCTCACGGAGCGGTTCTCCGAGGACGCCGACCTGATCGGCGAGCTGCGCGAACGCATGTGGGTGCGCGGGCGGCTGGCCGCGAAGGTGCGGGAGGGCAAGGAGGAGGCGGGCGCCAAGTTCGCCGACTACTTCGACTTCGCCGAGCCGTTCACCGAGCTGCCCTCGCACCGGATCCTGGCGATGCTGCGCGGGGAGAAGGAGGAGGTCCTGGACCTCGTCCTGGAGCCGGAGGAGGCCACCGAGGGCCCGTCCTCGTACGAGGGGATCATCGCGTCGAGGTTCGGGATCGCCGACCGGGGCCGCCCGGCCGACAAGTGGCTGACGGACACGGTCCGCTGGGCCTGGCGCACCCGCGTCCTGGTCCACCTGGGGATCGACCTGCGCCTGCGGCTGCGGACGGCGGCCGAGGACGAGGCGGTCAACGTGTTCGCGGCAAACCTGCGGGACCTGCTGCTGGCCGCCCCGGCGGGCACCCGTGCGACGCTCGGCCTGGACCCCGGTTTCCGCACGGGCGTGAAGGTCGCCGTGGTCGACGCGACCGGCAAGGTCGTCGCCACGGACGTGATCTACCCGCACGTCCCGGCCAACAAGTGGGACGAGGCGCTCGCCAAGCTCGCGCGGCTGGCCAAGGAGCACGCGGTCGAGCTGGTCGCGATCGGCAACGGCACGGCGTCCCGCGAGACCGACAAGCTCGCCGGTGAACTCATCGCCGGGCACCCGGAGCTGAAGCTCACCAAGGTGATGGTGTCCGAGGCGGGCGCGTCGGTGTACTCCGCGTCGAGCTACGCCTCGCAGGAGCTGCCGGACATGGACGTGTCGCTGCGCGGCGCGGTCTCCATCGCCCGCCGGCTCCAGGACCCGCTGGCCGAGCTGGTGAAGATCGACCCGAAGTCGATCGGTGTCGGCCAGTACCAGCACGACCTGTCCGAGGTGAAGCTGTCCCGGTCGCTGGACGCGGTCGTGGAGGACTGTGTGAACGGCGTCGGCGTGGACGTCAACACCGCGTCCGTGCCGCTGCTGGCACGGGTGTCGGGCATCTCCGCCGGACTCGCCGAGAACATCGTCGCGCACCGCGACCAGAACGGCCCCTTCACGTCCCGTTCCGAGCTGAAGAAGGTGGCGCGGCTCGGCCCCAAGGCGTACGAGCAGTGCGCGGGCTTCCTGCGCATCCGCGGCGGCGCCGACCCGCTGGACTCCTCCAGCGTGCACCCCGAGGCGTACCCGGTGGTGCGCCGCATGGTGAAGACCACGGGCCAGCAGGTGGCGTCCCTCATCGGCAACACGGGCGTGCTGCGCTCGCTGCGGCCGGCCGACTTCGTGGACGACACCTTCGGGCTGCCCACGGTCACGGACATCCTCAAGGAGCTGGAGAAGCCGGGCCGCGACCCGCGTCCCGCGTTCCGGACGGCCACCTTCAAGGAAGGCGTGGAGAAGCTCGCCGACCTGTCCGCCGGGATGGTCCTGGAGGGCGTGGTCACCAACGTGGCCGCCTTCGGCGCGTTCGTGGACGTCGGTGTCCACCAGGACGGTCTGGTGCACGTGTCGGCGATGTCGAAGTCGTTCGTCAAGGACCCGCGCGATGTCGTGAAGCCCGGAGACATCGTCAAGGTGAAGGTCCTGGACGTCGACATCCCGCGCAAGCGGATCGCGCTGACGCTGCGCCTGGACGACGAGGCCGCCCCGCAGGGCCAGGGCGGCGGCCGGCAGCAGCGCGGCGCCGCCCGTCCGCCGCAGCAGCGTCAGGGCGGCGGCGGCCAGCGGCAGGGCCGGGGCGGCGGTGACCGCGGCGGCCGGCAGGCGCCGGCACCGGCCAACGGCGCGATGGCCGACGCGCTGCGCCGCGCGGGCCTGCTGGACCCGAAGAAGCGCTGACGGGCGGGGCCGGGCCGGGCGGGACGCGTCTCGCCCGGCCCCTCGCCACCCG
This sequence comes from Streptomyces sp. NPDC047841, assembly GCF_040704085.1. NCBI lineage: Bacteria > Bacillati > Actinomycetota > Actinomycetes > Kitasatosporales > Streptomycetaceae > Streptomyces > Streptomyces sp. NPDC047841. The sequence goes on from NZ_JBEYRP010000014.1 coordinate 10,854, forward strand.
TGAAACCCGGTGGACAGGGATCACCTGATCGTCAGACTCGTCCCATGACCACATCGGATCCCAAGGCCGACCTCCAGGTGTACCTCCAGGACGCCCGGGACACGCTGCTCTGGAAACTCGACGGCCTGCCGGAGTACGACATCAGGCGCCCCCTGACGCCCACCGGCACCAATCTGCTGGGCCTGGTGAAGCATCTGACGGGCGCCGAGGCGCTGTACTTCGGCGCGGCCTTCGGCCGGCCCTTCCCGGGTACGCCCCTGTGGATCACCGGCGACGCCGAGCCGGACGCCGACCTGTGGGCGCGGGCCGACGAGACCCGCGAGGACATCACCGACGGGTACCGGCGGGCGTACGCCCGGGCCGACGAGACCATCGCGGCGCTCCCGCTGGACGCGGTCGGCCGGGTGCCCGGTGCGCCGGCCGGGACGACGCTGCACCGGGTCCTGACGCACATGGTCGCCGAGACCCAGCGGCACGCCGGGCACGCGGACGTCGTGCGCGAGCTGATCGACGGGGACGTGGGGCAGCGCCGTGACGGCCGCAACGTGGCGCCCCGCGACCCGGCACATCTCGGACGGGTCGAGCGGGCGGCGCAAGAGGCCGCGGCGCTCGGGGACCACGGCCTTTCGTTCGGTCCCTAGCGTTCCGTCACCTTGCCGTCGGCGACCTCCAGGCGGCGGGTCACCCGGACCGCGTCCAGCATGCGGCGGTCGTGCGTCACCAGCAGCAGGGTGCCCGGGTAGCCGTCGAGGGCCGACTCCAGCTGCTCGATCGCCGGCAGGTCGAGGTGGTTCGTCGGCTCGTCGAGGACGAGGAGGTTGACGCCCCGGCCCTGGAGCAGGGCGAGCGCGGCGCGGGTGCGTTCGCCCGGGGAGAGGGTCGCGGCCGGGCGCAGCACGTGCGCGGACTTCAGACCGAACTTGGCCAGGAGGGTGCGGACCTCCCCCGGTTCGGTGTCGGGTACGGCGGCGCAGAACGCCTCCAGCAGGGTCTCGGGGCCATGGAACAGCCCCCGGGCCTGGTCGACCTCGCCGACCAGGACCCCGGGGCCGAGGGCCGTGTGCCCGGAGTCGAGCGGGACGCGGCCCAGCAGCGCGCCGAGCAGCGTGGACTTCCCGGATCCGTTGGCCCCCGTCACGGCGATCCGGTCCGCCCAGTCGATCTGCAACGAGACCGGGCCGAAGGTGAAGTCGCCGCGCCGGACCTCGGCGTCCCGCAGCGTCGCCACGACCGCGCCCGAGCGGGGCGCGGACGCGATCTCCATCCGCAGTTCCCACTCCTTGCGCGGCTCCTCCACCACGTCCAGGCGCTCGATCATGCGCTGGGTCTGCCGGGCCTTGGCCGCCTGCTTCTCGCTGGCCTCGCTGCGGAACTTGCGGCCGATCTTGTCGTTGTCGCCGCCGGCCTTGCGGCGGGCGTTCTTCACGCCCTTGTCCATCCAGGCGCGCTGCATCTGGGCACGGTCCTGCAGCGCCGCCTTCTTGTCGGCGTACTCCTCGTAGCCCTCGCGGGCGTGCCGGCGGGCCACCTCGCGCTCCTCCAGGTATCCGGCGTAACCGCCGCCGTAGAGATTGATCCGCCCCTGAGCGAGGTCGAGTTCGAGCACCTTGGTGACCGTGCGGGTGAGGAACTCGCGGTCGTGGCTGACGACGACCGTGCCCGCGCGCAGTCCGGTGACGAACCGCTCCAGACGCTCCAGGCCGTCGAGGTCCAGGTCGTTGGTGGGCTCGTCCAGGAGGAAGACGTCGTAGCGGGACAGCAACAGGGAGGCGAGGCCGGCGCGGGCCGCCTGGCCGCCGGAGAGGGCGGTCATCGGCTGGTCCAGGTCCACCGCCAGGCCGAGGGAGTCGGCGACCTCCTCCGCGCGCTCCTCCAGGTCGGCGCCGCCGAGGCCGAGCCAGCGCTCCAGGGCGGCGGCGTAGGCGTCGTCGGCGCCGGGAGCGCCGTCGACCAGCGCCTGGGTGGCCTCGTCCATCACCCGCTGGGCCTCGGCGACCCCGGTGCGGCGGGCCAGGAACTCCCGGACGGTCTCCCCCGGCCGGCGTTCCGGCTCCTGCGGCAGGTGGCCGACGGTCGCGGCCGGCGGGGACAGCCGCAGTTCGCCCTGCTCGGGCGGGGTGAGTCCGGCGAGCATCCGCAGCAGGGTCGACTTCCCCGCGCCGTTGGCACCGACCAGCCCGATCACGTCGCCGGGCGCGACGACCAGGTCGAGCCCGGCGAACAGGGAGCGGTCGCCATGTCCGGCGGCGAGGTTCTTGGCAACGAGGGTGGCAGTCATCAGGACGCCGATCCTAGTGGCGGCACGCGCCCGTCTCCGCCACGTTCTGCGGCGGTCACCGGCGGCTCGCGTCCCGGGCTGACGCGGCCGGCCGCACAGGATCTATCGTCCTGGCGTGGACAGTGAGCCGAGTGACGAAGTGATCGTGGTCGGGAGCGGGATCGCCGGGCTGACGACGGCCGTGCTGCTGGCCGAGTCCGGTCGGCGGGTGCGGGTGTGGGCGCGGGAGCCGGCCGAGCGGACGACCTCGGCGGTCGCCGGCGGCCTGTGGTGGCCGTACCGCATCGAACCGGAGCCGCTGGTGGGCGCGTGGGCGCTGGAGTCCCTGGCGGTGTACGAGGAGCTGGCGGACCGGCCGCGGGAGACGGGGGTGCGGCTGGTCGACGGGGTGCACCAGGGGGCCCGGCTGGACGAGCTGGGCACGTGGGCGGGCCGGGTGCCGGGGCTGCGGGCGGTGGCCGGAGGGCTGGCGGCGCGGCTGCCGGTGATCGACATGCCGGTGCATCTCGCCTGGCTGCGGCAGCGCCTGGAGAAGGCGGGGGGCACGGTGGAGGTCCGCGAGGTGACCGGCCTGGCCGCCGTGCCCGCCCCGGTGGTGATCAACTGCACGGGCCTCGGGGCCCGCTCCCTGGTGCCGGACCCGGCGGTGCGGCCGGTGCGCGGGCAGCTGGTCGTGGTGGAGAACCCGGGCGTCACCGGCTGGTTCACCTCCGTCGACCACGTCTCGGCCGCGTCCACCTACTTCATCCCGCAGCCGGGCGGGCTGCTCCTGGGCGGCACGGCCGAGGAGGACGAGTGGTCCCTGGAGCCGGAACCGGCCACGGCCGAGGCGATCGTCGCCCGCTGCGCGGCCGTCCGGCCGGAGATCGCCGGCGCGCGCGTCCTCGCGCACCGGGTGGGACTGCGGCCGGCCCGGGAGTCGGTACGGCTGGAGCGCCGGCTCCTCCCGGACGGCCGCGTCCTGGTGCACGACTACGGCCACGGCGGCGCGGGCGTCACGGTGGCGTGGGGCTGCGCGAGGGAGGCGGCCGCCCTGGCCTTCCCGCCCCCCTGAACCGCCGCCCGGTCACCCGCAGCCGAACTCACCGGCCAGCCACCCTCAGGGGCGCGGGGAACTGCGCGACCAGCCCCCGCCACCCCGCAGCCGAACCGGAAGGCCGGCCACCCACGACCGGCGCGCCGCGGTGGGCCGCGATCGCGGAACCGTCAGCCCACCGGAACGTGCCGCACCGTACGCGGTGCCCCGACACCGTCCAGCACCCTCGGCGCGGGCGCCCCCGCGCTGCCTGACGCGGCCCGGGCGAACGCTCCCGCGCCGCCCACCACCGGCACCCTCACCGTCGTACGGGACAGGTCCACGGTGAGCGTCGGCCGGCTGGACGGAGGGTCGATGAGATCCTTGTCCGTACCGGCGATGATCAGCGCCAGCCGGTGCCCCGCGGGGACGACGTGGTCGGTGGCCGCGAGGTCCAGGGTGATGGTGTACGCCCTGCCCGGCGTGAGCGGGACGCCCGGGGCCGGCCAGGCGTAGTGGCCGAGGTCGGCCCAGCCCCGGCTGACCACGGTGTGGTCGACGGCGGCCGTCTTCGCCGCGGTCTCCCTGAAGCAGGCGCTGTCCCCGGCCGTGCTCCCGCCCCAGCAGCTGCGCTCGGTGCGGGTGGTGATGCCCTCGGCGGGGTCGGCGTAGTCGCGGATGGTGTCCGGGCCGACGTCGACCAGCACGGCGGACAGATGGGCGGAGCCGGTGGTCGGGGTCGCGGTGACCGTGACGGTGGAGGAGCCGGACAGGCGCAGGTCCCGGGTGAGGGGCGCCGTGAGGAAGCCGGCCTTCTCCGGTGTGGCCGTGGTGAGGTGCGCGGCCCAGTCGGTCTCGCTCAGCGCCGGGTCGTCCGTGAAGCTCTCGGTGCCGGTGCCCCGGTGCCGGCCGAGGGTGCCGACGCCGGTCCGGCTGCCGGCGGCCGGGTGCAGGACGGCGGCGCGGGTGCCGCGCGGGGGCCAGGCGGCGGAGGTGACCCACTGGTCGGGGTGGCGTTCGATGTCGGCCATCGGCTCGCGGTCGACGCCGTTGTCGTAACCGAGGAGTTCGTGGTCGAACCAGCGGTGCAGGGTGTCGACCCAGGCGCCGCGCCGGTAGTCGAAGGGGTCGACGTGCCCGGTCTGGGAGAGCCAGATCTTGCGCCGCACGCCGTTCCGGGCGAGGGCGTCCCACCACGGGCCGACGTGCTGGGTGCGGACGTTGAGGTCCTGCATGCCGTGCACCAGGAACACGCTGGCGCGCACCTTCGCCGCGTCCTTGACGTAGTCCCGCCCGGTCCACAGCGGGGTCCAGTCGCCGCTGCGCGGGCTGCCGTCGGCGAGCTTCTTGAGCACGGCGGCGCAGTGGGCCTGCGCGTCGTCGCTCTGGACGTAGCCGGCCAGGTCGTCGGGGCCGCCGTCGTAGAGCGGGGCGCCCTGCGCGAAGTAGTAGTCGTACCAGGAGGAGATCGCGCTGATCGGGACGATCGTCCTCAGGCCCTTGACGCCGGTGGCGGCGACGCCGTTGGCGATGGTGCCGTCCCAGCTCTTGCCGATCATGCCGGTCCGGCCGTTGGTCCAGCCGGCCGTCACGCGGGTGCCGCCGGTGCGGCTGGTGTAAGCCCGGGCGCGGCCGTTCAGCCAGTCGACCACGGCCTTCGCGGAGAGGATGTCGGACCGGCCGCCGACGTCGACGCAGCCGTCGGAGCGGTTGGTGCCGGCGAGGTCGACGCCGACGAAGGCGTAGCCGCGGGGCACGAAGTAGTTGTCGTAGAACAGCGGCATCTGGACGACGTGCCCCTGGGCGTCGTACGTCTTGCGCTGGCTCTCGTTGCCGCGTCCGCAGCAGGAGTAGTAGGGGCTGGCGTCCATGATGACGGGCACCTTGCGGCCCTCGCGGGCGGGTTCGGCGGGCCGGACGATGTCGGCGGCGACGCGGTCGGTCCGTCCGTCGCCGTCCTCGTCGAGGCCGGTGTCCACCCACACGGACTCGCGCACGGCGTCGGCGTAGGAGTAGACGGGTCTGCTCTCCCGGGGCGCGGCGGCCCCGGCGGCGGCGACCGGGGTGAGGAAGGCGGCCGTCAGGGCGGTGACGGCGGCGGTGACGAGCGTTCTCCGGATCGTGGAGCGCGTGCGTTTCGGCATGCGCGGACGGTACTGCGGTCAACGCCCGTACAGAAGAAGGCTTTCCGGTGCGCGTGACGGCCGAATGGCGATCGTGTGACAGTAGGGGCCATGGACAGGCCAGTGGCCACAGGGACTGAATAGGCTCCGGACAGATCTCCGAACGGACGCACCGTCCCTACGACTTGGAGCTGACGTGCACCGCAGAATCATCGCACCGGGCGCGCTCGCGGCGGCCTCCCTCCTGCTGGCGATCCCGGCATCGGCCGCGAGTTACTCCCCCGGCGCACCGGGCATCGGCGACCCCTACTACCCGTACTACGGCAACGGCGGCTACGACGTCTCGCACTACGACCTGAGGCTGCAGTACCAGCCGAAGACGGACGAGTTGCAGGGCACGGCGACGATCCTGGCGAAGACCACCCAGGACCTGTCCAGTTTCGACCTGGACTTCCTGCTGGACGTGAGCGAGGTGCGGGTCAACGGCGCCAAGGCGTCCTTCGCGACGTCCGGCCAGCACGAGCTGGTCGTCACCCCGAAGAGCCCGCTGGCCAAGGGCACCGCGATCACGGTGGTGGTCCGCTACAGCGGGGTGCCGTCGACGAAGAGCGCCTACGGCTTCTCCACCTGGCACCGCACGCCGGACGGCGCGGTGGCCGCCGACGAGCCCGAGGCCGCCTGGTGGTGGTTCCCGAGCAACGACCACCCGAGCGACAAGGCCACCTACGACGTGTCGGTGGCGGTGCCGGACGGCACCCAGGCCATCTCCAACGGCACGCTCCAGTCGACCAGTTCGAAGCTGGGCTGGACCCGCTACAACTGGCGGCAGAACAAGCCGCAGGCGACCTATCTGGCCACGCTCGCGCTCGGCAGGTTCGACATCACCACCAGCACCTCCGACGGCGGGGTGCCCGTCGTCAACGCCTACAGCAAGGACCTCGGCGACAACGACGGGGCCGCCCGGGCCAGCGTGGAGCGCACCGGTGAGATCGTGGACTGGCTGAGCGGTTACTTCGGGCCGTATCCGTTCGCTTCGGCCGGCGGCTACGTGCCGAACACCACCACCGGCTACGCGCTGGAGACGCAGACCCGCGTCTACTACAGCCCGCGTCAGTTCGCGAACGGCTCCAACACCTCGGTGGTCGTGCACGAGCTGGCCCACCAGTGGTACGGCGACGATGTGTCGGTCAAGGGCTGGAAGGACATCTGGATCAACGAGGGCTTCGCCCGGTACGCGCAGTGGCTGTGGTCCGAGCACGAGGGCGAGGGCACCACGCAGGAACTCGCCGACTACGTGTACGCCTCGCACCCGGCCGACGACGCCTTCTGGACGGTGAAGCCCGGCGACCCGGGCCCGGACGAGCAGTTCGGCGCCGCCGTGTACGACCGGGGAGCCGTCGCCATCCAGGCGCTGCGCAACGAGATCGGTGACGACGCGTTCTTCGCGATCCTGAAGGGCTGGCCGAAGGAGCACGCCTACGGCAACGCCTCGGTCGCCGACTTCGAGAAGTACGCCGAGCGGGTGTCCGGCAAGCCGCTGGCCGCGCTGTTCGACACCTGGCTGTTCCAGCCGGAGAAGCCGGCGTCGCCGGCGGTCCGGGGCCTGGCGAAGTCGGGTACGGCGGTGGAGCGGCCGAAGTCCTGGAAGAAGATCGAGGCGACGAACGCCGTCCACGGGCACTGACCCGGGCCCGGGGGCCCGGCGTCCCCGGCGCCTCAGCGGCTCGGTTCCGCCGCCCGGCGCAGCAGCTCGTCCCGGCCTATCGCGTCCGCGCGGGTGGCCGGGACGGTGCACGCGTAGGCGCCCGCGACCGCGCCGTACCGGGCGCACCGCTCGGGCGGCTCGCCGCTGAGCCGGCCGTAGAGGAACGCGGCGGCGAAGGCGTCGCCCGCGCCGTTGGAGTCCACGACGGGCGCGGGCGGGGCCGCCGCCGGTACCCGGGTCAGCTCGCCGTCGGCCAGCAGGAGGGCGCCCTTGGCACCGGCGGTGGCGACGACGGTCCCGGCCCGCCCGCGCTCGGCGATGCGCCGCATGGTCCGCTCGGGGTCGGTCAGGGCGGCGGCCGACAGGAAGACGACGTCGGCCGTGAACGCGAACGGCTCGTGGTACGGGTTCTCGCCGTCCCAGTCGTGCAGGTCGGTGGAGAGCGGCACACCCGTCTCCCGCAGGACCGGCAGGGCGTGCGCGCAGGGCTGGGTGATGGTCACGTGCACATGCCGGCTGGCGCCGGCCAGCGCGCGCAGGCGGGCCTCGGGGAAGCGGTCGTCCGGGTGGACACGGCTGGTGTCGTACAGGGACAGCCGACGGCCGTCCGGGCCGACGAGATTGACCGCGCGCTTGGTGCCGGCCGGCTGGGGCAGTGCGGTGAGGGCGATGCCGTGCTCGCGGTGCAGGGCGCGCACGAGGCCGCCCTCGGGGTCGTCGCCGAGCAGGTCGAGGTGGTGGGTGCGCAGCCCCAGTGCGGCCAGTCCGAGCGCGACGAAGTCGCCGGTCTGGCCGGCGCGGGTGCGGATCCCCGAGTCGATCATGTAACTGTCGGCGTACGGCAGGGGCAGCTCGGGGACCGGGATCACCGTGTCCACACCGGCCCCGCCCAGCACCAGCACGTCGGTCGTGTCCGTTCGCCCGGTCATCCCGCGCCCTCCCCCTCCGCGCCTCCCGGCGGCACGGGCGGCGTCCTGCCGGAGCCGAGTGATCTCCGGTGTGACGCCACCGTACGCGATGCCACCGACAGGGGCGCCGGACCGCTACCGCGGCGGCTCGGCCGGCTGCCGGCCGCTGTGGTGCGCCACCCGGCGGCGGACGCCGAACCAGCCTGCGATCAGCATCACGGCGATCACCGGGATGAGCAGCAGGGTCTTGCGGCCGACCTCGGCGTCGTTCCCCATCATGCCGAGGCAGACCAGCAGGAACACCACGGTGGCGATCTCCGTGACCGGGCTGAACTTCAGCTGGAAGTGCGGCCGGGTCACCAGGCCCGCGCGGGCACGGCGGACGAAGACCAGGTGGCAGACCATGATGATCACCCAGGTGCTGATGATGCCGAGCGAGGCGACGTTCAGCACGATCTCGAAGGCCTGGCTGGGGACCAGGTAGTTCAGGCCGACACCGAGGACACAGACCGCGCAGGTCAGCAGGATGCCCCCGTAGGGCACCTGGCTGCGGTTCATGCGGGCGGTGAACTTCGGCGCCGAGCCGGCCGTGGCCATGGAGCGCAGGATGCGGCCGGTGGAGTACAGGCCGGAGTTCAGCGAGGACATGGCGGCGGTCAGCACGACCAGGTTCATCACGTCACCGGCCGCCGGCACGCCGATCTTGGACAGCACGGTCACGAACGGGCTCTCGTCGGCGGAGTACACCGAGCCGGGCAGCAGCAGGGCGAGGAGCACGACCGAGCCGACGTAGAACAGGCCCACGCGCCACATGATCGAGTTCACCGCGCGCGGGACGACCTTCTCCGGCGCGGCGGTCTCGCCGGCGGCCACGCCGACCAGCTCCAGGGCGGCGTACGCGAAGATCACGCCCTGCATCACCAGGACGACCGGCATCAGGCCGTGCGGGAAGACACCGCCGTTGCCGGTGATGACATCGAGGCCCGGTTTGCTGCCGCCCACGTCGTGCTGGGTCGCCAGCAGGAAGATGCCGATCAGCATGAAGCTCACGAGGGTGGCGACCTTGATGATCGCGAACCAGAACTCCATCTCGCCGAAGATCTTCACCGAGATCAGGTTCACGGCGAGGACGACCGCGAGGGCGATCAGCGCCAGCACCCACTGCGGGATGGACGTGAACATGCTCCAGTAGTGCGTGTAGAGCGCGATCGCGGTGATGTCGGCGATGCCGGTGGTCGACCAGTTCAGGAAGTACATCCAGCCGGCGACGTAGGCGCCCTTCTCGCCGAGGAACTCGCGCGCGTACGACACGAAGGAGCCGGAGGACGGCCGGTACAGGACCAGCTCGCCCAGCGCCCGGACGACGAAGAAGGCGAAGACACCGCAGACCAGGTAGGCCAGGGCGAGCGCCGGGCCCGCGTTGTGCAGGCGTCCGCCGGCGCCCAGGAAGAGGCCGGTGCCGATGGCGCCGCCGATGGCGATCATGTTGACGTGGCGGGCCTTGAGGTCCTTGCTGTAACCGGCGTCGCCCGCGTCCGCGGGCGTCGGGGCCACCTCGGGGTGGGTGGTGGCCTGTGCCGGTTCCACGGCTTCCTTGCTCACGGGTGGTTTCCACTTCCTGGTGCGCCCGGACCTCATGGGCCCGGGGTTCGTGCGGGTCTCGGCCCGCACCACCCTCGTGTCGTCGCGGTACAGACCAAGGCAGCAGCTTCCCAGGGAGCGGGTCCTGCATGCGATGGCCCAGGTCACAGAGCGGTTCTTCTCACACGGTCCACACGGCACCGCCCCGGGTTTCACACCCTTGGTGAGACAGCGATACTGCTGCGCATGACGACCGACGGCGGCGAGCCCACCCTGACGATCGACGAGCTGGCCGCGCGGGCGGGCGTCACGGTGCGCACGGTCCGCTTCTACGGCACCAGGGGACTGCTGCCGCCGCCGGTGATCGGCCCGCGCCGGGTGGGCCGCTACGGCCGGGAGCACCTGGCCCGGCTGGAGCTGATCGAGGAGATGCAGCACCAGGGCATGACCCTCGCGGCGATCGAACGGCATCTGCGGCAGCTGCCGGCCGGCCTCGGCCCGCACGATCTGGCGATCCACCGGGCGGTGGTCGCCTCCTGGGCGCCGGACACCGTCGAGACCGTCTCCCGCGCGGAGCTGGAGCGGCGGGCGGGGCGCCGGCTGGCCGAGGAGGACGTGGAACGGCTGGCCGCGATGAGCGTGGTGACGCGGGAGGGGGACTCCTTCCGCGTGGACTGCGGTCTGCTGCGGCTCGCGGCGCGGCTCCTCGACGTACCGCTGTCGCAGGAGACCATCCTGGCCGCCCGGACCGTCCTGACCGGCCACGCGCGCGCGGCGGCGCACGAGCTGTCGGACCTGCTGCGGGACGCCGTCGCCGAGCGCGACGCGCGGGACGTGAAGTCGCTGTCGGCGCATATGCACCCGCTCGTGGTGCAGGCGCTGCTCACCACCTTCCAGCGGTCGCTGAAGGAGGAGCTGCGCCAGTGGCTGGACGCGGCGGCGGACCCGGAGACCCCGCCCGGGGGCACGGCGGCCCCGGGAGCGGGGTCCCGGGGCACGCCGTCCGGCTGAGGCGCGTCAGCGGGCGTCGGTGAACGTCTCCCCGTTCCCGGCCTTGGTCACGAGCAGCGCGGGCGGGGCGAACCGCTCGCCGTACCGCTCGGCCAGCTCGCGCGCGCGGGCGACGAATCCGGGCAGGCCCCCGTCGTAACCGTTGATGTACTGGAGCACCCCGCCGGTCCAGCCGGGGAAGCCGATGCCGAGGACCGAGCCGATGTTGGCGTCGGCGACGGAGGTCAGGACGCCCTCTTCGAGGAGGCGTACGGTGTCGAGCGCCTCGGCGAAGAGCATGCGCTCCTGCATGTCCCGGAACGGGATCTCGTACCCGGGCCTGGTGAAGTGCTCGCGCAGGCCCGGCCAGAGCCCCGCCCGCTTGCCGTCCTCGGTGTAGTCGTAGAAGCCGGCGCCGCCGCTGCGGCCGGTGCGGCCGAACTCGTCGACCATGCGGTCGATGACCGCCTCCGCCGGGTGCGCCGTCCAGGTGCCGCCGGCCTCCTCCACGGCCCGCTTCGTCTCGCTGCGGATCTTGCGCGGGAGGGTGAGGGTCAGCTCGTCCATGAGGGACAGCACCTTGGCCGGGTAGCCGGCCTGGGCGGCGGCCTGCTCCACGGAGGCGGGCTCGACGCCCTCGCCGACCATGGCGACGCCCTCGTTGATGAAGTGGCCGATCACCCGGGAGGTGAAGAAGCCCCGGGAGTCGTTCACGACGATCGGCGTCTTGTTGATCTGCCGGACCAGGTCGAAGGCGCGCGCGAGGGCCTCCTCGCCGGTGCGCTCGCCCTTGATGATCTCGACCAGCGGCATCTTGTCGACCGGCGAGAAGAAGTGCAGTCCGATGAAGTCGGCCTGGCGCTGCACGCCCTCGGCGAGGGTGGTGATGGGCAGCGTGGAGGTGTTGGAGCACAGCAGCGCGTCGGGGGCGACGACGGCCTCGATCTCCTGGAACACCTTGTGCTTGAGGGCGGTGTCCTCGAACACGGCCTCGATGACCGCGTCACAGCCGGCGAGGTCGGCGGCCTCGGCGGTGGGCGTGATCCGGGCGAGCAGCGCGTCCGCCTTCTCCTGGCTGGTACGGCCCCGGGCGACGGCCTTGGCGCACAGCTTCTCGGAGTAGCCCCTGCCCTTGACGGCCGCTTCCAGGGAGACGTCCTTGAGGACGACGTCGATGCCCGCGCGGGCGCACGCGTAGGCGATGCCGGCGCCCATCATGCCGGCGCCGAGGACGGCCACCTTGCGGACCTGGCGGGGCTCGACGCCCTGGGGGCGGTTGGCGCCGGAGTTGACCGCCTGGAGGTCGAAGAAGAAGGCCTGGATCATGTTCTTCGAGGTCTGCCCGGCGGCCAGTTCCACGAAGTAGCGGGCCTCGATGACCTGGGCGGTCTCGAAGTCGACCTGGGAGCCCTCGACGGCGGCGGCGAGGATGTTGCGCGGCGCCGGGTAGGGGGCGCCGCCCGTCTGCTTGCGCAGGCTGGCCGGGAAGGCGGGCAGGTTGGCGGCGAACTTCGGGTTGGCCGGGGTGCCGCCGGGGATCCGGTACCCCGGCTTGTCCCAGGGCTGCTGGGACTCGGGGTTCGCGTCGATGAAGGCCCGGGCCTTGGCGAGCAGTTCCTCGGGGGTGGCGGCGACCTCGTGGACGAGGCCGTTCTCCTGGGCGCGCCGCGCGTTGTACTGCTGTCCCTGGAGGAGCACCTTCAGCAGGGCGTCCGTGATGCCGAGCAGCCGCACGGTGCGCACGACTCCGCCGCCGCCGGGGAGCAGGCCGAGGGTGACCTCGGGACAGCCGATCCTGGTGCCGGGGGTGTCGAGGGCGACCCGGTGGTGGCAGGCGAGGGCCAGTTCGTATCCGCCGCCGAGGGCCGCGCCGTTGATGGCGGCGACGATCGGCTTGCCGAGGGTCTCGATGCGGCGCAGGTTCCGCTTGATGGCGAGGCCGCCGTCGAACAGGTCCCGGGCGGTCTCGGGCGTGACCCGGATGAGGTCGCGCAGGTCGCCGCCCGCGAAGAAGGTCTTCTTCGCGGAGGTGAGGATGATGCCGCGGATGTTCTCCCGCTCCGCCTCCAGGCGGTCGGCGATCACGGCGAGGGAGTCGCGGAACGCCTGGTTCATGGTGTTCGCGGACTGGTTGGGGTCGTCCAGGACGAGGGTGACGACACCGGTGTCGTCCTGCTCCCAGCGGATGGTGGTGCTCTCGGTCATGACAGTCGTCTCCGTAGCAGTCTTCGGGGCGCTTGGTTCCGCGGGGAGTTCAGAGGCGCTCGACGATGGTGGCGATGCCCATGCCGCCGCCGACGCAGAGGGTGGCGAGGCCGTAGCGCTTGTCCTGGCGCTCCAGTTCGTCGATGAGCGAGCCCAGGATCATGGCGCCGGTGGCGCCGAGCGGGTGGCCGAGGGCGATGGCTCCGCCGTTGACGTTGACCTTGTCCAGGGACAGGCCCATGTCCTTCACGAAGCGCAGCACGACGGCGGCGAACGCCTCGTTGATCTCGACCAGGTCGATGTCGTCGATGGTGAGGCCGGCCTTCGCCAGGGCCTTGCGGGTGGCGGGGGCGGGGCCGGTGAGCATGATGGTCGGCTCGGAGCCGGAGACGGCCGCGGCGACGATCCGCGCGCGGGGGGTGAGGCCGTGGCGCTCGCCGGCCTCCCGGGAGCCGATCGCGACGAGTGAGGCGCCGTCCACGATGCCGGAGGAGTTGCCGGCGTGGTGGACGTGGTCGATCTTCTCCACCCAGTGGTACTTCTGCAGGGCGACGGCGTCGAAGCCGCCCAGGTCGCCGATGTCCGCGAAGGACGGCTTCAGCTTGGCGAGCGAGTCGGCGGTGGTGCCGGGGCGCAGGTGCTCGTCGTGGTCGAGGACGACCAGGCCGTTGCGGTCCCTGACGGGGACCACCGACTTGTCGAAGCGGCCCTCCTTCCAGGCGGTGGCGGCGCGCTCCTGGGACAGGGCCGCGTACTCGTCGACGTCCCGGCGGGAGAAGCCCTCGATGGTGGCGATGAGGTCGGCGCCGATGCCCTGCGGCACGAAGTTGACGGCGAGGTTGGTCATCGGGTCGTTGAACCAGGCGCCGCCGTCCGAGGCCATCGGGACCCGGGACATGGACTCGACGCCGCCCGCGAGGACCAGGTCCTCCCAGCCCGCGCGGACCTTCGCGGCGGCCAGGTTGACGGCCTCCAGACCGGAGGCACAGAAGCGGTTCTCCTGCACGCCCGCGACCGTGTCGGGCAGTCCGGCGGCGAGGGCGGCGATGCGGGCGATGTCCGAGCCCTGGTCGCCGACGGGGCCGACGACGCCGAGCACGATGTCGTCGATCGCGGCCGGGTCCAGGCCGGGGAAGCGGGCGCGGATCTCGTGGATGAGGCCGACGACCAGGTCGATGGGCTTCGTGCCGTGCAGGGAGCCGTTCGCCTTGCCGCGGCCGCGCGGGGTGCGGATCGCGTCGTACACGTACGCTTCGGTGCTCACTGGTGTGCCTTTCGGGAGGGTGGGCCGAGCGGGGTGGGCGGGGCCGGCCGGCGTCGGTGACCAGGTCGTCGGGGCCGGCCGTGGGAGCCGGTCGTCAGACCCGGCCGCCGGGGTCGTCGGGGTCGTCGGTCGGGGGTGCCGGTATGCCCCAGTCCCGGGCGACCGCGGCGGTGTCCGCGCCGGGCCGTGCGGGGCCGGTGCGGACGGCGGTGGGGGTCGCGGAGAAGCGGGGGGCGGGGGCGGGCTGGGTGATGCCGCCGTGGTCGGTGAAGGTGCCGCGGGCGGCCAGGTGCGGGTGGGCCGGGGCCTCGCGCAGGCTCAGCACCGGCGCCACGCAGGCGTCGGAGTCCGCGAAGACGGCCGTCCACTCCGCCCGGGTGCGGGACGTGAAGGCGGCGGCGATCCGTTCGCGCAGCTCGCCCCAGCGGGTCCAGTCCTCGCGGGCGTGCGCCAGGTCCTCCAGGCCGAGCAGGCGCAGGAACTCGGCGTAGAACCTGCCCTCCAGGGCGCCCACCGCCATGTACCCGCCGTCGGCGGTCTCGTAGGTGCCGTAGTAGGGGCAGCCGCCGTCCAGGAGGTTGGCGGCGCGGCGGTCCTGCCAGCCGCCGGCGGCGAGCATGCCGTGGATCATCGCCGACAGGTGGGCCGTGCCGTCCACGATGGCCGCGTCGACCACCTGGCCGGTGCCGGTCGCGCGCGCGTGGTGCAGGGCGGCGAGGACGCCGACGACCAGGTAGAGGGAGCCTCCCGCGTAGTCCCCGAGGAGGTTGGCGGGCACCGCCGGGGGTTCGTCCGGGCGGCCGATCATGCCGAGGGTGCCGGTGAGCGCGATGTAGGCGATGTCGTGGCCGGCGCGCTGGGCGAGCGGGCCGTCCTGGCCCCAGCCGGTCATGCGGCCGTACACCAGGCGCGGGTTGCGGGCGTGGCAGTCCTCGGGGCCGATGCCGAGGCGTTCGGCGACGCCGGGGCGGTAGCCCTCGATGAGGACGTCGGCCCGCTCGGCGAGGTCCAGGACGCGCGCGGGGCCGCCCGGTGCCTTCAGGTCGACCACGGTCGAGCGCTTGTTGCGGTTGGTGACGTCGAACGCCGGGTCGATGGCGAGGCCCGGGCCGCCGGGACGGTCCACCCGGACCACGTCGGCGCCCAGGTCGGCCAGCAGCATGGCGGCGAACGGGCCCGGCCCGATGCCGGCCAGTTCGACGACGCGCACGCCGGACAGCGGGCCGTCGCCCGGCCTCGGCGTCCCTGCCGTTGTCATCCGTGCAGCCCCCAGGCGTGTGTGACACAACTGATGTAACACCGGTGATGCTAGGAACGCGTTCCACCGGACACAAGACCTGAACGAGCAAGCGCTTAGCCAAGTGCCCGACCGGCCGACGATCACCCGGGAGAGTGAACGGCGCCCTGCCGGGACCCTGCGGCGACGGGCGCCGCGGACCGTCGCGTGCTCCGCGCGCCCGGCTCCCGCACCCGGGGCCGGGGCGGTTTCTCCCGCTTCTTCACGGCATTCCTGGCTATGGCCACCGCTGCCTCCGGGCTGGTCGTCGGGCTCCGCACTCCTCACGCTAGCCTCGGCCACCGACAGCGGCGCGGGCTGCGCGACGGGCCGCACGGACCAAGGGGTGTCATGAGCAGGATAAGCAGGGCGGACCGGCCGTACGACCTCGTGCTCTTCGGGGCCACGGGCTTCGTCGGCGCGCTCACGGCCCACTACCTCGCCGCGCACGCGCCGGGGGACCTGCGCTGGGCGGTCGCCGGGCGCGACGAGGGGCGGCTGGAGCGGCTGCGCGAGGAGCTGCCCGGTGGCGCGGACGTCGGCATGCTGCGGGCCGACGTGGCCGAACCGGCCACCCTGCGCGCCCTCGCCGGGCACGCGCGCGTGGTCGCCACGACCGTCGGGCCGTACGTCCTGCACGGCGAGGAGCTCGTCGCCGCCTGCGCCGACACCGGCACCGACTACCTGGACCTCACCGGCGAGCCCGAGTTCGTGGACCTGGTGTACGTCCGGCACGACGCACGCGCGCGGGAGACGGGCGCGCGCCTGGTGCACGCCTGCGGTTTCGACTCCGTGCCGCACGATCTGGGCGCGTACTTCACGGTCCGGCAGCTCCCCGAGGGCGTGCCGCTGACCGTGGACGGCTATGTGACCGCCGACGCTGCCTTCTCCGGCGGCACCCTCGCCTCGGCGCTGAACCAGATGGCCCGCGGCCGGCGGATGCTGGCCGCCGCGCGGGAACGGGCCCGGCACGAGCCGCGGCTGCCGGGCCGCCGGGTGACGACGCCGGCGGGCGCGCCGGGGTACGCGGCGCAGGTCGGCGCGTGGGTGCTGCCGCTGCCCACCATCGACCCGCAGATCGTGCGCCGTTCGGCACGGGCGCTGGAACGGTACGGCCCGGACTTCCGCTACCGGCACTACGCGGCGGTGCGGCGCCTGCCGGTCGCCCTCGGCGGGGTCGCGGCCGTCGGCGCGGTGGCGGCCGCCGCCCAGCTCCCGCCCGCCCGGCGCTGGCTGTCGGACCGGCTCAAGCCGGGTGACGGACCGAGCGCCGAGAAGCGGGCGAAGAGCTGGTTCTCGGTGCGGTTCGTCGGCGAGGGCGGTGGCCGGCGCGTGTTCACCGAGGTCGCGGGCGGCGACCCCGGGTACGACGAGACGGCGAAGATGTTCGCCGAGGCGGCCCTGTGCCTGGCGTTCGACGACCTGCCGGCGACGGCGGGCCAGGTCACCACGGCCCAGGCGATGGGCGACGCCCTGACCGAGCGGCTGCGGGCGGCGGGGATCACCTTCCGGGTGGCGGCGGAACGCTAGCGGCGGGCCACGCGTCACCGCCGCCATGAGCCGGGGCGACGGGCGGGCGTGCCGGGGCCAGGCCAAGAAGGCCGGACGGTCGTGGAGTTGGTGCCCGGCCCGCAGGGACAGGAGGCCGCTGCCCCGCGCGACGCCGAGCCCCGGCCCCGGCCGCCGGTCAGCCCTGCGCCGCCTCGCGCAGCGCGCGCCGGCACAGGGCGTCCGCCCGGCGGGTGGTCTCCGGCAACCGGTACCGGGGTCGTGGAGTTGGCGCCCGGCCCGCAGGGGCACGAGGCCGGTGCCCCGCGCGACGCCGAGCCCCGGCCCCGGCCGCCGGTCAGCCCTGCGCCGCCTCGCGCAGCGCGCGCCGGCACAGAGCGTCCGCCCGGCGGGTGGTCTCCGGCAACCGGTACCGGGGGCATGGAGTTGGTGCCCGGCCCGCAGGGTCAGGAGGCCGGTGCCCCGCGCGACGCCGAGCCCCGGCCCCGGCCGCCCGTCAGCCCTGCGCCGCCTCGCGCAGCGCGCGCCGGCACAGGGCGTCCGCCCGGCGGGTGGTCTCCGGCAACCGATACCGGGGTCGTGGAGTTGGCGCCCGGCCCGCAGGGACACGAGGCCGCTGCCCCGCGCGACGCCGAGCCCCGGCCCCGGCCGCCGGTCAGCCCTGCGCCGCCTCGCGCAACGCGCGCCGGCACAGGGCGTCCGCCCGGCGGGTGGTCTCCGGCAACCGGTACCGCGGGGTCAGCGCCAGGGTGTGCGCCACGGCGTTGTCGAGGCCGACCCGGTGGCCGACCGAGACGAACACCGGCTTGACGCCGTCGCGGGTGCGCAGGGCGCGTCCGACCTCCTCGGTCCCAGCGAGCAGCGGTGCCCAGCCGCCCCGGCCCGGCTCCGGGTCGTCGTACGCGAAGGTGAACGGGTTCTTGGCGACCCCGACGGTCGGCAGGTCCGTGAGCACGCCCAGGTGGCTCGCCAGGCCGAAGCGGCGCGGGTGGGCCAGGCCGTAGCCGTCGCAGACGACGAGCCCCGGCGGGCACGGCAGCCGGTCCAGGGCGGCGCGGACGGTGGGGAGCTCACGGAAGGCGAGGAGGCCGGGCACGTAGGGGAAGGAGACCCGGCCGACGGCCGTCGCCTCCGCCACGACCTCCAGCGTGGCGGCGTCCAGCACGACGGCCGCCGCCGCGACCAGGTCCAGATCGTCGTCGTAGGCGACGTCGACCCCCGTGACGCGGCCCGTCCCGGGCGGCGGTCCGGGCTCGTCCAGCACCACCCGCCCGCGCAGCTCGTCCTGTACGGCGCGGGCCTCGTCCTCGCTCGCGGGCCAGCCCGCGGGTACGCCAACGATCGTCATGCCGGGTGACTGTACGGTCCCGCCGCGGGCCGCCGGGCGGGCGGGGTAGGCTCGCGATCATGTTCGTCCTGGAGCTGACCTACACCGCGCCGCTCGAAGCCGTGGACGCCGTTCTGCCGGACCATGTGGCCTGGCTGGAGGAGCAGTACGACAAGGGCCACTTCCTGGCCTCGGGACGCAAGAACCCCCGCGACGGCGGGGTGATCCTGGCCGTCGCGGGGGACCGTGCCCGCATCGACGAGATCATCGCGGGCGACCCGTTCACCGTCGCCGGTGTGTGCGCCTACCGCGTCACGGAGTTCATCGCCACGAAGACGGCCTCGGAGCTGGCGCGCCACCGGCAGACACTGGGCTGACGCCGGCCCGCCGCGCTCCTCGGGCGCCGGGCCGGGCGGGCCGTCAGCCCTTCTTGGTGTCCAGCGCGCGCTGAAGTTCTTCCTTGTTCATGTGCGAACGGCCCTCGATGCCGCGCTGCTTCGCCTCGTTGTACAGCTGGTCACGGGTCGGGCCGTGCGAGCCGACCCGGTTGCCCGACCGCTGACCGCCGCGCTTGCCGGACGACATGTCCTGCGTCGAGCTGCGGCTGGCGGTCTTGGACTCGCCGGAGCGGGCGCGTTCCTTGTTCACCGTCCGCGCGGCGATCTCCTTGGCGCGCCCGGTGCTCTCGCCCCGGTCCTGCGCGCTCTTCTTGATGTGCTCGTACTGACGCTCACGCTTGGGGCTGGAACCGGCTGGCATGATCGCTCCCTTCCTTTGCGACGGGGAACGAGTACCCGCGTTCGGCCGCGTTTACCTCACCGGTCCGGCCGCGCCTCACCGTTCGAGCCGTGCCACCCGTCCCTGTTCGCCCGCCGCCCAGCAGCTCAGGTCGGGCGTGCACGCGACGGTGTCGTAGGAGCCGGTGTCGATCGTGCGCCAGCTGCGGCCGCCGTCGGTGGTCAGATCGGTGCCGGTCGGGCCGACGGCCAGCGCGGCGGTGCGGCTGTGCGGGAGCCAGGCGGCGCCGGAGCGGTACGCGGGTGGCGGGGTGGTGGCGGGCTGCCAGGTGCGGCCGCCGTCGGCGGTGACCGCGGCGGCCTGGGGGGAGGGCTGACCGGGGCGGTAGTCGCCGCCGACCGCGATGCCGTGGGTGCGGTCGCGGAAGGCCAGCGCGAAGACGCCCTTGGCCGGATCGCCCGCGGGGACCGGCGTGTCGGCGGCCGTCCAGGTGAGCCCGCGGTCGGCGGAGTGCAGCACGCGCGCGCGGGCACCGCCGCCGGTGGCCAGCCAGACGTCCTTCGGGCCGGCGGTGACGAGGCACTGGCCGCTCGCGGCGAAGCCCGCCTCGCCGTCCAGCGCGGGCGGCATGCCGTCCGCGGGCAGCACGCGCCAGGAGCGTCCGCCGTCGTCGGTGGACAGCACGCGGAACCTGCCGTCCACGGGGTCGCCCAGGGCGAGGCCGTGGCGGCGGTCGAAGAAGGCGAGGCAGTCGTAGAAGGCTCTGGGGTCGGTGTTGCGGAAGGACTCCGTCCAGGTCGTACCGCCGTCGTCGGTGCGGTAGACGCGGGAGGCCTCGCCCTCGCCGATGGCGAGCACCACCGCGCGGCGGGCGTCGAACGCCGTCACGTCCCGGAACTGGAGCCCGGACGCCCCCGGCGGGGAGACGTTCCGCCAGCTCGCGCCGCCGTCCGTGGTGCGCAGCACCGTGCCTTCGGTGCCGGCCAGCCAGGCGGTGCGCCGGTCGACGGCCGCGAGGCCCCGGAAACGGACGCTCGGCGTGCCGGGGTCCTTCGCCGCCCAGTGCGCGCTCGCGGTGCCCGAGCCCCCGGCCGCCCGGGTCGCCTCGTGCGTGCGGGGGCTCCCCGCCGCCGGGTTCGCGTTCCGCGTACGGGAGTTCCCGGCGGTCCGGCTCCCGGTCCCCGTACCGGGGCCCGGCTGCCCCGCGCTCGCCACGCCGGTGGTGGTGTGGGCCAGCGGACGGGCCTCGGCCGCCGGCACCGTCAGGGCGGCGAGCGCCGCCCCGCATGCCACTCCCGCCGCCACCAGCCGGCTCGCCCGTCCCCTGCGTCGCATGCTCCCCAAGCGCCTCATGGCGGGCGAAGCTAGCCCCACTCCCCCGGCCCCGTCCAGAGGGCCGGCCGCGCTCGGTGCCGCCGACGAGCGGGAACGGCCGTACGCACCCTGTGCATGAACGCGGTGACCGAGGTCACTCGTTCCCCGTGTGCACGCATCGGCCGTTTCCGTCGTCTCTTCCAGTGCCGGGTGCCGCACATCCGGGCGCAGTCCATCCGTCACGAGGGAGCAAGGCGTTGTCCACCGTCATCGAGCAGCCCGTAGAGGCCCGTCTCGTCGCCGCCGCACCGCGCATGCCGAGCATTCCCGCCACGCTGTGCTACGACCGGCGCGACCCGTTCGCCGTTCGCATGACGTTCCCGGCCCCGGCCACGCTGGAGGGCGTCGACGTGTGCTGGACCTTCTCCCGCGAGCTGCTCACGGCCGGTCTCCAGGACGCCGAGGGCCACGGTGACGTCCGCGTGCGGCCGTACGGGTACGACCGCACGGTGCTGGAGTTCCACGCCCCGGAGGGCACCGCGGTCGTGCACGTGCGCTCGGGTGAGATCCGGCGGTTCCTGGCGGCGACCAACGACCTGGTCCCCGTCGGTCTGGAGCACCTCCAGCTGGACTTGGACCACGGCCTGGCCGAGCTGATGCGGGACGCCTGCTGAGCGCCGGCCGGTGAACGCCACGCGCGCGTGGGGCGGCGCGGCGCGTAATCCCGTTGACGGCCCTTCCCGTCCTTCCTACGGTGTACAGCGGTTCTGTTGCCGTCGATTGGAGAAGGACGTTGCTCGTCTGAGGTCCTGAGACACCGCGTCGCACCGGTCAGGTGTGCGTGGCGTACGACCTCGGCGTCCGAGCCGTCCTCCGGCACAGGCCACTCTCCCCGGCCCCTTCCGTGCCCCAGACCTTTCGGTTTCCGCCTCGCGGTGTCTCGACACGCGTCCACCCGAACGCACCCGTCCCTCGCGAGGCGCCCATGTCTGCTTCCCTCACCTGCACGTCCCTGTCCTTCACCTGGCCCGACGGCACCGCCGTCTTCGACGGCCTGGACATCGCCTTCGGCCCCGGCAGGACCGGGCTCGTCGGCGTCAACGGATCGGGCAAGTCCACCCTGCTCAAGCTGATGGCCGGGGAACTCGCCCCGGCCGACGGCACCCTCAAGGCGGCCGGCGAGATCGGCTACCTCCCGCAGAACGTCACGCTCGACACCGCGCTCCGCGTCGACCAGGCCCTCGGCATCGCCGCCCGGCGGGCCGCCCTGCACGCCATCGAGGCGGGCGACGCCGCCGAGGGGCACTTCGAGACCGTCGGCGACGACTGGGACGTCGAGGAGCGCGCCCTGGCCACCCTCGGCGAACTCGGTCTCGGCCACATCGGCCTGGACCGGACCGTCGGCGAGGTGTCCGGGGGCGAGTCGGTGCTGCTGCGGCTCGCCGCGCTGCTGCTGCGCCGCCCCGACATCCTGCTGCTGGACGAGCCCACCAACAACCTGGACCTGTACGCGCGCCGGCGGCTGTACCAGACGGTGGCCTCCTGGCCGGGCGTGCTGGTCGTGGTGAGCCACGACCGGGTACTGCTCGACCTGGTCGACCAGATCGCCGAGCTGCACTCCGGGGAGGTCGCCTGGTTCGGCGGCAACTTCTCGGCCTACGAGGAGGCGCTGGCCGTCGAGCAGGAGGCGGCCGAGCGGATGCTGCGCGTCGCCGAGGCCGATGTGCGCAAGCAGAAGCGCGAACTGGCCGACGCCCAGGTCAAACTGGCCCGCCGCAAGCGCTACGGGCAGAAGATGTACGAACAGAAGCGCGAGCCGAAGATCGTCATGGGGGCGCGCAAGCGGGCCGCACAGGAGTCGGCGGGCAAGCACCGCATCATGCACGAGGAGCGGCTCGCCGAGGCCAGGGAACGGCTGGACGAGGCGGTGGAGGCCGTACGGGACGACGACGAGATCCGGGTCGACCTGCCGTACACGGCCGTGCCGCCCGGCCGGCAGGTGCTCACCCTGGAGAAGCTGGAGACGGCCTGCCACGCGCGCGTGCCGGGCATCCTGGACCTGCGGGGCCCGGAACGGATCGCGCTCGTCGGCCGCAACGGCGCCGGCAAGACGACGCTGCTGCGGACCGTCGCCGGGGAACTGGCACCGGTGTCGGGCACGGCGACGGCCCATGTGCCGCTGCGGTTCCTGCCCCAGCGGCTGGACGTGCTGGACGACGACCGGTCGGTGGCCGAGAACGTCGCCCGGTTCGCGCCGGGCGCCACCAACAACCGGATCCGGGCCCGGCTCGCCCGCTTCCTGTTCCGGGGCGCGCGGGCCGACCGGAAGACGGCCACCCTGTCGGGCGGTGAGCGCTTCCGGGCGGCCCTGGCCGCGCTGATGCTCGCCGAGCCCGCGCCGCAACTGCTGCTGCTGGACGAGCCCACCAACAACCTCGACATGGCCAGCGTCCGGCAGCTGACCACGGCCCTGGAGTCGTACGAGGGCGCGCTGATCGTCGCCAGCCACGACCTGCCGTTCCTGGAGTCCATCGGGATCACCCGGTGGCTGCTGATGGAGGGAGGGGAGCTGACGGAGACCGCACCCGAGGCGCTCAGGGACCCGGCCTGACCGGCGTGGGCCCTCCCGGCCGGACGGCGGGGTCCCGGCAGGGACGCGCCGGGCACCCTGGGGGTTTGGGTCCCGGCGGGAGCGCGCTGCATGATGACGGACCGGCGCCGTGCGAGCGGCGCCGGACCGCACCACCGCACCGACCGATTCGAAAGGCCCCTCGTGCCCAGCAAGAAGGCCCTCGTCCGCCGCCCCAGCCCCCTCCTCGCCGACGGCCTGGTGACGCACATCCAGCGGGAGAAGGTCGACGCGGGGCTCGCCGTCGAGCAGTGGGAGGCGTACGTCGAGGCCCTGCGCGCGCACGGCTGGGAGACCATCGAGGTCGAACCGGCCGACGACTGCCCGGACTCGGTGTTCGTCGAGGACACCGTCGTCATGTACCGGAACGTGGCGTTGATCACCCGGCCCGGCGCCGAGTCGCGGCGCGCGGAGACCGCCGGCGTCGAGGAGGCGGTGGCCCGGCTCGGCTGCTCGGTGAACTGGATATGGGAGCCGGGCACGCTGGACGGCGGTGACGTCCTCAAGGTCGGCGACACCGTGTACGTCGGCCGCGGCGGGCGGACCAACGCGGCCGGTGTGCAGCAGCTGCGGGCGGCCTTCGAACCGCTGGGCGCCCGCGTGGTCGCGGTACCCGTCAGCAAGGTGCTGCACCTGAAGTCGGCGGTGACCGCGCTGCCCGACGGCACGGTGATCGGGCACATCCCGAAGATCGACCGGCCGTCGCTGTTCCCGGGATTCCTGTCGGTGCCGGAGGAGTCCGGCGCGCACGTGGTGCTGCTCGGCGGCGGCAAGCTGCTGATGGCGGCGAGCGCCCCGAAGACCGCGGAGCTGCTGGCCGATCTCGGCCACGACGTGGTGACGGTCGACATCAGCGAGTTCGAGAAGCTGGAGGGGTGTGTGACCTGCCTCTCGGTGCGCCTGCGGGAGCTGTACGCCTGACCGGGTGATTCCCTCGCCCCGGCAGCTTCCGGACCTGCGGGTCCCGGGGCTGCCGGGCACGGCCGGGCACGGCCGTCGCGGCGGGCTGATCAGCGGGTTGTTTACAGCACTCTTAACCTACGGCTTCGTAACCTACGGATTCGTAGCCTACGATCAAAGTCTCCGGCACCGCTCGCCGGACCGTCCCCCTTCCTCCCCCCTTTGTTCGCCGTCCCCCTGGAGTTCCTATGACGATCACCTCCCCCCACCTCGGCAGCCCGTCCGTCTGGACCGACGCGCGGCTGCTGTACGCACTGGAGGAAGTGGTCGAGAAGGAGCTGAACCGGCACCTGAACGTCGCCAAGGACTGGATGCCGCACGAGTACGTGCCGTGGAGCGACGGCCGCAACTTCCCGGGCCTGTTCGAGGACGGAGAGGCCTGGGACAAGGAGCAGTCCCCGGTGACGGAGATCGGCCGGATCGCCCTCGTGGTGAACCTGCTGACCGAGGACAACCTGCCGAGCTACCACCACGAGATCGCCTCGCTCTTCGGCCGCGACGGCGCCTGGGGCACCTGGGTGCACCGCTGGACGGCCGAGGAGGGCCGGCACGGCATCGTGATGCGGGACTACCTGCTGACCTCGCGCGCGGTGGACCCGGACAAGCTGGAACGTTTCCGTATGTCGCACATGAGCGAGGGCTTCGAGTCCGACAACCGGCACTCGATGCTGCACTCGGTGGCCTACGTCGCCTTCCAGGAGCTGGCCACGCGGATCTCGCACCGCAACACCGGCCACCAGTCGGGTGACCCGGTCTGCGATCGCATGCTGGCCCGCATCGCGACCGACGAGAACCTGCACATGGTGTTCTACCGCAACCTGCTGAAGGCCGCGTTCGAGCTGGCGCCCGACCTGACCATGCAGGCGGTCCGGGACGTCGTCGTGAACTTCCGGATGCCCGGACACGGCATCCCCGGCTTCGAGCGGGCCGCCGCGCAGATGGCGATCGGCGAGGTGTACAACCTGCGCATCCACCACGACGACGTGCTGCAGCCGGTGCTGCGCTTCCTGAAGGTCCTGGAGATCGACGGCCTCGGCCCCGAGGGACGCCAGGCGCAGGAGGAACTCGGCCTGTTCATGGGCGGGCTGGACGCCGAGGCCGCGAAGTTCGACGAGAAGCTGGCCGCGCGGAAGGCCCGGATGGCGACGCGCGCCGGGGGCTGACGCCCCCGCACACCGCCCCCTCCCGGCGCCGGGCCGACGGGCGGCCCACGGCCTCACGGGGTGTCAGCGGGCGGTGCGGCGCAGGGCGAGACGCTCCTTCTCGGACAGGCCGCCCCAGACGCCGAACCGCTCGTCGTTGGCCAGCGCGTAGTCCAGACAGGCCGGGCGCAGCTCGCACAGGGCGCAGATGCGCTTCGCCTCGCGCACCGAGCTGCCCGGCTCGGGGAAGAAGAAGTCCGGCCCGGTCTGCGCGCACAGCGCCTGCGCCTGCCAGGTGTCGTCGGCCGGCGTGATGGTTTCGTAGTGCATGGCCAGGAGCCTGCCCCACGGCGAAAAACGTTCGATCAACGCCGGCGAAACGGCACGCTCGGGCACGTCCGGCCGCCCCGATGATGCTCCCCGCGGCCGGGCGCGCGCACGGCGGCGCGCCCGGCCGCCGGAAAACCGGGAGGACGCGTGCCGTCACGCTCGGTGAGGGTGGGCCGTCCCGGCGCGTCCCGGTGCTCCGGCAGCGATTGTCGGTGGGCGGTGCCAGACTCGGCAGTGCACAGGACGGAGCCCCTTGCGAGGAGGGCGAGATGCTCACCACCCGTTTCGTCGACGGCGCGCCCAACTGGATCGACGTCGGCAGTCCCGACATCGACGGCGCCGCCGCTTTCTACGGCGGTCTGTTCGGCTGGCAGTTCCGGTCGGCGGGGCCGGACGCCGGCGGTTACGGCTTCTTCCAGCTGGACGGCAGGACCGTCGCCGGCGGCATGCAGACCGGTCCCGGCCAGGGGGCTGCGGCCTGGACGGTGTACTTCCGCAGCGGGGACGCGCGGGCCACCGCCGAGGCGGCCGAACAGGCCCACGGCAGAGTGCTGTTCCAGCCCCTGGACGTGATGGGCCAGGGTCACATGGCGGTCCTCGCCGACCGGGCGGGCGTGCCGTTCGGGATCTGGCAGCCGGGCCGGACCGAGGGCGTGGAACTCGCGGGCGCGCCGGGCTCCCTGCGCTGGGTGGAGCTGTACACGCCGGACATCGCGGCGGCCGCCGCCTTCTACCGCCGGGTGCTGGGCCTGGAGACCTCCGCGCCGTTCCCGGGCGGGACGTACACATGTTTCAACCCCGAAGGCGCCGGTGAGGACGCGATGTTCGGCGGGATGGTGCCGCTGGCCGACGATCCCACCGAGACCGCAGCGGGCCCGTACTGGCTGCCGTACTTCGAGGTGGAGGACACCGACGCCGTGGTGGAACAGGCGCAGCGCCTGGGCGGTACGGTGCGGGTGCCCGCGACGACCCTGGAGGGCGTGGGCCGCACGGCCCGGCTCGCCGACCCGTACGGGGCCCGCTTCGCGGTGATCAGAAGCGAACGGCCCGAGGGCTGACGCTCCGGCGTGCGCCCCGGCAGCCGGCGGCGCTCCGGGGGGTTCAGGCCGAGGCGCGGTGTATCAGGGTGGTCGGCAGGATCACTTCCGACGGCGGTGCCCGGTGGGCGCCGGCCGTCCCGTCCGTCCCCTCGCGCGCGCCGGACAGGCCGCGCAGCAGCAGGCGGGCCATCAGCCGGCCCATGCCCTCGATGTCCTGACGGACCGTCGTCAGCGGGGGGTCGGCCTGTTCGGTGACCGGCACCATGTCGTCGAAGCCGACCACGGCCACGTCATCGGGCACGCGCCGGCCGCTCGCGCGCAGCACCCTGAGGGCGCCGAGCGCGGTGAGGTCGTTGGCGGCGAACACGGCGTCGACGTCCGGGCAGCGGTCGAGGAGTTCCCGCATGGCGCGTTCGCCGCCGGACGGGGTGAAGTCGCTCTCCTCGACCAGCCGGGGATCGTGTCCGCCCAGGACGTCGGTCATGACGTCGCGGTAGCCGTCGAGCCGGTCCACCGCCGAGGTCTGGTCCAGCGCCCCGGTGATGTGGGCGACGCGCCGGCGGCCGAGGTCCAGCAGGTGCCGGACGGCCGCGCGGGCCCCGCCCCGGTTGTCGCAGTCGACGTAGACCACGCCCGGGCCGGAGGCGCGCGCGTCCGCGCCCCAGCCGGGGCGCCCGCCGAACACGGTGGGCACGCCGGCGTCGTGGATGAGGCCGGGCAGCGGGTCGTCCAGGTGCAGCGAGAAGACGAGCGCGCCGTCGACGTGGCCACCGGCGAGATAGCGGGCCACGCGCGCGTGGTCGGCACGGCCCTCGGTGAGCAGCAGCACCAGCTGGTTGTCGTGGGCGGTCAGTTCCTTGCTGATGCCGCGCAGCTGGAGGGCGAAGAAGGGGTCGGCGAAGACGCGGGTCTCGGGCTCGGCGATGACGACCGCGACGGCGTCGTGCCGCCGGGTGACGAGACTGCGCGCAGCCTGGTTGGGGACGTAGCCCAGTTCCTCCACGGCCCGCCGGACCCGCTCGGCCAGGGGCTCGCGCACCCCGTCGCCGCCGTTGACCACCCGGGACACGGTGGCCCGGGACACCCCGGCCCGCGCGGCCACGGCCTCCAGCGTGGGGCGCGACACTGCCTCGGTCACTTCGGGACTCCTCATCGGCGGCTGCCGATCAGGATAGCCGCGGGACACGGGACCGGCCGGTGCCGGACGGGACGCGGAACCGGACGGGCCTTCAGGGCGAGGACTCCCGGCGGGCGCGGCTCGGCTGCACCCGTTTCGGTTCGCCGGGCATCTTCGGGTACTCCGGCGGATACGGCAGGTCGCCCAGGCCGTGGTCGTGTTCGTCCTGGCGGGCCAGTTCCAGCAGCGCGTCCAGGGAGTAGGCGTGGTCGTCCATGTCGGCGTGCACGTCGCCGAGTTCGGCGAACCGGGCCGGCATGGTGGCGAGGTCGAAGTCGCGGGGCTCGGCGACCCCGACCTCCTCCCAGCGCAGCGGCGCCGAGACGGGGGCGTACGGGCGGGGACGCACCGAATAGGCGGAGGCGATGGTGCGGTCCCTCGCCGTCTGATTGTAATCGAGGAAGATACGGCTCCCGCGCTCCTCCTTCCACCACTTGATGGTCACCCGGTCCGGCATCCGGCGCTCCATCTCCCGGCCGACCGCGATCGCCGCGCGGCGCACCTGGGTGAAGGTCCAGCGCGGTTCGATGGGGACGAAGACGTGCAGGCCCCGGCCGCCGGAGGTCTTCGGCCAGCCGCGCAGCCCGCCGAACTCCTCCAGCACGGCCCGTAGTTCCCCGGCGGCCCGGGCCGCGTCGGCGTAGTCGGTGCCGGGCTGCGGGTCGAGGTCGATGCGGAGTTCGTCGGGATGGTCGACGTCGGTGGCGCGTACCGGCCAGGGGTGGAAGGTGAGGGTGCCGTACTGGGCGGCCCACACCACGGCGGCCTCCTCGGTGGGGCACATCTCGTCGGCGCTGCGCCCGCTGGGGAAGGTGATGTGGGCGGTCGGGATCCAGTCCGGCATGCCCTTCGGCGCCCGCTTCTGGTAGAACCACTCGCCGCCTACGCCGTCCGGGTAGCGCTCCAGGGTGGTGGGGCGGTTGCGCAGGGCGCGCAGGATGCCGGGGCCGACGGCGGCGTAGTACCGGGCGAGGTCCAGCTTGGTGAAGCCCCGCTCCGGGAAGAACACCTTGTCCGGGCTGGACAGCCGTACGCTCCGGCCGGCCACCTCCAGTTCCACCGCATCACCCATGCGGCCACGGTAGGCGTACCCCGCGCCACTCGCATACCGGGCACAGCCGTACATATCTGAGCGGAAACGAATGTATGCGAGCAGAATCGGAGGCATGGATCTGCCCGTCATGCCGCCCGTGAAGCCGATGCTCGCCAAGTCGGTGGCGAGGATCCCGCCGGGGATGCACTACGAGGCCAAGTGGGACGGCTTCCGGTCGATCGTGTTCCGGGACGGGGCCGAGGTCGAGCTGGGCAGCCGGACCGGAAAGCCGCTGACCAGGTACTTCCCCGAGCTGGTCGCGGCGCTGCGGGAGCGGCTGCCCGAGCGGTGCGTGCTGGACGGGGAGATCGTCATCGCGCGGGGCGGCCGGCTGGACTTCGACGCGCTGACCGAGCGCATCCACCCGGCGGCCTCCCGGGTGCGGATGCTGGCGGAGAAGACCCCCGCGTCCTTCGTCGCCTTCGACCTGCTCGCCCTGGACGACCACGCCCTGCTCGACGTGCCGCTCACCGACCGCCGCGCCCTGCTGGACCAGGCGCTGGCCGGGGCGGGCCCGCCGGTGCACGTGGCGCCGTCGACGACCGACATCGAGGTGGCCCGGCAGTGGTTCGAGCAGTTCGAGGGCGCCGGCCTCGACGGGGTCGTCGCCAAGCCGCTCACCCTGCGCTACCTCCAGGACGAGCGGGCCATGTTCAAGATCAAGCACGAGCGCACGGCGGACGTCGTCGTCGCCGGGTACCGCTTCCACAAGAGCGGCCCGGTGGTGGGCTCGCTGCTGCTGGGGCTGTACGACGAGCAGGGCCGGCTCCAGCACGTGGGCGTGTCGGCCGCGTTCTCCATGAAGAAGCGCGCCGAGCTGGTCGAGGAGCTCCAGCCGCTGCGCATGGAGGACGTCTCCGGGCACCCGTGGGCCGCCTGGACGGACGAGACCGCGCACGAGACGGCCCGGCTGCCGGGTGCGCCGAGCCGCTGGTCGGGCAAGAAGGACCTGTCCTGGGTGCCGCTGCGGCCGGAACGGGTGGCCGAGGTGGCGTACGACCACATGGAGAACGGCCAGCGGTTCCGGCACACGGCCCGCTTCCGCCGCTGGCGCCCGGACCGCACACCGGAGAGCTGCACGTACGGCCAGCTGGAGGAGCCGGTCCGGTACGACCTCGCGGAGATCCTCGGCGGGAAGGGCGGCGGCTGAGCGGGCCGGAGCGCGGGCCGGCCACGGGCGCCCGAGCCACGGCGCCGACGACGGCCACCGTCACGGCTACGGCTACGGCTACGGCTACGGCTGCATGAGGATCCCGGCGGACGGCGGCGCGCCGGACTTCGCCGCGGGGCAGGTGTGGGTGGTGTACGTGCCGGCACCGTGAGGCGGCCGGTGGCGTGCGGGCCGGTGGGGCCGGCGTCAGCTCTGCGCGGCCGGCGGGCCGGCCGGGTGGCGCAGCTCCTCGGCCGCGTCCGCGACCCGGCGGATCAGGTCGAAGAACACGGTCTGTTCCTCGGCGGACAGCGGGGCGAGGAAGAGCTGGTTCATCCGGGCGGTCCGCACGGTCAGTCTGCGGTGGGTGCGCAGGCCGTCGTCGGTGAGGCGGAGCAGGAAGCGCCGGCCGTCCTGCGGGTCGCGCACCCTGTGCAGCAGTCCCCGGCGGTCGAGCCGGCTGATGACCTCGGCGATGGTGGAGCGGTCGAGGCCCACCCGCTCCCCCACGGTCCGCTGGTCGAGCCCGGGTTCGGCGACGAGGGCGTTCATGACCGCGAACTGCGGCGAGGTGATCTCCTCCGAGACCATCGTGTTCCACAGCAGGTAGTGCGCCTGCTGGAGCCGCCGGGCCAGATGCCCGGGATGGGTGGCGAGGTCCACCGCGGCCATGTGCGCTCCCCTGGTCGATTCGTTTGTGCACTGAACGATACCCGACACCTGGTCGTCGTGTCTCGTTCCCGCGACGCACAGTTGCCAGCTCTTGACGGTCACCGTATCCGGTGGCAGCGTGAGCAGCACCTCACCGAGACAGTCAGTGCGCTGACTACTTGCCCTGACTATCCACTCCCGACGAACCGGAGAGCCTTCCTCCTCGAACGCCAAGGAAGCGTCAGGTATCCCATGCCTCTCACCCAAGCCGACATCGACCGGGAAATCGCCGCGGCGCACACCGCCTACGAGAAGCGCGTCGCCGACGGCGCCCCCGTCGAACACCACCCCCGCCGCGACTACGCGCCGTACCGTTCCTCCGTGCTGCGCCACCCGAAGCGGCCCCTGGTGGCGATCGACACCAGCCAGGACCCCGAACTGGTGGAACTGCACTCCCCCGCCTTCGGCGAGCGCGACCTGGCCGAGGTCGACAACGACCTCACCCGGCAGCACACCGGCGAGCCCATCGGCGAGCGGATCACCGTCTCCGGACGGCTGCTGGACCGGCACGGGCGCCCGGTCCGCGGCCAGCTGATCGAGATCTGGCAGGCCAACTCGGCCGGCCGCTACGCCCACCGGCGCGAGCAGCACGACGCCCCGCTGGACCCGAACTTCACCGGTGTCGGCCGCGCCCTCACCGACGCCGAGGGCCGCTACCACTTCACCACCATCCAGCCGGGCCCCTACCCGTGGCGCAACCACGTGGGCGCCTGGCGCCCCGCGCACATCCACTTCTCGGTGTTCGGCTCGGCGTTCACGCAGCGGCTGGTGACGCAGATGTACTTCCCGAACGACCCGCTGTTCCCGTACGACCCGATCCTGCAGTCCGTGACGGACGACGCGGCCCGGCAGCGGCTGGTCGCCACCTACGACCACAGCCTGTCGGTGCCGGAGTTCTCCCTCGGCTACCACTGGGACATCGTGCTGGACGGCCCGGCCGCCACCTGGACGGAAGAAGGACGCTGACCGCCATGACGATCACCGACCCGAGCGGCCCCGACCGGGTGCTGCCCACCCCGTCCCACACCGTCGGCCCGTTCTACGGCTACGCCCTGCCGTTCCGCGGCGGCGAGGAGATCGCGCCGCTCGACCACCCGGACACGGTCACCGTGCACGGGTACGTCCTCGACGGCGAGGGCGCCCCGCTACCCGACGCGCTGATCGAGCTGTGGGGTCCGCGTCCCGACGGCACCGTCCCGCACGTGGACGGCTCCCAGCGGCGCGACCCGGCGACCGGCGGGCACCTGGGCCGCAACGGCGTGGAGTTCACCGGCTGGGGCCGCGTCCAGACCGACGCGGACGGCCACTGGTACGCCCGTACCCTCCGGCCCGGCGCACGCGGGCGGAACGCGCCGTACCTCAGCGTCTGCGTCTTCGCGCGTGGTCTGCTCGTGCACCTGTTCACCCGGATCTACCTGCCGGGCGACGAGGCCGCGCTGGCCGCCGACCCGCTGCTCACCCGGGTGGGCGAGCGGCGCGACACGCTGATCGCGACCGAGGAGGCGGGCGGCGCCTACCGTTTCGACATCCGTCTTCAGGGCGAAGGCGAGACGGTCTTCCTGGAGTTCGAGTGACATCCGCTTCCCCTCCCTGTGCCGACACCGGCCTGCTCGCCCCGGGCTGGGCGCTGACGGGCGCCGCGTCCGAGACGAGCGACCACGCGTACCTGCGGGCCCTGCTCGACGCGGAGGCCGCGCTGACCCGGGCGCAGGCCGCGCTGGGCCTCGCCCCGGCCGGGGCCGCGACGGCGGTGACCGAGGCGGCCGTCCCGGAGCGGTTCGGTATCCGCTCCCTGGCGGCGCGGACCGCGGACGGCGGCAACCCGGTGATTCCGCTGGTCGCCGACCTGACGGCGGCGGTCGGCGCGGAGTACGGCCCCTACGTCCACCGCGGCGCCACCAGCCAGGACATCATGGACACCGCGACGATGCTGGTCGCCGCGCGCACCCTCGCCCCGGTCCTGGCCGACCTCGGCCGCACCGAACGGGCGCTGGCCCGCCTCGCCGCCGAGCACCGGGACACGGTGCTGCCCGGGCGGACGCTCACCCAGCACGCCGTCCCGACGACGTTCGGGCTGAAGGCGGCGGGCTGGCGCTCGCTGGTCCTGGACGCGCGCGACCGCGTCACCCGGGTCCGGGACGCGCTCCCCGCCCAACTCGGCGGCGCCGCCGGGACCCTGGCGGCCTTCCGGGCGTACGGCACCGAGGACGCGGCCGCTCTGACGCGGGCCTACGCCCGCGAAGCCGGCCTCGCCGCCCCGGCGTTGCCCTGGCACACCCTGCGCACCCCGGTGGCCGACCTCGCGGGGTGCCTGGCGTTCACGGCGGGGGCGCTGGGCAAGCTCGCCGTGGACGTCCTGACGCTGTCGCGCACCGAGACCGGCGAGGTGAGCGAGGGCAGCGGCGGCGGCTCGTCGGCCATGCCGCACAAGGCGAACCCGGTGCGCGCCACGCTCCTGGCAGCCGCTGCCCGGCGCGCCCCGCAGCTCGCGGCCACGCTGTACGGCTGCCTCGCCGCCGAGGACGAGCGGCCGGCCGGCGCCTGGCACGCCGAGTGGGAGCCGCTGCGCGACCTGCTCCGGCTGGTGGGCGGCGCGGCCTCCCACGCGGCGGAGCTGGCCGAGGGGCTGCGGGCGCACCCGGCCGCGATGCGCCGCAACCTCGGCATCACCCGGGGTCTGATCGTCTCCGAGCGGCTGTCGGCCGCCCTCGCGCCCGTCCTGGGCCGGGCGCGTGCCAAGGAGCTGCTGACCGAACTGGCCCGCCGCGCCCACACCGAGGACCGTCCGCTGTCCGAACTGCTGGCGGAGACCGGCGAGCTGGAGGGTGTCGACCTCGACGAGCTGCTCGACCCCGCCCACTACACCGGCTTCGCCGGACCCCTCACCGACCGCGCCCTGGAGCGACCTTGACCGTGCACCTGCTCAACCACCGTGCGGAAGGCCCGGCTTCCGCTCCCCCGCTGCTGCTCGGCCCCTCGCTCGGCACCTCCCTCGCCCTGTGGGACCGCATCGCGCCCGAGCTGTCCGCCGCCCACCGGGTCGTCCGCTGGGACCTGCCCGGGCACGGGGGCTCGGCGGCGGACCTGATCGGGCCGGGCGCGACCGTCGGCGACCTCGCCGCGCTGGTGCTCGAGCTGGCCGACGCCCTCGGCATCGACCGGTTCGCGTACGCGGGCGTGTCCCTGGGCGGCGCCGTCGGCCTGCACCTGGCCGTCCACCACCCCGGGCGGCTGTCCTCGCTGGCGGTGCTGTGCTCCTCCGCCCACTTCGGCGGGGAGGCCCCCTGGCGGGAGCGGGCGGAGCGGGTGCGCCGCGAGGGCCTGGACGGGCTGGCGGACAGCGCCGGGGCGCGCTGGTTCACGCCCGGGTTCAGCGTGCCGGGGCTGGTCCGCGACCACCGGGAGGCCGATCCGGGAGCGTACGCCGCCTGCTGCGACGCGCTCGCCGCGTTCGACCTGCGCGACCGGCTCGGCGACATCACCGTGCCGACGCTTCTGGTGGCGGGCCGGCAGGATCCCGCGACCCCGCCCGCCCATCTGCGGGAGATCGCCGACGCGGTGCCGGCGGCGACGCTGGTGGAACTGCCCGGGGCCTCCCACCTGGCGCCGGCGCAGTGCCCGCGGGCCGTGCTGGGCGCGCTGCGCACCCACCTCGGCGGGCCGCCGGCCGGTGGCATGGCGGTGCGCCGGGAGGTGCTGGGTGACGCCCACGTGGATCGCGCGCAGGCCCGGCAGACCCCGTTCACGGCCCGCTTCCAGGACTTCATCTCCCGCTACGCCTGGGGGGAGATCTGGACCGACCCGACGCTGTCCCGCCGCGAGCGCAGCATGATCACGCTGACCGCGCTGGTCGCGCACGGCCACCTCGACGAGCTGGCGATGCACGTCCGGGCGGCGCGGCGCAACGGGCTGACGCCGCAGGAGATCGGCGCGGTGCTGCTCCAGACCGCCGTGTACTGCGGGGTGCCGGCCGCCAACGCGGCGTTCGCGACGGCCCAGCGGGTCCTCGCCGAGGAGGAGGCGGGCTGAACGGCGGGGGTGACCGGAGCCGGCCGTACTCCCGGCAAAGGCTCGTTACCGGCGCCCCGGCCTGCGTAGGCTGACGGCATGTCCACTGTTCTGATCACCGGTGCCACCTCCGGGCTCGGCCGGTACGTCGCCTTCGAACTGGTCCGCTCCGGTCATCTGGTCCTGGCGCACGGCCGTGACCGGGCACGCACCGAGCGGCTGGTCGCGGAGCTGCGCACGGAGGGCGCGGCCGAGGGCTTCGTCGCCGATCTGGCCCGGCTGGCCGAGGTGCGGGAGCTGGGCGCGCGGGTGGCCGAGGCGCATCCCGGCCTCGACGTGCTGGTCAACAACGCGGGCGTGGGCGCCGGGACACCCGGCTCCGGGCGCGAGCTGAGCGCCGACGGGCACGAGCTGCGGCTCGCCGTGAACTACCTCGCGCCCGTGGTGCTGACCCGCGCCCTGCTGCCGGTGCTGCGGGCGAATCCGCCGGCCCGGATCGTCAACGTCGGCTCGGGCGGCCAGGAGCCCGTCGACTACGCCGACCCCGGGTTCACCCGCGGCTACAACGGCCTGGCGGCCTACTGCCGCAGCAAGTTCGCGCTCGCCGCGTACACGTTCACCCTGGCCGAGGAGCTGGCGGGCAGCGGCGTGTCGGTGAACGTGCTGCACCCCGCGACCTACATGGACACGGCGATGGTCCGCGAGGGCGGCATCACCCCGTGGAACTCCGTCGCCGACGGGGCGCCGGGCGTGCTCGCGCTGGCCACCCGGGAGACGGGCAGCGGCGGGTACTACGACGGGACACGGCCGGCGCGGGCCCACGAGGCGGCGTACGACGCAGACGTCCGCGAGCGGCTGACGGCGCTGACGGAGCAGCTGCTGGGCAGGTGACAGCGCGAGCCCCGCGCCGCCTCCGGGGGGCTCAGCGCGGCCGCCGCCCCGTCTCCAGCGCCTCCCGTGCCCGGGCCACCAGGTGCTCCGCGCCGCACGCCCGCGCCAAGTCCAGGCCCCGGCCCAGTTCCGCGGCCGAGCGGGCGGCGATGCCGTACTCGACGCGGGCCGCCGCGTGCTCGTACTGGCAGGGTGAGGCCTCCAGGTAGGTGACGGCCCGGGCGGCGAGCCGGACCGCCCGCTCTCCCGTCGCCAGGGCGGCGGCGCAGCGCAGGGCCTCGCCGATGGCGGTGTCCGTGCCGAACCGCTCGGCCTGCCGGCGGGCGTCGGCCGCGAGCTGGGCGGCGCGGTCCGGGTCCTGCCCGGCGAGCGCCTTGGCGAGGTCGATGGACCAGGGCGCGAGGACCGGGTTGTGGCCGCCGCGGGAGGCGGCGGTCTTCTCCGCTGCCTCCAGTTCGTTGATGCCGTCCTCGGTGCGGCCGACGGCGAGCAGCAGCCGGCCGCGCACGGAGCGGATGTCGGGCAGCACGATGGTGGACGGGTACGGCGGCGCGAAACCGTACCGTTCGGCGACCGACCAGGCCTCCTCGATCCGGCCCCGGGCCAGCAGGGTGTCGACCAGACCGCAGGTGGCGGACCAGTACAGCGGCAGTCGGCGGCCGACGCGCTCGGCGAGGACCAGGGCCTCGCGCAGGGCGGACTCGGCCTCGCGCAGCCGGCCCTGCCTGCGGTAGGCGAGCCCGAGGAAGGCGTTGGCCAGGGAGAGGTGGCCGCCGTGCCAGCCGGCCGTGGTGTAGACGCGCCGGGCCTCGGCGAACAGGCTCTCGGCGCGGTCGAGCCGGTCGGCGTAGGTGTAGGCGCTGCCGAGCATCATCAGCAGCTCCATGCCCCACTCGGTGTCGGTCCAGCCGAGGCCGGGCGCGAGGCGGCCGTTGACGAGGGCGCGGTCGCACAGGCCGATGACCTCGTCGGCGCTCTCGCCGTGGGTCATCGCGTCGAAGCCGCGCAGGATCAGCAGGGCGCGTTCGGCGTTGTCGCGGCCGGTGCAGGTGCCGGCCAGCTCGGCCAGGCGCCGGGAGCGGGCCGGGGAGACGGTCTCGCCGTGGATGCCCTCCCACATGAACTGGAAGGCCTGCAGCCGCATCCGGACGGGGCCCGCCTCGTGCCGGGCGGCCTCGGCCTCGACCGTGCGGACGGCCTCCTCCAGCTGGTCGTTGTGGAGCAGCGCCTGGGAGAGGCGGACGACGGCGTCGACCCGGTCGTCGCCTCCGAGGCCGGACATGCCGAGGGCGCTCTGGAGATGGCCGATGGTGACCG
>NZ_JBEYRP010000014.1:47632-49003 GCF_040704085.1 Streptomyces sp. NPDC047841
AACAGCGCCTGGGAGAGGCGGACGACGGCGTCGACCCGGTCGTCGCCTCCGAGGCCGGACATGCCGAGGGCGCTCTGGAGATGGCCGATGGTGACCGCGGGGCTGGTCAGCAGGGTGGCGCAGCCCAGTTCGTACAGGACGTGCGCGTGCACCTCGGGGAGGGGCGGCTCGGCCAGGGCGCGCTCCAGGCAGCGGCGGGCCGCGTCGGGCGCGCCGACGGCGAGGTGCTCGCGGGCGGCCTCGCGCAACTGCTCGACCAGTTCCTCGTCGTCGTCCGGGTGGACCTTCAGCAGGTGCCGGGCGGCCTCGGCGGCGCCGCGGCCGCGCTCGGTGATCATCTGCGCGGCGACGCCGTGCATGGCGGTGCGCACGCCGGGCGGGATGGAGTGGTAGACGGCGGTGGCGATGAGGGGGTGGACGAACTCCAGCTCGCCGTCGCCGCGTTCGGTGCCGGCGGGTGGCCGGGGCTCGGTGAGGATGCGGGCGTTGCACAGGAGTTCGGCGCAGGTCCGGGCCAGTTCGTCGTTCATGGTGGCGAGTTGGGCGACCATGTCGACGGTGATGCCGGTGCCGAGGATGGCGGCGGCCCAGGCGAACCGGGTGGCCTCCAGGCCGAGGCCCTTGAGCCGGTCGACCAGTCCGCCGCCACGGGCGGCGCGGTTGAGGGCGCGCAGCTCGCCCGCCTGCGCCTCGACGGGCTGGAGTTCGCTGTCCTGGACCTTGGCGAGGAGTTCGACGGTGTCGTACGGGTTGCCGCCCGTGACGGCCCAGACCTCGCGGCAGAACGCGTCGTCGGCGTGCCGGCCGACGGTGGCGCGGGTGAGTCCGGCGGTGGCGTCCGGGGTGAGGGCGCTGAGGTTGTGGGCGGGGCGGCCCGCGGCGGCCACCTCGTCGAGCAGGCGGGCGCTGTGCCCGCCGACCTCGCCGGGCCGGCGGGCGACCACGACGAGGACGGAGAGGTCGTCGAGGCGCTCGGCGAAGGCGGCGAGCCAGCGCAGGGTCTCCGGGTCGGCCCAGTGCGCGTCGTCGACGAGCAGGACCAGCGGCCACTGGCGGCGGGAGAGCCGGCGCACGGCGGCGACGAGTCCGTCGCAGACGTACTGCGGGTCGGCCTTGTCGGCCTGCGGTTCCGCTATGCCGAGGGCGGGACCGGCGATGTCGTGCCAGTCGCCGAGGTACTCGCGGGCCTCCTCGGGAAGCAAGGACAGCAGCGCGGGCTGGAGCAGCTGCCGTACGACGTGGAACGGGACGGACCTCAGTGTCTCCGCGCCGCGCGCGGACCAGACGGCGCAGCCGCGGCGTTCGGCGACGCGCCGGATCTCGGCCAGCAGCGCGGTCTTGCCGAGTCCCGCCTCGCCCCGGATGACCAGC